>CANQEW010000010.1 GCA_947596085.1 uncultured Clostridia bacterium | reverse complement strand
CGCCGGTCAGCTCTTTTTTCGGGGATTGGGGATAAAGTACAGGACGTTTGGTAGCGCGCAACGTTCGCATCGTTGAGGTCAGGGGTTCGAATCCCCTATGCTCCACCAACCCAGAGGGGATTCGAGAAATCGAATCCCCTCAATCTTTGATTTCAACTTTGGGAGATGCGACACATGTATGGCTTGTCCGATTCACTGATCGAACAGATCAAGGCTCTGGCGCAGCGCTTCGGAATCGCAAGGCTGGTGCTCTTTGGCTCCCGCGCCCGAGGCGACTTTCGCGCCAACAGCGACATCGACCTCGCCGCCTACGGCCTGCACCCCCGCGACGAGATGCCCTTCCTCTCCGCCCTCGAGGACTTGCCTACGCTGCTGAAGTGTGATATGATAGCCATCAGGAAGGATACAGATCCCGCTCTCCTCCGCGAGATTGAAAAGGACGGTGTCACGCTGATGGAACGCCTCGAACACAAACAGCAGCAGTTCGCCCAGGCCCTTCAACGCCTCAAGGAAGCCGTCGAGGAATCCAAAGCCACCCCCAGCACCGTCGTCCGTGACGGCGTGATCCAGCGCTTCGAGTTCACGACCGAGCTTGCCTGGAAGGCCTGCCGCGAGAAGCTCCTCGAGGATGGCTACGTCAACATCGACAGCCCCAAAGCCACCATGCGCCAAGCCTACGCTGCCGGCCTGATCGACGACGAAGCAACCTGGTTCTCTCTCCTGCAAGCCCGAAATCTGAGCTCGCATATGTACAGCGAGAAGCAGGTAGAGCAGATTTTTGAGCAGATCATGCAAACCTATCTCCCGCTGTTTGAAAAGCTCTGCGGGACGTTATGACCCAAAAAACAATCCCTCGGCGTATCTCTTGGAACGCAGAGGGATTTTCTTACTTTGATGTCGAAGTGTCATCTTTTTGGAAATTCGTATCAGAGATGTTTCGATGAAATAAATCGTTAATAGCCATTTGAATGCAACGGTTGCTTACTCCATAATGCTTTAATTGCATAGCATAGATGATATACTCCAAAAACATCAAATCTAGGAGTGAGTCAGTAATTATTTCTTCATCTAAATCTCCGTGTGCAAAATGATTTCGCTGAACAGCGAGCCGCTTTCCCATTTCTGAATAGATTAGTTCTTTTTCGTTTAACCCATATAATTGACGACCGAATAATCCGACTAATCATTCGTGGATTCGAAATCTAATACAAGTGATGAATTCAGCTTTAATGGGAACTCATTTGATCTATAATTTACTCCCCTCGTTACTCCAAACTGTACATATGCTTTTATACCATCTACAATAAACTCCTGCGCCTTCATTGTATGCCACGCAAGCTGGAATTATTCGACGATGTGATTCATGATGAAAGCATAGGTGTAGGCCAGCGCGTCCAGTTCATTCTGGCCTTCAAAGCCATGGCCACCGCCGGGCAGGACGGTCAGCGTGGCGTGAGGGTACAGGGGGGCCATCGTCTGGACATAGTTGACATTGACGATATTATTACTGTCACCATGGATGATACTGGTCATGGAGGACTGGACTCCTTCCTGCATGTTGTTGGTGGTACTTCAACTATAACAGATGTGTCCAGTCCCTCTTTTCTTCTCCTCTCCTTTCCAATATGTATTGTAGTCCTACATCTGCGCATACTTCATCAGGGATTGCCGGGAGCGCATATTTTGTGTTATACTGGTCATGAGGGTCTGGACTCCTTCCGTTCGTTTTTGTTTCGCAACTTCAACAATAACAGATGTGTCCAGGCCCTCTCCTTTTTCTTCTTCTCCTTTCCAATATGTATTGTAATCCTACAGTGCGCTTGCGTTAAATTCCCGCTCGGGCTTTACAAGCGGCCCGGGAGCGGCTATAATAATAAGGAGAATTGCTTTGACGAGGAGTGCCCGTGGGAGCGCGCCGCACAGCGAGCCGGAGTTGGTGAAAGTCCGGCGGGCAGCGGCCATGGGGAATCGCCTCCGAGCAGCGGATCGAAAGCGGCCGCGGTGCGGCTTCATCAGCGAGTAGGCTCCGCCGGGTCGCCCGTTACAGCGGATTTGAGGGGATGCGGCTTCGCGCCGCGTCAATTTGGGTGGTACCGCGAAGCGCCTTCGTCCCATGAGGATGAAGGCGCATATTATTTGGGAGGAATGCACCAATGATTGAAAAGGTCTCCACTTCGATGGACTTTCTCGCCCGCGAGAAGGAAGTGCTGAACTTCTGGAAGAAGAACGACATCTTCAAGAAGTCGGTCAAGCTCCGCGAGGGCGCGCCCACCTTCACCTTCTTCGACGGCCCGCCGACCGCCAACGGCAAGCCCCACATCGGCCACATCGAGACCCGCGCCATCAAGGATTTGATTCCGCGCTATCAGACCATGAAGGGCAAGAACGTGCTGCGCAAGGCCGGCTGGGACACCCACGGCCTGCCGGTGGAGCTGGAGGTCGAGAAGCAACTGGGTCTGGACGGCAAGGATCAGATCGAGGCCTATGGCATCCAGCCCTTCATCGAGAAGTGCAAGGAGTCCGTCTGGAAGTACAAGGGCATGTGGGAGGAGATGTCCGACCGCGTGGGCTTCTGGTGCGACATGGAGGATCCCTACGTTACCTACGAGGACAACTACATCGAATCCGAGTGGTGGAGCCTGAAGGAGATCTCCAAGAAGGGCCTGCTCTACAAGGGTCACAAGATCGTGCCCTACTGCCCGCGCTGCGGCACCGCGCTGTCCAGCCATGAGGTCAGCCAGGGTTACAAGACCGTGCGCGAGCGCTCGGCGGTGGTGCGCTTCAAGGTGGCGGGCGAGGAGAACACCTACATCTACGCCTGGACGACCACGCCCTGGACGCTGCCCAGCAACACCGCGCTGTGCGTCAACGCCCACGAGACCTACGCCAGGTTCGATTATGACGGCCGCACCATCATCATGGGCGACGCGCTGATCGAGAACATCCTCGGCGAGGGCGCGGAGGTTCAGAACAAGACCACCTTCCCCGGAAGCGAGCTGGTGGGCATGAAGTACAAGCCGCTGTTCGACTTCCAGGTGGAAGCGCTGAAAAATGACCCCGATTTCGCCAACGCCTGGACGGTCATCGCCGACGACTACGTCACCATGTCCGACGGCACGGGCATCGTCCACATCGCGCTGGCGTTCGGCGAGGACGACAACCGCGTGGGCAAGAAGAACCACATCCCTTTCCTGCAGCTGGTGGACACCAAGGGCAACATGACCAAGGAGACGCCCTGGGCGGGCACCTTCGTCAAGAAGGCTGATCCGCTGATCCTGGCCGATCTGGAGAAGGAGGGCAAGCTGGTCTCCGCGCCGGAGTTCGAGCACGACTATCCCTTCTGCTGGCGCTGCGACACGCCGCTGATCTACTACGCCCGCGGCGGCTGGTTCATTCGCATGACCGCCGTACACGATCAGTTGATGGCCAACAACCAGACCGTCAACTGGATGCCCGAGAACATCAAGGACGGCCGCTTCGGCAACTTCCTCGATAATGTCATCGACTGGGCGCTGTCCCGCGAGCGCTACTGGGGCACGCCGCTGCCGGTGTGGGTCTGCGAGTGCGGTCACCAGCACGTGATCGGCTCGCGTCAGGAGTTGATCGAGCTGGGCGACAACGTCGATCCCAACATTGAGCTGCATCGCCCGTACATCGACGAAGTGACGATCACCTGCCCGAAGTGCGGGAAGAAGATGCACCGCACGCCGGAGGTCATCGACTGCTGGTACGACTCCGGCTCGATGCCGTTCGCTCAATGGCATTATCCCTTCGAGAACAAGGAGATCTTCGAGTCTCGCTTCCCGGCGGACTTCATCTCCGAGGCCATCGATCAGACGCGCGGCTGGTTCTACTCGCTGATCGCGATCTCTACGCTGATCTTCGACCAGAGCTCCTACAAGAACTGCCTGGTCATGGGCCACGTGCAGGACGCCGACGGCCGCAAGATGTCCAAGCATCTGGGCAACGTGGTCGATCCGTGGGAGGTGCTGGACAAGCAGGGCGCGGACGCCGTGCGCTGGTATTTCTACGCCTCCAGCGCGCCCTGGCTGCCCACCCGCTTCTCCGGCGATCTGGTCAGCGAGCTGCAATCGAAGTTCATGGGCACGCTGTGGAACACCTACGCCTTCTTCGCCATGTACGCCAGCATCGACGATTACCAGCCCGAGGTGCACAAGGCGAACCCGGCGGACTACACGCTGATGGACAAGTGGGCGCTCTCCAAGCTGAACACGCTGATCAAGACCGTGGACGAGGGCCTGGAGCAGTATAAGATCACCGAGTCCGCTCGCGCCATCCAGAGCTTCGTGGACGAGCTGTCCAACTGGTACGTGCGCCTGAGCAAGTCCCGCTTCTGGGGCAAGGACTGGACTGGCGACAAGCTGGCCGCCTATGATACGCTCTACACGGTGCTGACGAAGCTCGCGCACGTCTGCGCGCCGTTCATCCCGTTCATGGCGGAGTCGATGTATCAGAATCTGGTCGCTGGCAACGTGGCGGGCGCGCCGGAGTCGGTGCATCTCTCCAACTTCCCGGCCTGCGAGGAGAAGTGGATCGATCCCGAGCTGGAGGCGCAGATGGAGGAGGTCATGCAGGCCGTGCAGCTGGGCCGCGCGGCGCGCAGCACCGCCAATATCAAGGTGAGACAGGCGCTGGGTACGCTCTACGTCAAGGGCGCGGAGCTCTCCGACGCCTGCGCGGCGCTGATTCGCGGCGAGCTGAACGTGGAGAAGGTCGAGTTCATTGAGGACGCCCGCGCCTTCACCGCCTACCAGATCAAGCCCCAGATGCGCACCCTCGGCCCGAAGTACGGAAAGCTCCTGGGCAAGATCGGCGCGTATCTGAAGGAAGTGGACGGCAGCGCCATGGTGGATGCGTTCGACCGCGGCGAGAATTGGAAGTTCGAGATCGACGGCACCGAAGTGGAGCTCACCCGCGACGACACGCTGATCTCCCCCGCCCAGAAGCCCGGCTTCGTGGCCGAGAGCGACGGCGGCATGACCGTGGTCATCGACACCAACCTGACCCCCGCGCTGATCGAGAAGGGCTACGTGCGCGAGCTGATCTCCAAGCTGCAGACCATGCGCAAGGAGGCCGGCTTCGACGTGGTGGATCGGATTCAGGTGACCTATTCGACCACGGACGTGCTCGCAGACGTCATCGCGCGCAACGCGGACGAAATCGCCTCCGCCGTGCTGGCGACGGCCATGACCGCCGGCGGCGCGCCCGAGGGAGCCTACGCCAAGGAGTGGAACATCAACGGCCAGAAGGCCGCGCTGAGCGTGAAGCGCTGAAATACTTCTCAAGCCGATGCCCGGCCCGCATGGACCGGGCATCACAGTCTGTCAAAAACTTTACGACGTTGACCCTGTTCAATCAAATCCGGCGACCTGTGCGTCGGATTTGGTTTTTGTCGGAGTGAAATGCAGACAAAAACGATACCTACGGTCAGGTTTCCGCGCGGAATTTCGTGAGAAATTCAGGAAACCGCAGTCCTCTTCTACGGCGACTTGCTCAAATCTTTGATTTGACCAAGTCGGCCTGCCCTTCAGGGCAGACTTGGAAACCCAACGGGTTTCCAACCTTCGCACGGGAAATCTTTAGATTTCCCGTGCAAGTGTCGAAAAGACTTTTTCGACACGCCGCGATGCCCGGTTCGCATGGACCGGGCATCCATGCGTTTTGACGGATTTTGATTCATTAAGTTTGTGCTTTGACCGCGCCGGGGCATTGACAAGTTGCGTTTTCGTATACTATAATACATCTACAGGCGATGAAGGGAAATAAGATTCCGCGCGCGCCTTCAGAGAACCGGCGGGCGGTGCGAGCCGGCGGATGGCGCGGAATGGATAGCTCTTCCCGGAGCCGGCGTGCTGAAGGATGGTTCTGTTAGGCGCGTCCGCGTCGGCCGCGTTACGGGCCGGGGCCTTGTTGGAGGCCGCAAAGGACAGCACGCGCAAGCGTCTGTCAAAGCAGGGTGGTACCGCGTGTATACACGCCCCTGACGCATGAAAGTGGGTCGGGGCGTTTTTTATGTCCCGGAACCCGGAACAGGGAGGAAGAATTGACGATGAAAGGCTTTGAGAAGTACATTCCGTTCACGCCCCAGCCCATCGAGGGCCGCACCTGGCCCGACAAGTCCATCACGAAGGCGCCCATCTGGTGCTCGGTGGATCTGCGCGACGGCAATCAGGCGCTGATCGATCCCATGAACATGACGGAGAAGCTGGAGATGTTCCACATGCTGGTGGACGAAATCGGCGTCAAGGAGGTCGAGATCGGCTTTCCATCCGCCTCGGACACGGACTACGCCATCTGCCGCGAGCTGATCGAGGGCGGCCACATCTCCGACGACGTGACCATCCAGGTGCTGGTGCAGGCGCGCGCGCATCTGATCAAAAAGACCTTCGAGGCCATTCAGGGCGCAAAGCACGTGATCTTCCACTTCTACAACTCCACGTCCACATTGCAGCGCCAGGTGGTGTTCCGCACGGATGTGGCGGGCGTGAAGAAGATCGCCACCGACGCCGCCGATTTGATCTATGAGATGGCCCAGCCGGTGCTGGCCTCCGGCATGGACCTGCGGTTTGAGTATTCCCCCGAGTCCTTCATGGGCACGGAGATGGACGCGGCGGTGGAGATCTGCGCCGCGGTGCTGGATCATCTGCACGCGGACGCGGCGCACCCGGTGATCCTGAACCTGCCCACCACGGTGGAGAACTGCATGCCCAACCGCTTCGCCGACGAGATCGAATACTTCATCCGCACGCTCCCCGGCCGCGAGCGCGCGATCATCTCGCTGCATCCCCACAACGACCGCGGCTGCGGCGTGGCCACGGCGGAGATGGGCCTGATCGCCGGCGCCGAGCGCGTGGAGGCGTGCCTGTTCGGCAACGGCGAGCGCACCGGCAACGTCGATTTGATCACGCTGGCACTGAATATGTACAGCCAGGGCGTGGACCCCGAGCTGGATTTCAGCCGCATGGATCGCGTGATCGACATGTATCAGCGCTGCACCAAGATGCGCGTGCCCGAGCGCCAGCCCTACGCGGGCGATCTGGTGTTCACCGCCTTCTCCGGCAGCCATCAGGACGCCATCAACAAGGGCTTCAACTACATGCAGGAGACCGGCACGGACAAGTGGATGGTGCCCTACCTGCCCATCGACCCCAGCGACCTGGGCCGCAGCTACGAGCCGGTGCGCATCAACAGCCAGTCCGGCAAGGGCGGCGCGGCGTTCATCATGAACCACAAGTTCGGCTTCGACATGCCCAAGGCCATGCACCCGGAGTTCGGCGCGATCGTCCAGCGCGAATCCGACGAACGCGGCGTGGAATTGAAGCCCGACGTGATCTACAGCCTGTTCGAGCGGGAATACCTGCAGGTTGCCGGCCCGTACCGCCTGATCAGCAACAAGCTCAACGCGGACGTAGTGGATGGCGTGGCGCACTCCCACTTCTACGGCAAATTGCAGCATAAGGACACGGTGTTCGAGGTCACCGGCGACGGCAACGGCCCGATCGACGCGTTCTTCAACGCCATTCACGGCGAGCGCATGGATCGCTACGAGTTCATCGACTACAAGGAGCACGCCATCAGCACCGGCTCCGACTCCAAGGCCGTGGCCTACATTCAGCTGCGCGACAAGCAGGGCCGGGACATCTTCGGCGTGGGCATCGACCACAATATTTCGATGGCCTCGATCAAGGGCATCCTCTGCGCCATCAACCGCGCCAAGGCGATGGAGCACCGAGACGAGGAAGCGGCCGCGAAATAATTTTACATTAGAAAGAGAGCCATGAGCGCCGGTCAGGCCGGGCGAGCGTCTGACGGTGGACGCCGCTGAATCATATACCGAACCCCGGCGGGGAAAGCCCCGCCGGGGTTTTTGGCGCAAAAAAAACAAATCCGGCGACATTCGCGTCGGATTTGTTTTTCCAGAAGCACAGGGGCCGCGCGTCCGCCGCCCTCATTTCTCATTCAAAATCCGTGGATTTTCAATGACTGCCTCCGAGCGCTTTACAGAGCGCGCTCAACCTTGTTGCTCCGCAGGCAGCGCGTGCACACGGTCATGCTCCTCGGAACGCCGTTCACGAGCACCTTTACCTTCTGCGTGTTCGGAGCCCAGGTGCGGCGCGTCTTGCGGTTGGAGTGGCTGACGTTGTTTCCATAGACGACGCCCTTGCCGCAGACCTCACAAAACTTTCTCATAACTCTATCACACCTCCTTCAAGGGATATATCACATCAAAACATATGAATTATAGCATTCTTCGCGCCAAAACGCAAGGGGGCGGCGTGTAAAACTTCTGAAATCCGCCGCGTTTTTTTCATGCCGGTCCCTCCGCGCGAAGAAAATTCGCTGTTCTTTCTTTGATTTTTCGCGATTTGCTTGCATAATCGGAAAAAACCAGTTATACTGATAATAAGTGGGAATAGTATCTGCCCATGCTCCGCGCCGGCGAGAGACCGGTCGCGGCGCAATACCTGGAATGGAGGTCAAGTCATGGATTGCAAATTCACAACCGAGCTCGGTCTGGTGACGGTCAACGACGATGTGCTGGTACGCGTGGCCGGCTACGCCGCGCTGGACTGTTACGGCATCGTGGGCATGGCGTCCAAGCGCTCTACGGATGGCATCGTGCAGCTGATGGGCAAGGAGAATCTGGGCCGGGGCGTGAAGATCCGCACCTCGGGCGACAAGGTGGACATCGACCTGTTTATCATCGTGGAATATGGAATTTCGATCGCCGCGGTGGCCGCCTCGATCATCGAGACCGTGCGCTACAAGGTGGAGCACCTGACGGGCATTCCCGTCGGGAAGGTCAACGTGTGCGTGGAGGATATTCGCGTGTAACGGGCGCGGTAAATCCGCGGATTTGCCGCGCGGCGGCCGGCCTGCGGTTTTGCGAACTGCCGCGCCGCTCCGCGCGGAAGCCTGTGACGCTTACATTAGGTGGAGGATAATATGGCAGTAACAAAGATAGACGGCATGATGCTCAAGGAGATGCTCACATCCGGAGCCGCGCTGCTGCTGCAGAATCGCGAGAGCGTCGACGCCCTGAATGTGTTCCCCGTGCCGGATGGCGATACGGGTTCGAATATGTCCCAGACCATCACCGCGGCCACCAAGGAGATGGGCGCCAAGCGCTACACGTCGGCGGCGGACATCGCGGACGCGGCGGCCCGGGGCGCGCTGCGCGGCGCGCGCGGCAATTCCGGCGTGATTTTGAGCCAGATTCTGCGCGGCATGGCGCGCGGCATCGCGGGACACGAGGAAATCGACTGCGCCGTGATGACCCGCGCGCTGCGCGAGGGCGCGAACACCGCCTACAAGGCCGTGATGAAGCCCAAGGAGGGCACCATTCTCACTGTGATCCGCGTGATCGCGGAGGACGTGGAGAAGCGCGGTTCGAAGTGCGCGGACCTGGAGGAGCTGTTCAAGCTCATCCTGGAATCCGGCGACGTCATCCTGAAAAAGACGCCGGAGATGCTGCCCGTGCTCAAGCAGGCGGGCGTGGTGGACAGCGGCGGCATGGGCCTGATGGTGATCTTCCGGGGCATGTACGCGGCGCTCACCGGCGAGACCGTGGAGATCGACAGCAGCGGCGCGGAGGCCACGTCCCAGCAGCCGATGCCCGGCGAGTTCGTGGACGACCACAACTTCCAGAGCGTCGAGGACATCGAGTTCGGCTACTGCACGGAGTTCATCGTCTCTCACCCCCACGCGGACATGAAGGACGCGGACGTGACGCGCCTGCGCAAGCGCCTGGAGCGCATCGGCGACTGCGTGCTGGTGATCTCGGATCTGTCCGTGGTCAAGGTGCACGTGCACACCAACGATCCCGGCAAGGCCATTCAGTACGCGCTGGAGCTGGGCGAGCTGGACGCCATCAAGATCGACAACATGTTTGAGGAGGCCCGCGAGCGCGAGGCCATGCGCGCCGAGGCCGAGGCCGCGAAGACGCGGGACTACGGCGTGGTCGCCGTGGCGCTGGGCGAGGGGCTGACGGCCATCTTCCGCGAGCTGATGGTGGATCAGATCGTGGACGGCGGGCAGACCATGAATCCGAGCATCGAGGATCTGGCCCAGGCCGTGGAGGCCACCCACGCCAAGAACGTGTTCATCCTGCCCAACAACACCAACATCATCCTGGCGGCGCAGCAGGCCGCGGAGCTCACGGAGAAGAACGTGATCGTACTGCCGACGAAGTCCGTGCCGATGGGCATCTCCGCGATGCTGGCCTTCTCCCAGGAGGCGAGCGTGGAGGAGAACGCGCAGGCCATGACCGAGGCCGCCGAGAGCGTGCACACCGCGTCCATCACCTACGCCGTGCGCGACACCAACTACGACGACCACGAAATCCATCAGGGCGACATCATGGCGATGATCGACAACCAACTGAGCGTGCTGGGAAGCGATCTCGCGCAGGTGGGCATGGACGCCGTGGAGAAGATGGTGAACGAGGATTCCTCGCTGATCACCGTGTACTACGGCACCGACGTGGAGGAAGCCGCCGCGAGCGAGTTGAGCGATGCGCTGGCGGAAAAATATCCCGACTGCGACGTGGAGCTGCAGAACGGCGGCCAGCCGCTGTACTACTACCTGATCGCCGTCGAATAAACCTGGACCTTTGAATTTCCATCCGGCGCCCCGCGCCGGATTTTCTCATGGAAGGGCGGTGGAAGCATGGATATATCGCTCGGCTCGATCCGGGGCATCGGCCCGGCGCGCCTGCGCGCGTTTCAGGCGGCGGGCATCGAGAGCGTGCGCGACTTGGTGATGTTTCTGCCGAAGGATTATCGCGATCTGTCCGCCTTCACGCCGCTGAGCGAGGTTCGGCCCGGGGATACCGCGGCTGTGCGGGTGCGCGTGGCGGGGGAACCGTCCCAGCGCCGCGCGCGAAAGCTCGTCATCACGAAGGTGTACGTTACCGACGATACCGAGACGATGGCCGTGGTCTGGTACAATCAGCCCTGGCTGAAGGAGCAGCTCGCGCCGGGGCGGGAACTGCTGCTCTATGGCCGCTGCGAGGCGCGGGGCGCGAGCATCCAGTTCACCAGCCCGGCCATCGAGCGGGAGGCGGGGCTGCTGCCGGTGTACCGCGCCATTCCCGGTATTCCGGCGAAGGCCCTGCGCCAGAGCGTCGAGGCGGCGCTCAAGGTCTGCGAGGGCCAGTGGTCGGACGAGCTTCCGGAGGCGCTGCGCCGCAGGCACGGCCTCTGCGAGCGCAACTTTGCCATGCGCAACGCCCACTTCCCGGACAGCCGGGAGGCGCTGGAGGCCGCGCGCAGGCGCATCGCCTTTGAGGAGCTGCTGCTGTATCAGGTGGCGCTGTCGCTGCACCGGGGCCGCAACGAACCGGGCGTGCGCATCGACTTTTCCGACGATCAAATCGAAGCGTTCTGGCGCGCGTTGCCCTTCGCGCCCACCGCGGCGCAGCGGCGGGTGCTGGACGAAACGGCGCGGGACATGCGCGGGCCCTGGGCGATGGCGCGCATGGTGCAGGGCGACGTGGGCAGCGGCAAGACCGTCGTGGCCTTCGGCGCGATGTATCTGGCCTGGGCAGGCGGCTACCAGAGCGCGCTGATGGCTCCGACGGAGGTGCTCGCCCGCCAGCACTACGAGGGCGCGCGGGCGCTGTTGGAGCCGCTGGGCATGAAGATCGGCCTGCTGACCGGAAGCCTCACGCCCAAGCAGCACCGGCTCGCCCACGAGGCTGTCGCCTCGGGCGCGTGGGACGCGATAATTGGCACCCACGCGCTGATCACCGAGGGCGTGGAGTACAAGAACCTCGGCCTCGCCGTGACCGACGAACAGCACCGCTTCGGCGTGCGCCAGCGCACGACGCTCGGCCGCAAGGGCGACGCGCCGAATGTATTGGTGATGTCGGCCACGCCGATTCCGCGCACGCTTTCGCTGATCCTCTACGGCGATCTGGACATCTCCATCATCGACGAGCTGCCGCCGGGCCGCAAGGGCGTGCGCACGCGCATCGTGCCTGAGGACAAGCGGCAGGATATGTACGGCTTTCTGCGAAGCGAGGTGCGCGCGGGCCGGCAGATCTACGTGGTCTGCCCGCTGGTGGAGGAGTCGGAGGCGGTGGACGCGCGGCCCGCGGAGCAGGTGTATGAGGACCTGCGAACGCGCGACCTTCCCGATCTGCGAATCGAGCTGGTGCACGGGCGCATGAAGCCGGCGGACAAGGAGGCGGTGCTGGAGCGATTCCACCGGGGCGAGGCGGACGTGCTCGTCTCCACCACGGTGATCGAGGTGGGCGTGAACGTGCCGAACGCCAGCGTGATGGTGGTTGAGAACGCGGAGCGCTTCGGTCTGGCGCAGCTGCACCAGCTTCGCGGCCGCGTGGGCCGGGGAAGCGACGAGGCCTGGTGCTTCCTGATGGCCGAGCCAAACGACCGGCTGAAGTTCCTCTGCTCCACGGCGGACGGCTTCAAGATCGCCCAGAAGGACATGGAGCTGCGCGGCCCGGGCGATTTGTTCGGCACGCGCCAGTCGGGAACGATCGCCTTCGGCGTGGGCACGATGGCGGGCGATACGCAGCTTTTAAAGGCCGTGCACGATGAGGCGCGCGCGCTGCTGAAGGACGCGCAGAGCCCGGATTCCCAGACGGTCATCCGGCTGGCCGAACAGGCTTACCTGCAGAAATTCCGCGAGGCGGCGGCGAACTGACGCTCTCGAAGCGACGCAATCGGAGGGAGAACGACATGAAGAAGTGGAAAGCGGCGCTGGCAATCCTCGGCGCGCTGATTGTGGTTTGCGCGGCATTTGCGCTCTATCTCTGGTTCAAAAATCCCGATCCCGTGCGCCCCGCCGCCATCGACAATCCCACCGGCTTCGTGCAGGCGCAGGGGGCGAACATCTACGACGGCGATGGGAAATTGCTGCAGCTGCGGGGCGTGAATCTGGGCAACTGGCTGGTGCAGGAGAACTACATGAGCGTCACGGACGTGGGCGATTTCGACACCGGCGTGTTCACCGAGGCCCGCGCGCTCGCGGCGATGAAGGCCAACCCCAACCTGACGGACGCGCAGATCGAGGAGCTCTACCACATCCGCGCGCAGGCGTACATGACCGAGGAGGACTTCGCGCGCATCGCCGGTCTGGGGCTCAACTGCGTGCGGCTGAACTTCGGCTGGTGGACGTTTACCACCGACGGGGAGACGCCGCGCGAGGACGCCTTCCGCTACGTGGACTGGGCGCTCGACATGTGCGACAAGTACGAACTGTACGCCGTGCTGGACAACCACGGCGCGATGGGCTCCCAGAATCAGGATCAGCATTCCGGCGACGACAGCCAGTTCCACCTCTACGACGGCGAGGAAAACCGGCGGATGACCGTCGATCTGTGGAAGCTGCTGGCCGAGCGATACAGGGATCGAACCTGCGTCGCGGGCTACGACCTGCTCAACGAGTGCCGCCGCGCGCCTGGCAGGTACGGCGGGCGGATCAACACGGACTTCTACGACGAGCTCTATCGCGCGGTGCGATCCGTCGATCCCAACCACATGATCTTCATCGGCTACTTCACCTTCCCCATCCACGGGGGGCGGGTGAGCCACTACAATTGGGAGAACGTCTGCCTGACCTACCACATCTACAACCGTACACCCTTCTCCCAGATCACCTGCCTGAACTTCATCAAGGCGCTGCACAACTTCATGGGGTCGGACATGCCGGTCTACATCGGCGAGTTCAATGCCTGGACGGAGGAGCAAGACTGGCTGGACACCCTCGACTGGTTCGACGCGCAGGGCTGGAGCTGGTCGTCCTGGGCCTATAAGACCAATTCCTGGTCCTATCTGAGCGGTGAAAACTCGGAATGGTCAAGGGATGCGCGCATGCGAAACTGGGGTGTGTACGAGCTGTACATGGAGCCGGTCGATCTCTCGACCGCGACCTTTGAGGAGATCCGAACGGCCTACCTGCAGAGCGCCACGGAAAACGCGAAGCCGTCGCTGGTGCACGAAGTATACAACGAGCGTCTGGCGCAAACCGCCCCCAATTGAGTGCGGCGCGCGGTCGCCTCGACGCGAATGAAACGAGGCGGGCGCTTCTATAATATTGGCGCGGGCGCGCTTTGCAATGCACGATTGCACATTCTGAAAATGGCGCGTTTGCGCCATTTTTCAGTCAGTCAAAGACCGAACCGCAGGATAGCCTATTCAATCAAATTCGGCGACCTGTGCGTCGGATTTGGTTTCCCTGGAGCACAAGCGGAAGGGAAACAATACCTGCCTGTCAGGTTTCCGCCCGGAATTTCGTGAGAAATTCAGGAAACCGCAGTTCACTTCTCCTGCACGGGAAATTCTCAGATTTCCCGTGCAAGTGTCGAAAAAACTTTTTCGACACGTCGGAAAATGGCGCGTTCGCGCCATTTTTGTTGTTCATTTCCAGCGTAAAAACCCCTCGCAAGGTCAAAATACGCTCAGACTTGATGTGAGGAGGTGAACAGTGATGCAGTGGAACGAGAGCAAGTCCGCGACGGAAAACCTGAAATACGAAGTCGCGCGCGAGCTGGGCGTGAACCTGAACAAGGGTTACAACGGCAACCTGTCCTCTAAGGATGCCGGTCACGTCGGCGGGAACATGGTCCGCAGGATGATTGAGGACTATCAGCGCCAGCACAGCAACTGAGCGCTCCAACGGGCGCACGCCGCCGGATTCGGCGGAAATCCAAGTCAATCAAGTTCGAAAAAACAAATTCCCGCGAATCGCGGGGGAAGGAGCAAACAAAATGAGCACCAATAACAGCAATCGCATCAACGTGCCGGAGGCCCGTCAGGCCATGGAAAACATGAAGCAGGAGGTCGCCAACGAGCTGGGCATCACCCTGAACAAGGGCTACAACGGCAACCTGGCTTCCAAGGACGCCGGTCACATCGGCGGCAACATGGTCAAGAAGATGATTGAGGCGCAGGAGCGCTCCATGAGCGGCAACCGCTAAAACAAATCAGCCAAATCAGATCCGTCTGTGCGGATCGAGGGGCTTTCCGGGCTCGAACGAGCCGGGAAGCCCTTCACTTTTCCATTTTGCGCCGCAACAGATCGCCCGGCTTGGCCGGACAGTCGCAGTCCATGACGTAGATTCGGCCGGGCACGGCGGCCTCCGGGAGCGCTTCGCCCGCCATATTCCGAATCTCTCGGACGACGAAGCTTTCGCCCAAACTGTCCGGCGAGACGAGTTCCAGGCGTTCGCCTGCGCGGACGCGGTTGCGCAGCTCCATCTCGATCCGGCCGTTCGCGGCGGCAGTCACGATGCCCGCAAAGACCGCGCCCTGCAGGTAGGTTCCCTCCGCCGGGGCGTGGAGCTTCATCTCGCCGAAGTAGAAGCCGGAGGCGTAGGGGCGGTGGCTGACGCAATCGAGCTCCCGCTGCAGCAGCGCCGTGTGCTCCGGCGCGGCCGTGCCGTCGAAAATTGCGTCGATCCGGCGGCGATAGGCGTTTACGACGGTCGCCACGTAGTAGGCCGACTTCATGCGGCCCTCGATCTTGAACGAAGTTACGCCCGCGTCCATCAGTTGATTCAGAAAGCCCAGACAGTTGAGATCGAAGGAGCTGAGTATGCTGGTTCCCCGCTCGTCCTCCTCCACGGGGAAGAACTCGCCGGGGCGGGTCTCCTCCATCAGATGATAGTTCCAGCGGCAGGGCTGGGTGCAGTCGCCCCGGTTCGCGCTGCGCCCGGTCAGATATGCGCTGATGAGGCAGCGGCCGGAGTAAGCCATGCACATGGCGCCGTGGACGAAGGCTTCGAGCTCCAAATCGTCCGGCACGGCATCGCGCAGCGCGCGGATCTGGTCGAGCGTCATCTCCCGCCCGAGTACGATTCGCCGCACGCCCATCGCGGAATAGGCGCGCGCCGCGGCGGAATTCAGGCAGTTGGCCTGGGTGCTCACATGCACGGGAAGCTCCGGCGCACGCTCGCGCAGCCGGGCGATCACACCCAGGTCGGACGCGATCACGCCGTCGATGCCGGCATCCGAGAGCGCGCGGGCGTAATCGTCCAGCGCGGCGATGTCGCTCTCGTTCGCGAAGGCGTTCACGGCGACGTACAGCCGGCAGTCCCGCTCATGCGCGATCTCCGCCGCCCGCGCCACGCCGTCCATGTCGAAACCGGCGCTCCCGGCGCGAAGCTGGAGCATCGGCCCACCCAGATACACCGCGTCCGCTCCAAAGCGCAGCGCGGCGCGCAGGCTCTCCATGCCGCCGGCGGGGGCGAGCAGCTCAAAGCGGCGCGTCATTTGCTCTTCGGCCGCAGGCCGATGTTCGTTCGCGCGCCGGGAATCTTTGCGTTCAAGTATTTCTCTCCCACGAAGTTGGCGAAGCTCGCCCAGATCAACTTGTTGAACGCGAGCAGAATCATCGCGTAGAGCGCGGTGGCGATCATTGCGATCCAGCGCAGCGCGTTGGGGAAAAACAGCAGGCTCGCCGCCGCCGCGATGGGCGCCAGAAGCGTCAGGATCCGAAGTCCCACCGTTCGGGGAAGCTCGGCCATCGCCATCAGGATCGCGTTGCGCAGGATGCCCCACAGGCTCTGGCGATAGCTGACGATCAGCTGGGGCACCAGCGGTGCGGCGAGAAACCACAGGCAGGCGGCGATACCGGCGACGGCCAGCGGAAGCAGGAACAGGGCGGAGCGCGCCGCCATGCTCAGGTAGAAGTTCACGCAGAGGTAGAACACCAGCGGCACGAGCCCGTCCAGCGTGCTGAACAGCAGCGCCTGCTTCCAGTTGTTCTTCATGCCCTCCTTGAAATCGGCATAGGTGAAGCTGTGCTCATCCTGCGCCCAGCGGTGTGTCACCAGCGAGATGCCCGCGTTGAACGGCCCGGTGATGGCGATCAGCGGGAACAGAATCAGAAGCCATGTAAACAGAATCTGCCGCAGCGTTCCTCCCGCCGCCTGCGCGGAGAGCTGCTGAACGACCTGCGCCAGGTTCAGAAGCGTCCAGGCGGCCGCCGGGAGCCAGATCAGCAGATAGAGCAGATTCAGGCCCACCATGCTGCCCCTGCGCACGCCGAACACCTGCCAGAACAGCTGAACGCGGTTCTCCGGCATGTCGGCCTCTGTGAAATCCCGCTTCTCGGGTTTGCCGTAGTAGTAATTCCGAAACAGATCGCGGATGGCCATCGAGCGCCCTCCTCCCATGCGGATTGAATCCAGTATACACGCAAATTCACGCTTTTGCAACATTATCGGGCGCGAAACCGGTTGCAATTGTGACGGAAAATGGATATAATTAGGAAAAAACTGCGCAAGTTAGACGTGCGTGCGGGAAGAATAGCATGTGGAGGGCGATGGACCATGCGGACGACGGTGATGCGGATCTCAGAGCGCGCGCTCTATGAAAACGCGCTGGCAATTCGGAGGAGCATACCTGCTTCGGTGAAGATGATGTGCGTGGTCAAGGCGGACGCCTACGGCCACGGCAGTGCGTTCGCGGCGCGGGCGATGCTGCGCGCGGGGGCGGACGCCTTCGCGGTGGCCATCGTCGAGGAAGCCGAGGAGCTGCGCGCTGCCGGAATCACCCAGCCGATCCTGATCCTCGGCGGAGGGGGCGAAAGCTCGCTGCGCGAGGCCGTGGCGGCGGACGTTTCGCAGGCCGTGTATGAGAGTTGGATGCTGGACGCGATGCAGGACGAGGCCAGGCGGCGCGGCGTGCGGGCGAAGGCGCACCTGAAGATCGACACCGGCATGTCGCGCATCGGCGTGCGCGGGGATGCGGCGCTGGACGCGCTGCTGACCCACTGGCGCGAGCAATGCCCGGATGTGGAGATGGAGGGAATGTTCACCCACTTCTGCGTCGCGGACAGCGATATGGACTTTACCCAGCGGCAGAATGAGCGCTTCCGCAACGCGCTGGCGCGGGTGCGCTCGGCGGGCTTCCGTCCCATCGCGCACGCGGCGGCCACCTCCGCGATGGCCCTGCCCGAGTGCCGATACGACATGTTCCGGGCGGGAATCGGGCTGTATGGTTCGCTCGCGCCGGGGCTTGAGGGCCAGGTGTCGCACGCGCAGACGCTCAGCGCCTATCCGGTGCGCATTCAGAAGATCCGCGCGGGGGAGAGCGTGGGCTACGGCCGCACCTTCATCGCGCCGCGCGACAGCGTGATCATGACCGTCCCCATCGGCTATGGCGACGGCTACCCCCGCCTGCTGTCCAATCGTGCCGACGCGCTGGTGTGCGGCAGGCGCGCGCGGATCGTCGGCCGCGTGTGCATGGACATGATCATGCTGGACGTGACCGATATTCCCGAGGCGAGCCTCGACAGCGAGGTGGTGCTGATGGGCGCGCAGGGGAACGAGCGCATCACGCCGGACGAGCTGGCCGAACGCTCCGGCACCATCCCCTATGAGATTATGCTGGGCTTCTCGCCCCGGGTGCGCCGGGAATATATTCCAATGGAAAAATCTGAATAAAAATACTTTAACCGGCGGAAAACATGCGGCGAAATTTCTACAAAAATGAGAATATGATAAAATCTTGCTACAAAAGAATGAACTTTGATCATAATTTGAAAATGGGGTTTGCAATATCGAATGAATTATGATATAATTTAGACGAATATCATAGGTGAAGCTATGCGCATTATATCAGGAGAGGCGCACGGGCGGATACTATTTGCGCCCGCGGGCAATCAGACGCGGCCGACCTCGGATAAGATTCGTGGTTCACTGTTCAACATATTGAACGGCCGCGTGGAGAACGCCGAGGTGCTTGATCTGTTTGGCGGCACGGGTGCGCTGGCGCTGGAAGCACTGAGCCGGGGTGCCGCGCGTGCGGTGATCGCGGACAGTTCGCGCACGGCCATCGATGCGATCCGCCGGAACGCGGGGAACGTGTTGAAGGACGCGTTGAACGAGCGGGCGCTGATCTTGAAGATGGACTACCGCAGCGCCATCGTTGCGGTGGGGGACAGGCGGTTCGATCTGGTGTTTCTGGATCCCCCCTACCGCATGACGGATGTCTATGGAGACGCCATTGACCGCCTGGATCGAGCGGGTATGTTGACGAAGGGTGCGCTGATCGTCTGCGAGCGAAGCCGCGATTCGGTGATTGCCGTTCCTGAATGCTTTGAGATCAGCGATTCGCGCAGCTACGGTGAGACGGCCATCGACTTTGTGTATCGGAGGCGGGAAACGTGATCGCGGTATATGCGGGCAGCTTTTCGCCGCCGACGCGGGGGCATCTGGATGTCATCCGCCGCGCGTCGGGCATGTTCGATGGATTGATCGTGGCGGTGCTCTCCCAGCAGGAGAAGCGGTATCGCTTTTCGCCGGAGCAGCGGTGCGTGATGCTTCGCAAGATTATCGGGGAACTTCCCAACGTGCGGGTGATCTGTGACGACGGGCTGCTGGTGGATGTCGCGCGCCGGGAGGGCGCGGATGTGATCCTGCGCGGCCTGCGCAACGCATCCGATTTGCTCTTTGAGATGCAGTTGGCGGAGGCGAACCGCCGCATCGGCGGCATGGAAACGGTTTTTATCAGCTGTCTCCCCGAGTACAGTTTGATTTCCTCGACCATTGTGCGGGACTGCGCCGCGCACGGCGCGCCGATTGAAGCGATGGTGCCGGAGGAAATCGCGGGGGAAATCTACGCTGCATACGGCGCTTTGCCGGATGCGGAAAGGAAGGGCTTATAAATTATGGAACGCGATCAGAAGAGATTCTACGAAAACGAGAATCCCCCTGAGGTCGCTGCGGAAGGGCAGCAGCCAGCCCAGGAGGAAGAAGTCAATGATATGACATTCTTTCTCGAAGCAATCCGACACTTACGTGCGGCCCTTCAATCGGCAAAGAGCGTGCCGCTGACCGGTAAAAAGCTCATTGACGCGGAAGTGTGCATGATGATGGTGAACGACCTCGAGAAGAATTTGCCGGACGCGGTACAATACGGCATGCAGATGTTCTCGGAGCGCGACCGCATCATGGGCGATGCCGAAAACGCGGCGATGAATCAGATTTCTTCCGCGGAAATGCGCGCCAATGCGGCGCTGGAAAAGGCCCGGAGCACGGCCGAGCAGATTGTCGCCGACGCCGAAAACGAGGCGCACGCTATAGTGGCGGACGCGGAAGATCGCGCGGATCACATGGTGGAGGAGAGTGAAATCGTCCGGCAGGCCAAGGAGGAGGCCCGCATCATCAAGAACGACGCCCGAGTGGAGGCCAGCGAGCTTCGCTTGAAGGCCAGCCACGACGCCTATCAGCTCCTCACCGCCGTGGAGGACGAGCTGGATGAAGCTCTCAAGGCGCTGCGCCGCCGTCGTGCGGAATTGGGCGACGAGAACGAATAAATCGCGTTTCCTTAAAAGCAGCATGATTTGAATTTTCGAGCATATATGAAGCATTTTCCCGCCGCATGCGTGCGGCGGGATTTTTGCGCAAAAATCCCGGAAGGATTAACGAAATCGTACCCGGAACGGTACTCATTTCTTTTCACGCGGGGTCTATGATGATGCAGAAATAGATTTGTTTCAACCCGCGGGAGGGAGCGGATATGTCGGTAATTCTGTGGCTGTTCTTCGTGCTGTTGAACGGCAAGCTGAACGTGGAGATCGCGCTGCTGGGCGCGGCGGTGGCGGCGCTGGGCATGGCGTTCGCCTGCATGGCGCTGGACTGGAATTGGGCGCGGGAGCGCAGGCTGCTGACGCTTCTGCCCCGTCTGCTGGGCTACGGCGCGTACCTGTTCGGCCAGATCGTGCTGGCGAACCTGGCGACGCTGCGGCGCGTCTATTCCCGGCGGAAGGTGGAGCCCGCCATCGCGGAGGTGGATACGGCGCTGGAGCGGCGCTGGCAGCGCGTGCTGCTGGCGAATTCCATCACGCTCACACCCGGCACCATTACGCTGGAGCTCTCCGGCGATCACCTGACCGTGCACTGTCTCGACCGTGGGGACGCGGACGGCCTGCCGGACAAAAACATGGAACGGCGCATCGAACGATTGGAGGGACGCGGATGAGCGCGGCATATCAGGCGCTGTTCACCGCCGTGCTGCTGGTGCTGGGCGGCTTGATGTTTTTCTGCCTGCTCCGGGCGGTGCTGGGCCCGCGCGTGGCGGACCGCGTGGTGGGCATCAACATGATCGGCACCATCGTGATCGACATGGTGGCGGTGCTGGCGCTCTTGCTGAACGAGGGCTATTTGGTCGACATCGCCATCATCTACGCCATGTTGAGCTTCCTGGCGGTGGTGCTGCTGGTGAAGATATACATCGGCGTGTATCGCGCGCGAAAGGCGGGAAAGGAGAAGCAGGATGCTTGAGTGGCTGCGCTTCGGCCTCTGCGCGCTGCTGATGGCGCTGGGGCTGTTCTTTGAAATCTCCGCCGTGATCGGCGTGTTTCGCTTTCAATATGTGCTCAACCGCATACACGCGGCGTCACTGGGCGACACGCTGGGCGTATTCTTTTTGCTGCTAGGTCTGGCGGTGGCCAACGGGCTGGACATGCTGACGCTGAAAATTCTGCTGTTGATCCCGCTGTTCTGGACGACCTCGCCGGTCTCCTCCCACCTGATCGGCAAGCTGGAGCTCACGACGAACGAGGAGCTGAACAAGGAGGTGTCGCTGTGGAAGCGCTGAGCACGTTGCTGCTGCTGTTCATACTGGTCAGCGCGGTGGCCGTGAGCCTGGTGAAGGACCTGCTCTCCGCCATCATTCTCTTCATGGCCCAGTCCACGGCGATGGCCGTGGTGTGGATTCTGCTGCGCTCACCGGATCTGGCCATCACCGAGGCCGCCGTGGGCTCGGGCATCACGACGCTTTTGATATTCGTGACGCTCAAGAAGCTCCACGCCATCCACACGCAGAAGGAAGTGGAAAACCGCGATGGCAAGGATTGATTGGCGGCGCTGGATCGAAGAGGGCGGCGACGCGCTGGATCGCGACATGCGCACGTTTCAGGCGATCACCGAAGCACCGGAGGAGAGGGACCCCTTCGAGCTTCCGCATCCCCGGGAGCGCCTGACCTACGCGCGCTTCCACCGCTGGAGCCATTCGAAGGGCGAGCGCATTCTCAAGGTCATATACTTCTCGCTGTCAGTGCTGATCTGCCTGGGCCTGAGCGCGCTGCTGATCTCCACGGCGCTGGACCTTCCCCAGTTCGGCGCGGACGCGGAGCTGATCGACAACGACATATCCACCTTCTATGTCGAGGAGGGCCTTCGCCACACCGGCGCGATGAACATCATCACCGGCATCATACTGGACTTTCGCGGCTTCGACACGCTGGGCGAGTCCCACGTGCTATTCGTGGCGGCCTGCACGGTGCTGATGCTGCTGCGCCTGCCCGGCGGCGACGATCCCGAATCCCAGCTCGCGCGGCGGCGCGCCGAGGCCTTCGACCGTCACTTCGAACCCCGGGGCGATGTGATTCTGGCGAACTGCGTGCGCGTGCTCGCGCCGCTGCTGATCGTGTTCGGTGCGTACATTCTGCTCAACGGCCACCTCTCGCCCGGCGGCGGCTTCTCGGGCGGCACGGTGCTGGGCGCGGGACTGATCCTCTACCTCTGCGCCTTCGGTTTCGCGCGCACCGGGCGCTTCTTCAACTTTAAGGTGTTCCGCGCGGTGACCAGCGGCGCGCTCGCGTTCTACGCGCTCTCGAAGGGCTACGTATTCATCACCGGCGCGAACGGCATTGAGAACGGTCTGGGGCCGGGCGTCTACGGCCGCATCCTGTCGGGCGGACTGTTGATGCCGCTGAGCGTGGCGGTGGGCCTCGTGGTGGGATGCACCATGTACGCGCTCTACGCGCTGTTCCGAAAGGGGGATCTGTGATGCTGTCGAAACTGATGGGCCACAGCGAGGAGATCGCGGCGCTGATCCTGTTCGGCATCGGCTTTACGAACCTCCTGCTGAACCGAAATATGATGAAGAAGATCATCGGCTTTTCGATGATGGACAGCGCGATCTATCTGTTCCTGGCCTCCTATGGCTACATCGACGGCCGCGTCGCGCCCATCATCGAGGACGCGTCCGCGCCGCTCGAGGTGAGCGCCTACGTCAATCCGCTCCCGGCGGGGTTGGTGCTCACGGGCATCGTGGTTTCGGTGAGCGTGACGGCGATCATGCTGGCGCTGACGCTGCGCCTGTACAAGCGCTATCACACGCTGGACATCGACGCCATCGCGATTCTGGCGAGGGAGGCGGACCCCGAGTGAAATTCTGGCAAAACCTGCCCTTTCTGCTGATCTGGACGCCGATGCTGCTCTCCGGCGTCACGGCGGCGCTGAAGCCCCGGTGGGCGCTGCGGATGGCGCTGTTCGTGCCGCTCGCGGGCACGCTGGGCTCCGCCGCGCTGCTGCTCGAATGCCTGCGCGCGGGCGGGAGCTTTCTCTACCCGCTGGGCGAATTTGGCGCGCCCATGGGCAACGAGCTGCGCGCGGGGCCCGCGGAGGCGCTGCTGGCGCTGACGTTCTGCGCGATTCTGTTCCTCTCGGTGCTGGGCGGTTATCAGCGCATCGTCGCGCAGATCGAAGAGCGGCGGCGTGGCCTGTACTGCGTGATGGTGCTGCTCCTGCAGGCGGGGCTCATGGCGCAGGTATTCACCAACGACGTGTTCACCGCCTACGTGTTCATCGAGATCATGACCATCGCGGCGGGCGCGCTGGTGCTGGCCCGCAATCGCGGCCGCGCGCTGTTCGGCGCGACGCGCTACATGATCATGAACCTGCTGGGCAGCGGACTGTTCCTGCTGGGAATCGCCGTGCTCTACTGCCTGACGGGCGAACTGCTGATGGAGGACATCCACGACAAGCTCGTCTCGCTGCGCACGGCCGGCTCCTACGCGCGGCCGATCACGCTGTCCGTGGCGCTGGTGACCGTGGGCCTGGCGGTGAAGAGCGCGCTGTATCCCTTCCACACCTGGCTGCCGGACGCCTACGCTTCGGCCACGCCCTCGTCCAGCGCGATGCTGTCGAGCCTGGTGTCGAAGGCATACATCTTCCTGTATATCAAGTTCGTGCTGCGCGTGTGGGGGCTGGGGCTGTTCCGAGAGACCCACATGCAGGCGGTGCTGCTGGTGTTCTCCTTCCTGGGAATCCTGCTGGGCTCCATCGACGCGGTGCTGGAAAAGCGCCTGCGGCGAATGATCGCCTACTCGTCGGTGGCGCAGATCGGCTATATCTACCTGGGCGTGGCGCTGGGCACGCGCGTGGGCGTCGCCGCGGCGCTGTTCCACACCATCGCCCACGCGCTGGCGAAGGCGCTGCTGTTCATCTCCGGCGACCGGCTGATCGGCGCGTCCGACGGCGAATCCGGCTTCCACGAGCTGCGTGGCGCGGGCTATCGCGCGCCGCTGAGCGGCGCGGCGTTCACGGTGGGCGCGTGCTCCATCGTGGGCATCCCGCTGCTGGGCGGATTCGCATCGAAGCTGTACCTGACGCGTGCCTGCCTGGCCATGAGCGCGGCCAACGCCGCCGTGGCGGTCATCGTGCTGGCGGTGAGCACAGCGCTCAACGCCACCTACTTTTTGACCACTGTCATTACGATCTATCAGAAGCCGGAGCGCGAATACGGCGCGCGGCTGAGCCACCCGCCGCTGAGCACGGCGGCGCTGGCGGCCTTCGCGCTGCTGATCCTGGCGCTGGGCGTGATCGCGCGGCCGGCGATGGACGTGATCGCGCGCGGCGTGGATCTGTTGATTTGAGGAGGGGATGTTCTCCATGCTGATTCTGCCCTTGCTCCTGCCCGTGGCGGCGGGACTGCTCCTCTGGGCGCTGCCCCGGGAGAATCCGGCCCTGGAGCGCGGGTTCACCCGCGCTGCGCTGGCGCTCTCCGCCGCCTGCGCGGTCGCGGTCGCCCTCGCCGGCGAGCGCGGCTTCACGCTCTGGCGGCTGACCGACGCGCTGACCTTCGAGCTGCGCACCGACGGCCTCGCGCGCTTCTACATGATCCTCATCTCGCTGGTTTGGCTGCTGGCAGGGTGGTACGCGGGCGCGTACAACGCCCGCGACGCGCACGCGCGCCGCTTCGATTGCTTCTACCTCTGCACCCAGGGTATACTGATGGGGTTGAGCATGAGCGCCAACGCCGTGACCTTCTACATGTTCTACGAGATGATGACGCTCATCACCGTTCCTCTGGTCATGCACAACATGGATCGCGACGCGGTGGCGGCGGGCATCAAGTATCTGATCTACTCCGTGTTCGGCGCGAGCGCCGCGCTGCTGGGCATCTTCTTCCTGATGTACTGCGCGGGCACCACGAGCTTCACTCCCGGCGGCGTGCTGGGCGCGGCCGCAGGGAACGAAAACCTGCTGCGCGCGATCGCCTTCGTGATGCTGGTGGGCTTCGGCGTGAAGGCGGGCATGTTTCCGATGCACGCCTGGCTGCCCACGGCCCATCCGGTCGCGCCCGCCCCGGCCAGCGCCGTGCTCTCCGGCGTGATCACCAAGATGGGCGTGCTGGGCGCGATCCGCACGATCTACTACCTCTTCGGCGTGAACTTCCTGCGCGGCACCTGGGTGCAGACGACGCTGATGGCGCTGACGCTGATCACCGTGTTCATGGGCTCGCTGCTGGCGCTGCGGGAGAAGCTGTTCAAGAAGCGGCTGGCCTATTCCAGCGTATCGCAGGTGAGCTACGTGCTCTTCGGCCTGTCCACAATGACCCCGCTGGGGTTGGTGGGCGCGCTGCTGCACGTTTGCGCGCACTCGCTGATCAAGGACACCCTCTTCCTCTCCGCCGGTTCGATCATCCACGAGACCGGCCGCGTCCGCGCCGACGATCTGACCGGCGTGGGTAAGGTCATGCCCAGGACGCTGGCCGCGTTTACGCTGGCCTCGCTGGGGCTGATCGGCATTCCGCCCACGGGCGGCTTCATCAGCAAGTGGTATCTGGCCCAGGGCGCGCTGTCCTCGGGTGTGTCCTGTGCCTGGATCGGTCCGGCGGTGCTCTTGTGCAGCGCGTTGATGACGGCAGGCTACCTGCTGCCCGTCTCCATTCATGGCTTCTTCCCTGGGAGCGCGCCGAAGATCGAGGCGCACGAGGCCCCCGCGGCCATGTGGGTTCCCACGATGATTCTGGCGGTGCTCTCCGTGTTGGTGGGGCTGTTCCCAGGCGCGCTGATTGGCTGGTTCGAGGGCGTCGCCGGGGCGCTGTTCTGAGAAAGAGGGATGGACATGCTGATTGCGGCGCTGATCCCCCTGCTCGGCGGCGCGGCTCTGCCGCTGCTGCGCCCGCGCTCCCGGAAGGCGCGGACGGTCTACGTGGTGGGGATCACTTCGATCACTTCGCTGCTGGCGCTGCGGCTGCTGCTCGCGGGCGCGGCGGACGTTACGGTGCTTTCGCTCTCGGACGCGTTCCGGCTGACCTTCGGCCTGGACGGCCTTGGAAGGGTGTTCCTCGCGCTGATCGCCTTCCTCTGGCCGCTGGCGGCGCTCTACGCCACCGAGTACATGGAGCATGAGGACCGGGAGGACACCTTCTTCGCCTTCTACACCATGACCTATGGCGTGATGGTGCTGTTCTGCTGCGCGCGCAATATCTTCACGCTCTACGTGCTGTACGAATGTATCACGATGGCGACGCTTCCGCTGGTGTGGCACAAGCGGGATGTGGACTCGGTGCGCGCCGCGCGCGCCTACGTGCGCTACTCCATTGGCAGCGCGGCGTTCGCGTTCAGCGCCATGGTGGTGCTCTCGGTCTATGGCAGCGGCGACTTCGCCCCCGGCGGAATCGCGCTGGGCGAGATGCCGGAGCTCTTGCGCGGGGTCTGCTTTCTGGCGGCGTTCTTCGGCTTCGGCGTAAAGGCGGCGGTGTTTCCACTGTGCGCGTGGCTGCCCCGGGCCAGCGCCGCGCCCACGCCCGTCACGGCGCTGCTGCACGCGGTGGCGGTGGTAAACGCGGGCGTGTTCTCCGTGCTGCGAATGATCTACTATATCTTCGGGTCGGATGGCCTCGCGGGAAGCTGGGCGCAGGATATCGCGCTGGCGGCGAGCGTTGCGACCATCATATTCGGCGCGGTTCTGGCCGTGCGCGAGACGCACGTCAAGCGTAAGCTGGCCTGGTCCACCGTGAGCAACCTGGGCTACATGCTGCTGGGCGCGTCGCTGATGCTCGGCGACGGCCTGCGCGGATCGCTGCTGCACATGGTCTGCCACAGCCTGATGAAGATGGGCCTGTTCTCCTGCATCGGCGCGGTCATGGTGCAGACCGGGCGGAGCCGCGTGTGGGAGCTGCGCGGGCTCGCGCGGAAGATGCCCGCCGTCTTCGGCTTCTTCGCCTTCGGCGCGGTGGCGCTGATGGGCATTCCGCCGCTGTGCGGCTTTGTGAGCAAACTCGCGCTGGCGGAGGCCGCGCTGGAACTGGAGGGTGTCTGGGGCTGGATCGGCGTGGGCGCGCTGCTTCTGTCCACAGTGTTGACCGCGATCTATCAACTGTCCGTGCTGCTACCGGCGTTCTTCCTGCCTCCGGACGAGGGCGCGGCCTCCATCGCGGGCCGCTGCGACCCCGGCTGGCGGATGCTGCTGCCGATGGCGGTGATGGCCGCCGCCGTGCTGGCCGTGGGCGTCCATCCCCAGCCGCTGATCGACGCGCTGACCGCCGCCGTGGGATTGGTGAGGTGAAGAGATGTACATTGAGTTGATGCTGGCGCTGCCGGTGCTGGGCGCCGTCGCCACCTGCCTCGCCGCCCGGCGCGGGGAGCGCCTGCGGGACAGAATCTATCTGACGGAGCTGACGCTGGTCTTCGCGCTGGCGCTGGCGGGCTTCGTGGGCTGCGCCCGCGGCGGCGCGTTTGCTGCCGCGCTGCCGGGAATCTGCGGCATGGGCCTCACCTTCCGCATGGACGGCTTCCGCGCGCTCTACGCGCTGGTGGCCAGCTTCATGTGGCTGATGACGGGGCTGATGTCCCCGGAGTACTTCGCCCACTACGAGAACCGCACGCGCTACTACCTGTTCAACCAGCTCACGCTGCTGGGCACGCTGGGCGTTTTCCTCTCCGACGACCTCTACACCTGCTTCGTGTTCTTCGAGATCATGTCGCTGGCCTCCTATCCCTGGGTGGCGCACGACGAAAATCCCGGCGCGATGGGCGCGGCGGGCACGTATCTGGCCATCGCCGTGTTCGGCGGCATGGTCACGCTGATGGGGCTGTTCCTGACCTGGCAGCGGCTGGGCGCGCTCAACTTCGACGCGCTCTCTGCCGCTCAAGGCCGCGCGGACATGATCCTGCCGGCGGCGCTGATTCTGGTGGGCTTCGGTGCGAAGGCGGGACTCTTTCCGCTGTACGTGTGGCTCCCCAAGGCGCACCCGGTCGCGCCCGCCCCGGCCAGCGCGCTGCTCTCCGGCGTGCTGACCAAGACCGGCGTGTTCGGCATGCTGCTGGTATGCCTGCGGCTGATGTCCGGCTGCGTCCCCTTCGGCAACGCCATGCTGGCGCTGGGGCTGATCACCATGCTGCTGGGCGCGCTACTGGCGCTGTTCTCCACGAACCTCAAGCGCATCCTCGCCTGCTCGTCCATGTCTCAGATCGGCTACATCACCGTGGGCGTGGCGATGGCGACGCTGCTGGGCGAGGAGGGGAGCGTGCCTGCCTCGGGCGCGGTGATGCACATGGTCAACCACTCCATGCTGAAGCTGACGCTGTTCATGGCGGCAGGCGTGGTGTACATGAATCTGCACAAGCTGGAGCTGGACGACATTCGCGGCTTCGGCCGGGGCAAGCCCGCGCTTCACGCGGCGTTCTTGCTGGGCGCGCTGGGCCTGGCGGGCGTGCCGCTGTTCAACGGCTACCTGGGAAAGACGCTCATCCATGAGGGAATCCTCGAATACGCGGGCGAGCTGGGCGGATTCAGCGTCTACAACGTCTGCGAGTGGGTCTTCCTCTTTGCGGCGGGCATCACCACGGCCTACATGCTCAAGATCTACGTCGCGCTGTTCTGGCAGCGGCATCCGTCCCGACAGGCGGAGTACGACGGCAGAAACGGTGGATACATGAACCGCCGCACAACCTTCGCGCTGTGCGCTTCGATGATCGTCATACCGATCCTCGGCCTGTTCCCCGGTATATTGGAGGCGGCCAGCCGCCTGAGCGCGAGCTTCACGGGCGTGGAGGGCGTGCGCGGCGTGCGCTTCTTCAGCCTGGAAAATCTGCGCGGCGGCGGAATTTCGCTGCTGATCGGCGCGCTGGTATATCTGTTTGTGGTGCGAAAGCTCCTGTACCGGAAGGGAAAATATATCGCCGTCGGCTTCGAATGGAACTGGCGTGAGAGCCGCGCCGCGAGGGCCGCGCTGCGCGCGGTGGACGCGCTGTGCGCGGCGGTCGATCACGCACTGGAGAATCCGTTCCTCATGGAAACCGTGCCGGACGCGGCGACCGTGGTCGCGCGCATCGCTTCGGAGGCGGTGGACGATGCCGCGCGGCTGATGCGCTCCACGGCGCTGCGCAGCTCGAGCGCGCATAGCGACCGCAAGCACGCGGCCTATCGCGCCTTCTCCCATGTGGTGGGGAGCGTTCTGAATGGCTTCGCGGTGCTGATGAACCTGACCGTGCTGCGCGGCAACCCCATTCAGGTGGACTTCACCTACGTGCTCGCGGCGCGGATCTACGACAAGGATCCCGAGCTGGGGCGCGCCACGCGCACCGTGTCCTTCGGCCTGCTGCTGTTCGCGGCGGGACTGTTGGTAGTGCTGGTGTACCTGATCTTGCTGTAAAGAGCCGCTTATACTTAAAGCGGCCGCTCCGACGCATCCGCATCGGGGCGGCCGTTTCCTTCTCCCGATTTACTTCAAGCAGTACATCCCGTCCGCGTTCGCGCGAATCTCGCTCTCGTAAAACGCCGTGAGCGCGCGAGCCATGTGCTCCGCGTCGCGCGTGCCCGCGGTCTCAAAGCTGGAGTGCATCGCGAGCTGCGCAAGGCCCACGTCCACGGTGGGAATGGAGACGTGCGAACCGGAGATGTTGCCCAGCGTCGAGCCGCCCGGCATGTCCGAGCGATTCGCGAAGAACTGCACCGGCACACCCGCCCGCGCGCAGATTTCGCAGAAGAGCGCCCGGCTCACGCCATCGGTGGCGTACCGCTGGTTGGCGCTGAATTTGACCACCACGCCCTCGTTCATGCGGCAGCGGTTGGTGGGGTCGTACTTCTCCGGATGATTCGGGTGCGGCGCGTGGGCGTTGTCGGCCGAGACCAGGAAGCTCGACGCCAGCGCCGCGGCCAGCGCCTCGTCGTCCGCGCCCAGCGCGCGCGCCGCGCGGCGCAGCGTGGCCTCCAGGAAATCGGAGTCCGCGCCCTGCCGGGTGCCGCTGCCCACCTCCTCGTTGTCGAAGGCGCAGTACAGATTGATGTGATCTCCGGGCTTCGCCGCCAGGAAGCCGCACAGCGAAGTGTAGGCGCACTCCAGATCGTCCAGCCGGGGCGCGGAGATGTAGCAGCCACCCTCACCCCAGACGCTCGGGAGCATCCGGTTGTAGAGATAGAGATCGCTGCCCGCGATCCGCTCGGCCTCCACGCCCGCGGCCTCGGCCACGGCGCGCAGCAGGCCGCCCTTGGCGGAAGCGTCGCCCCAGAGGGGCAGCATGTCCACCTGCGGGTTGAACTTGTAACCGTCATTGGCCTCGCGGTTGAAGTGGATGGCGAGGCTTGGAATCAATACGAGATCGCGGTCCACGCGCACGAGCTTCGATTCCAATCCCCGCTCGGTGCGCAGCAGCAGGCGGCCTGCCACGGACAGCGGCCGGTCCATCCACGTGCTCATGATCATGCCGCCGTAGCGCTCCGTGTTGAGCACCACGTAGCCGTCCCTCTCCTCCAATTCCCCGCGCTCCTTGACGCGGAAGGTGGGCGAGTCGCTGTGGCTGGCCACGGCCTGGATGGGCGCGAAGCCGCGCGCGGGCACGGTGAAGGCGATCACGCTGGACAGGTTGCGCGTCACGAAGCAGCGCTCGCCCGGGGTCAGCTCCCAGTGGCCGCTCTCCTGAAGCTCGCGAAAGCCCGCGCCGCGAAGCCGCTCGCAGATGGCGTCCACCGCGTGAAACGCGCTGACGGATTGCCGTAGAAAGGACGTGAGGCCGCCGATTGTATCGCTCATAAGTCGAAACCTCCCTCGCTTGCTTTCTTCATTATAGGCGCTTTCGCGCGGCTTTTCCACGGGGAAATGTTTAAATGTAATTGACAGTCCGGCGGCGATTTTCTATAATGAAGATGCGTGAATTTGCCGCGAAGGGCGCCGAACATTCGCCCGCTCGCGGGGATTGAGGTGGAAACATGGCCGCGCCGACGCTGTTGGTCTACAATTTGAACGAGGCGGAAATGATGGGGCTGCGCTTTTTGTGCGCGGGACTGAAGATTGCCGTGCGCGGCGTGCCGGTCTCCGACTACGGCCAGCCGCTGGCCGCGCTCGCGGGCCTGTGCCCCCGCGTTGCGGGCGCGGACGCGGGCGAGGACTTCTCCGGCGAAATGCTCGTGATGGCGAACTTCAGCCAGCGGCAGTTTCACGGCCTGCTGGACGCGCTGCGGCGCAACCGGCTCTGCGGCGGCGCGCTCAAGGCTGTGCTCACCCCCGCCAACGCGGAGTGGGACAGCGCGAAGCTCCACGGGGAGCTGTGCAGGGAACGCGAAGCGCTGCGCGGAAAGGAGTGAGAGGATGCGCGAGACCACGCTCTGCTACATCGAACGGGACGGCAGGTATCTGATGCTCCACCGCGTTTCGAAGAAAAACGACCCCAACCGCGACAAGTGGATCGGCGTGGGCGGCGGCATCGAGCCGGGCGAGACGGTCGAACAGTGCCTGCTGCGCGAGGTGGGGGAGGAGACCGGACTGCGGCTCACCGCCTACCGCGCCCGGGGCGTCATCGACTTCATCAACGACCTCTGCGACGACGAGCGCATGTTCCTCTACACCGCCGACGGCTTCGAAGGCGAATTGACCGCCTGCGACGAGGGCATATTGGAGTGGGTGGAGATCGCCCGGGTGCCGGAGCTTCCGCTGTGGGAAGGCGACCGCGTCTTCCTGCGGCTGCTGGTCGAAAACGCGCCGTTCTTCCGGCTGCGGCTGGAGTATCACGGCGACGCGCTGCTGCGCGCCGTGCTGAATGGAGAGGAGCTTTCGCTGTGAATTCCATACGCGACGTATACAAGATCGGGCGCGGGCCGTCCAGCTCCCACACCATGGGCCCGGAGCGCGCCTGCCGGCTGTTTCGCTGCGAACACCCCGAGGCCGCGCGCTTCGAGGCGGTGCTCTATGGCTCGCTGGCGCGCACTGGGGTGGGACACGGAACCGACCGGGTGATTCGGGAGAGCTTCGCGCCGCTGCCCTGCGAAATCCGCCTCGATTTGGAACAAAGCGACCTTCCCCATCCCAACACCATGGATCTGACCGCCTTCGGTTGCGGCGGCGAAGTGCTGGGGAGCCTGCGTGCGCTGTCCGTGGGCGGCGGCGACATTCGCGTCGAGGGGCGAAGCGCGGCAACGGAAGCGAGGCGCGTCTATCCGCACACCCACTTCGCCGGCATCGCCGCGCACTGCCGGGCCGAGGGACTGCGGCTGAGCGACTATGTGATCGCCTGCGAAGGGCCGGAGATTCTGGACTTTCTGCGCGAGGTATGGGCGGCCATGCGCGCGAGCATCGACGAGGGGCTCTCGCGCGGCGGCGTGCTGCCCGGCGGGCTGGGCGTGGAGCGCAAGGCGCGCCTGCTCTACGACCAGCGCGTCGAGGACGAGCGCCCGGAGACGCGGGAGGATCGCATCGTCTGCGCCTACGCCTACGCGGTGAGCGAGCAGAACGCCGACAGCGGCACGGTGGTCACCGCGCCCACCTGCGGCTCCTGCGGCGTGCTGCCCGCCGTGCTGCGCTACATGCAGGAGCGGGAGGGCAAGGCGGAGGCCGACGTGCTGCGCGCGCTGGCCGTGGCGGGGCTGATCGGGAACCTGGTGAAGCGCAACGCCTCCATCAGCGGCGCGGAGTGCGGCTGTCAGGCGGAAATCGGCACCGCCTGCTCGATGGCCGCCGCCGCGCTGGCAGAGCTCGACGGCATGGAGATCGACCAGATCGAATACGCCGCCGAGGTGGCGCTGGAGCACCACCTCGGCCTGACCTGCGACCCCATCGGTGGGCTGGTGCAGATTCCCTGTATCGAGCGCAACGCGGTGGCCGCCATGCGCGCGATCAACGCGGTGCGCATTTCCACCTTCCTGACGGCCTCGCGCAAGATCAGCTTCGATCTGGTGGTGGAGACCATGTACGAGACGGGCCGCGATTTGAACCGCATCTACCGGGAGACCGCCGAGGGCGGCCTCGCCAAATTGTACAGATAGGGGGAAGCGTCATGCGATGCAGCTGCCACGAGTGCGGCACTTACATGAATCAATCCGAGGGGTTGGAACTGGGCTGCGTGTGCCCGGAGTGCGGCTACCGCTGCAAGGCGTGCCTGGGAACGGACAGCGTGGTCAGCCGCGACAAGCTGAAGGCACTGGCCAGCGACCCGGCGTTTCTGAACGAAATCTTCGGCGAGCCGGAGATCCCCGTGCGCCCCGGGCGCAGCGAAATCGACGAGTATCTGGACTGACGAACGGGAGCTTCGCGCGCGAAGCTCTCATTTGCGCAACAGGCGGCGAAGTTCGGCGATCAGCGCGTCCAGATCTGCCTCGCGGGTCGCCCAGCTCGTGCACAGGCGCACCGCGCTGCGGCTCTCGTCCACGCGGCACTGGTAGGAGTAGCTGAAGTTCCTTCCCAGCTCCGCGAGCGCCGCGTCCGGCAGGATCGGAAACTGCTGGTTGGTCGGACTGTCCACCAGGAAGGCCGCGCCCATCTCCGTGAGCGCTCCCTTGAGCTTCATCGCCAGCCGCACCGCGTGAGCGGAAAGGGAAAAGTAGAGCTCGTCTCGGAGCAGCTCGTCGAACTGCACGCCCAGCAGCCATCCCTTCGCCAGCATGCCGCCCTTCTGCTTGATGACGTAGCGGAAATCCCGCTTCAAATCATCGTTCAAAAGCACCATCGCCTCGCCGAACAGCGCGCCCTGCTTCGTGCCGCCGATGTAGAACGCGTCCGCCGTGCGCGCCAGAAACGGCAGATCCACGTCGCAGCCCTCGGCCGCCATGGCGTATCCCAGCCGCGCACCGTCGATGTAGAGGTAGAGCTTCCACTTGTCGCAAACCTTGCGCAGCGCGCGCAGCTCCGCGCGGGTGTAGATCGTGCCCAGCTCCGTGGCCTGCGAGATATAGACCGCCCTGGGCATCACCATGTGCTCGTGGGCCTCGTCGGCGTAGTGGGCCGCGCAGTATCCGTCCACCTGCGCCGCGGTGATCTTGCCGTCCGTCTGAGGCAGCGTCAGCACCTTGTGGCCCGTGGCCTCCACCGCACCCGTCTCGTGCACGGCGATGTGCGCCGTCTCCGCCGCCAGCGCGCCCTGGTAGCTCCGCAGCGCCGCCGCCAGCAGCGTGAAGTTCGCCTGCGTGCCGCCCACCAGAAACTGCACGTCCGCGTCCGGCGCCTCGCACAGCGCTCGAATGCGCGCGCGCGCCGCGTCGCACATCGCGTCCTCGCCGTAGCCGGGCATCTGCTCCATGCCCGTTCGCGCGAGCCGCTCCAGAATGCGCGGGTGCGCCGCCTCCTGATAGTCGCAGTTGAATCGAATCATAACTCCCTCTCCCTCCCGAGTACATCCATCAATTCCCGCGCGCGGCTCTCGCCGTAGATTTCCACACCGCGCGCCGCCAGAGCCTCCGCCGCCACGCCGTCGCCGGGTCGAAGGCCGCCGGTGAAGCTGCCGTCGTAGATCGTTCCGCGTCCGCAGGACGGGCTGCGCTCCTTGAGCAGCGCCCGCCGCGCGCCGAAGCGCTCCGCGAGCTTCACGGCCTCCGCTGCGCCCCGCGCAAAGGCGCCGGTCACGTCCCGTCCGTCCCGGGTCCGAACCTGTGCGCCCGCGCGCTCCGACGGCGCGCGCGGCGTGGGCAGCCCGCCCAGCTGTTCCGGGCAGACCGGGATCAGCTCGCACAGCTCCATCAGCCCCGCCAACTCCGGAATCGCCTTTCCGCCGCCGTCGTAGCGGCAGTTTACGCCCAGCAGACAGGCGCTGATCAGTATCCGCTCCCGCATTGCCGCACCCCCTCGCTTCGCATCCATTATAGCATCGTTTGGCCCCTCGGGACAAATCTCTCCGCGCGCTTCGTATGTGAAGTTTTCGCGAAGCTATTGACAGTCCGAGTTAGTTATGCTAAACTAACTCCTGGTTAGGGAAGCCTGACCAATATTTCGGCAGATGAGTTAGGCAAAACAAACGGAGGGGAGGCGAAGTTATGATGCCCCTGGCGATGGCCGCGGTCGGCGACGTGAGCATCATACAAAAGATCACCGGTCAGGACGAGGTGCGCAGGCATCTGGCGGAGCTGGGCTTCGTGGTCGGCGCGGAGGTTCGGTTGATCAGCGAGCTCGGGGGAAACTTGATTCTCTCGGTCAAGGACAGCCGCGTGGCGCTGGATAAGACGATGGCCATGCGCATTATGATCTAAGAGGAGGTTGGAGAGATGAAGACGCTGCGGGATTTGAAGGTGGGGGACACCGCCACGGTGGTGAAGCTCCACGGCGAGGGCGCGCTGAAGCGCCGCATCATGGACATGGGTCTCACGAAGGGCACCGAGCTCTACGTGCGCAAGGTCGCGCCGCTGGGCGATCCGATGGAGCTGACCGTGCGCGGTTACGAGCTCTCCGTGCGCAAGGGCGACGCGGAGCTCATCGAAGTGCAGTGAGCGCTGAAATCGGGATTTTCAGCGAGAGGAGAACCGCGGATCATCAACAAATTACATCCGCTCTTTTTTATCGGGCAGTTGTTAGGATCATCTAACAATCAAAGTCAAGGCGTCGGCCCCATGGGCCGAGAAGGAGGAGGACAGCTCATGGCAATCAAAATCGCGCTTGCCGGAAATCCAAACTGCGGCAAGACCACGATGTTCAACGACCTGACCGGCAGCAACCAATACGTGGGCAACTGGCCGGGCGTGACGGTCGAAAAGAAGGAAGGCAAATTGAAGGGCGCGCCGGACGTGGTGATTCAGGACCTGCCGGGCATCTACTCGCTCTCTCCCTACACGCTGGAGGAGGTCGTGGCGCGCGGCTATCTGGTAAACGAGAAGCCGGACGCGATTCTGAACATCGTGGACGCGAGCAACATCGAACGAAACCTGTATCTCACCACCCAGCTGGCCGAGCTGGGCATCCCCATGGTGATCGCGCTGAACATGATCGACGTGGTCAAGAAGAACGGCGACCGCATCGACCTGCGCAAGCTGGGCGAGGCGCTGGGCTGCGAAATCGTCGAAACCTCGGCGCTCAAGGGCGCGGGCAGCCTCGAGGCCGCGAAGAAGGCGGCGGAGATGGCCGGCAAGGGCGTGAATTCCGACCTGCCCCACGTATTCGCCGGCAGCGTGGAGCACGCGCTGGCGCACATCGAGGACCTGATCACCCATCGCGACGGCCAGGAGGCCGCGCATCACCACCACGCGGACGGCAGCGTGCATCCGGGCAGCATCGTGCCGGAGAACCTCGCCCGCTGGTACGCCATCAAGCTGTTCGAGCGCGACGAGAAGGTGTTGGCCGAGCTCGACCTTCCCAAGGGAATCCGGGACGCCATCGAGGAGACCATCGCCTCCTGCGAGCATGAGATGGACGACGACTCCGAGTCCATCATCACGAACCAGCGCTACGCGTGGATCAGCCGCATCGTATCCACCTGCGTGAAGAAGGGCCGCAAGAAGGGCGAGCTGTCCGCTTCGGACAAAATCGATCGGATCGTGACCAACCGAATCCTGGCGCTGCCGATCTTTGTAATCGTGATGTTCTGCGTCTACTACATCGCGGTGACCACCATCGGCACCATCGTCACCGACTTCACCAACGATACCTTCGTCGCCGCCTGGATTCAGGAGCCCGTGATGGCGTGGCTCGAGGGCATCGGCACCGCGCCGTGGCTCGTCGGCCTGATCGGCGACGGCATCATCGGCGGCGTGGGCGCGGTGCTCGGCTTCGTACCGCAGATGCTGGTGCTGTTCTTCATGCTGGCAATCCTGGAGGACGTGGGCTACATGGCCCGCATCGCCTTCATCATGGACCGCGTCTTCCGCAAGTTCGGCCTCTCAGGCAAGAGCTTCATACCGATGCTGATCTCCTCCGGCTGCGGCGTGCCCGGCGTGATGGCCAGCCGCACCATCGAGCAGGATCGCGACCGCAAGATGACCATCATGACCGCGACCTTCATCCCCTGCGGTGCGAAGATGCCCATCATCGCGCTGATCGCGGGCGCGCTGTTTCACAACGCGGGCTGGGTCGCCACCTCCGCCTACTTCATCGGCGTGGCGGCGGTCATCGTCTCCGGCATCCTGCTCAAAAAGACCAAGGCCTTCGCGGGCGACCCGGCGCCGTTCGTCATGGAGCTTCCGGCCTACCACGCTCCCTCCTGGAAGAATGTGCTGCACAGCATGTGGGAGCGCGGCTGGAGCTTCATCAAGCGCGCGGGTACCGTGATTCTTCTCTCCTCCATACTCATCTGGCTGACCTCCAACTACGGCTGGGCGCCCGCGAAGGCCAATGCACCCGCCGAGGACGGAACGCCGGTCGCGGCGGAAACCGCGGACGAGGGCAAGCTCGTCTTCGGCGCGGTGGAGGACAGCGATCAGAGCATCCTGGGCCGCGTGGGATCGGCGGTATCGCCGGTGTTCCGCCCGCTGGGCTTCGATGACTGGCGGCCCACCGTGGCCACGGTCATGGGCCTGGTGGCCAAGGAGGAGGTCGTGAACGTGTTCGGCGTGGTCTATTCCACCGACACCGACGACGAGGACACCGCGACGCTGCTGGAGGAGGGCACCGACGACGACATCGAGGTCGGACTTTCTCCCATCGCCCAGGCGTTCAACGAGACCAGCAATGGTCACGGACGGCTCGCCGCCTTCGCCTTCATGCTGTTCAACCTGCTCTGCGCGCCTTGCTTCGCCGCCATCGGCGCGATCAAGCGCGAGATGAACAACGGCAAGTGGACGTGGTTCGCCATCGGCTACCAGTGCTGCTTCGCCTACGCGGTGGCGCTGATCGTCTACCAGCTGGGGCTGCTCTTCAACGGCGCGGGCTTCGGAATTGGGACAGTTGCGGCGATTTTGGTACTGGCATTCCTGCTCTACATGCTGTTCCGCAAGAACAAGTACGACGAAAACCATCTGACCCGCAGGGTCTGAAAGGGAAGGTGACGCGATATGGCAACGTGGATCGTGGGCGGTATCCTCGCGCTGCTGGTGGCGGCGCTGGTCTGGAAGATGATCCGTGACCGGCGCGCCGGCAGGGGTGCGTGCAGCTGCGGAGGCGACTGCTCCGCGTGCGGCGCCTGCGCGCATCGAGATAAACGCTGACTCCCCCATACTGTGAAACAAGGGCCCGGCAGGGCGAGATGACCTGCCGGGCCGGCGTCTTTTAAATGATTCTTGAGAATGAGAAAAAGTAAAGGTGCATTTCCAAGCCATGTCGGCAGAGGATCCGTCCTTACATGCCAGGGCGCAACGGTAAGGTGGAGCGCAGCCATCGCGAGGATCAGAAGCGTTTCTATGATTCCCATCGCTTCTGCTCCCTCGCCGACTTTCGCTCCCAGCTCGCCGTCCACCGGCGCCGTTCCAACTCCATGCCGATGCGTCTGCTTCGCTGGTTCTCCCCCCTGAGAATTTTTTCTTGCCTTTCATGCCCAAGATGTTTGACAAACCTACACTACAACCGGCGCACAAAATCGTGATTGCGGTTGCGCGAACGAAATAAATTTGGTATAATAAAGTCAAAGGGAGGGGAGACGCATGATCAGTCGCTATGGACTCTATCTGCCGCTGCCGATTGTGGCGACGCTGCTGGCGCTCGCCTACGGTGCGAATGTGCATCATCCGTGGCTGTCCGCGGTCATCACCCTCGCTCTGACGATGCTGGGCGGTTGGATCGCCGGAGCGATCGGTCAGATTATCGGCGTGATCGTGAGCGCACTGGTCATCTTCGCGGCGTTTACGCTTCCGGAGCAGAGGCGCATGGCGCACGAGGAGGAGAAGCGCGAGCGCGAGGCCAGGCAGCTGCCCAACGAAGAGGATATGTAAAAATGTCGAAAGGACCGTTCCCCGAAGCGTCAAAGATCGCCGGGGAACGGTCCTTTTTTTGGAATTGGTCGCAGGATTTTGCGCCGCGTTGCGAATATCGCGGGCAAAATTTTTCATTTTACCTCCGCAGGCGGCCGATTGCACTTGACGATTTTTCATTCATTGAGTATAATATAAGCTTGTAGATATATGCGAAGGGTCGCATGGGCGGCCCATAGCTGGGAGGATACGCAATGAAAGTCAAGAGCTTGGTCAAACTCGGAATCGTCGCTCTGCTGATTGTGGTCGTGGCTTTCCTGGCGCTCAACGGCTTGCAGGTGGGCAAGTACATCCTGAAGCCGGTTGGAAGCGCCATCAGCCTGGGCCTGGACCTGCGCGGCGGCGTGTCTACCGAGTACAGGGCCACCGACACCACCGTTGAAAATTACGATTTCCTGCTGGAGGGCACCGTTTCGGCGCTGCGCACGCGCCTGACGAACTCGGGCTTTACCGAGGCAAACGTGTCCATCCAGGGCAACGACCGCATTCTGGTGGAAATCCCGGACGTGGATGACCCGGAGGAGGTCGCCGCCATTATCGGCACCCCGGCGCATCTGGAGTTCCGCGATCCCAACGGAAACGTCGTGTTCGAGGGCAACCAGATTGAGCGCGCCTATGTCACCTGGCAGGATGAGAGTCAGGTGCTCTACGCCGTGGGCTTCGAGCTCAACGGCGAGGCGGCCACGGCCTTTGAGAACGCCACGCGCGAATTCCTGGGCCAGTCGATCTCCATCTATCTGGACGATGAGCTGATCTCCGCGCCGACCGTGCAGTCCGTCATCTCCGGCGGCTCCGGCATCATCACCGAGGGCAGCACCAGCGTCAGCCAGCAGGAGTCCTGGGAGTGGGCCAGCAATCTGGCGATGCTGATCCAGTCCGGCGCGCTGCCGCTGGACATTGAGGAAGTGGAGACCCGCGCGATCTCCGCGACGCTGGGCATCGAGGCCATCGACGGCGCCGTCATCGCCGGCATCGTGGGCCTGATCCTCATACTGCTGTTTATGCTGGTCATGTACCGCCTGCCGGGCGTGGCCGCCGATCTGGCGCTGTTGATCTACGTGCTGATCGTGTTCTACGTGATGGCGATCATCGGCGTGCAGCTGACGCTGCAGGGCATCGCCGGCATCCTCCTGGGCATCGGCATGGCGGTGGACGCGAACGTGGTCATCTTCGAGCGCTTCCGCGAGGAACTCAGGGAGGGCCGCACGCCGCTGAACGCCGTGAAGTTCGGCTTCCGCAACGCGGGCCGCGCCGTCGCCGACTCCAACATCACCACGCTGATCGCGGCCGTCGTGCTGCTGATCTTCGGCACGGGCACCATCAAAGGCTTCGCTACGACGCTGCTGATCTCCGTGCTGGCTTCGCTGTTCACGGCGGTGGTCGTCACCCGCTGGCTGTTGAAGCTGATCTGCAAGCTGGACGTGCGCAACCGCAGCGCCTATACGCGATAAGGGAGGGGGAGTTCGCATGAAGAATACGTTTACCGGAAAGACGCGCCTCTTCCTGAGCATCTCTGGCGCAATTGTCGTCATCGCACTGATCATGCAGATCGCCGGCGTCGGCCTGAACCTGGGCATCGACTTCACCGGCGGCTCGCTGCTGAACTACTCCGTCGGCGAGGACTATGACATCGGCGACGTGGAGACCATCCTGGCCGGCATGGGCTACGAGGGCAGCCAGGTGACCAAGGCCGCGCCCAGCGACGCGTCCATCGCGCTGCAGGCGGAGCGCGCGGCGGAGGCCGCCGCCGAGGTCGAGGAGATCGAGGAGACCGCCGACGAAGCGGACGCGGTGGACGAAACCGCAGAAGCGGCGGAAGCGACGGAGGAAACGGATGCGGCTGAAGAGCCCGTCGAGGAGGCTGAATCCGCCGAAGAGGCTGAATCTACGGAAGAAACCGAACCCGCCGAGGAGGCCGAGCCGGTCGATCTGATGATCGATCTGGACAAGTCCGGCATCGAGGCGGACGGCCTGACGGATCTGCAGATCCGCCTGAACCTGGTGGATGAATCCGATGGCCTGGAGCAGGCCATCGCCGAGGCGGTGCAGGCCGCGGTGCCCGGCGCGCAGCAGGCGAGTTACGCCGCGCTGACCAGCGCCAAGATCGTCGAGAAGAAGTTTGACGCCGCGTTCACCGGCGGCTATGTCGCCGAGTTCAACGCGGATTCGGAGTTCGACAGCGCCGCCGTGGAGGACGCGCTGCGCGCCGCGCTGGCGGACGACTACTCCGTGGTCGAACTGAGCGCGATTCGCTACGACGCGGCCGCCGAGGCGGAGGCCGAGGCCGCCGCGCGTGCGGCCGAAGAAGCGGCCGAAGCCGCCGCCGAGGAAGCGGCGGATACCGCCGGGGAGACGGAAGAAGCCGTCGAGGAGACCGAAGCGGAAGCGGAGGAAACCGAGGAAGTCGAGGAACCCGTGGAGGAGACCGGCACCGACCTGCGCGTGCTGGTGAAGATCGACGATGAATCCTCCCGCGTGCGCGCCGTGCTCGAGGAGCAGATGGCCGCCAAGTATCCGAACTTCGCGTTCGTGTCCGTCGACCACGTGAGCGCCGTCGCGGGCCGCGACCTGCTCAACAACGCGGTCAACGCCCTGCTGATCGCTTTTGCCTGCATGCTGATCTACATCGCCATCCGCTTCGACGTGTTCTCCGGCCTGGCGGCGCTGTTCGGGCTGGTGCACGACGTGCTGGTGATGTGCGCGTTCATGGTATTCTTCCGCTGGCTGTATCAGGTGAACAGCTCGTTCATCGCGGCGGTGCTGACCATCGTCGGTTACTCGATCAATAACACGATTATCGTGTTCGACCGCATCCGCGAGACTTCGAAGAAGCCGGGCTGGAGCCAGAAGAGCCGCCGCGAGATCGTCGAGGTTTCGGTCAGCAACACGTTGAGCCGAACCATCAACACCTCGCTGACCACGCTGATCACGCTGGTGACGCTCTACATCTTCGGTGTGGAGTCGATCCGCGAGTTCGCCTTCCCGCTGATCATCGGCATGCTGGCGGGCACCTACTCGTCCGTGCTGTTGAGCGGCCAGGTCTGGGCCATGTGGATGGACAAGCGCAGCGCCAACAAGGCGGCCGGTTCGTCCAAGGGAAAGAAGAAGTAATTGGTTTTTCGGGAAATCAGGAATCGACGAGACGGCCGGTTCCTGATTTCCTTATTTGATTTGCGAGGGAGAGGGGGGAAGCGTCGTGCTGCGCTACGAGCAGAGGCCCGGGGAGCGGAGCTGGTTTCCGCGCCCGGCGGATATGCCGGAGCTGATGCACCGGTTGCTCGTCCAGCGCGGCGTGGACTCCATCGAGGCTGCGCAGGCCTTTCTCTATCCCTGCGCGGAGCAGCTTCACGATCCGCTGCTGCTCTCGGGCATGGCCGAGGCCGTCAAACTTCTGCGCGCGGCCATGGAAGAAGAAGCGCGCATCTGTGTCTACGGCGATTACGACGTGGACGGCGTGTGCGCTTCGGCGATCCTGTACGACTATTTGCGCGCCGAGGGCGCGGACGTGGAGGTGTACCTGCCCTCCCGCCACGACGAGGGCTACGGATTGAACGAGGCCGCCGTGCGGGAGATCGCGGCGCGCGCACGGCTACTGATCACGGTGGACTGCGGCATCTCCTCGGCACCGCTGATCGAATTGGCGAAGGAGCTGGGGTTGACCTGTGTGGTGACCGATCACCACCGTCCCGGCGAAGCGCTCCCCGACTGTGCCGTGATCGACCCGTTGCTGGGCGACTACCCATTCCGCTGGCTCTGCGGCGCGGGCGTGGCGTTCAAGCTGGTGGACGCGCTGGGCGGACGAGAGGCCGCGATGGAGCGGATCGACCTGGCGGCCATCGCCACGGTCGCCGACGTGGTTTCGCTCACCGGCGAGAATCGCGCCATCGTGAAGCTGGGGTTGGAGCGCATCAACCGCGCGCCCCGGCCGGGCGTGGCGGCGCTGATGGAGCGCGCGCGGATCGAGCGCGGCGCGCTCACGAGCCAGGGCGTCGCGTTCCGGCTCGCGCCCCGGTTGAACGCGGGCGGACGGCTGGGCTCGGCCCGGCGCTCGTTCGAGCTGTTGATTCAGGAGGAGGAGTTCCCGGCCGTGGCGCTGGCCGATGAGCTGGAGGAGGAAAACGCGCGCCGCCAGGGAATCGAGCGCCAGATTCGCGCCGAGGCGGAGGCGCAGCTCGAGGCGCTGGACTTCTCCGCCCACCGCATCCTGCTGGCGCGGGGCGAGGGCTGGAATCCGGGCGTGATCGGCCTGGCCGCGTCGCACCTGCGGGAGAAGTACAACTATCCAGTGATCGTGCTGTCCGAGGCGGATGGGTTGCTGACCGGGTCCTGCCGCAGCATCGAGGGCGTGGATATCTATCGCACGCTCTGCGCGGGCGCGGCGCTGATGGAGCGCTTCGGCGGCCACAGCCAGGCGGCGGGGCTGACCCTGCGGGCGGAAAATTTCGACGCGCTTTGGGCGGCGCTGGACGCGTATCTGTTCGAAAACGTCCCCGCCGAGGTGTACCTGCCCTCGGCGAGCTACGATGTGGACGCGCCGCTGGACGCGCTCACGGAGGAGTTCGTGCGCGAACTCGACGCGCTGGAACCCACCGGCTGCGGGAATCCCGAACCGGTGTTTCGCGCAAACGTACACGTCATCGAGGCGCGCGCCATCGGCGCGCATGGGGCGCACCTGCGCCTGATCTGCGCCGGGGATGGCGCGCGCAGGCCGGGCGTGTTCTTCGGCGCGGGCGCGCTGGCGGCGAGGCTGGGCGGCGAAGCGGACGTGCTGTTCACGCCCGAACTCAACCGCTGGAACGGGCGCACGGACGTGCAGCTTCGACTGCGCGCGCTGCGCGAACCGGACGATTTTGCGCGAATCGAGGCCGCGAGGGCCGGAGAAGGGCCGATGCAGCGTCGATTCTTAACAGAATTGCTCTATAATAGAAAGGAGAGTTGCGCGGCCGCCGCGCCGGAGATAGAGCTCGGGGAGCTTCGGGAGCGCTTGGCGGCCAATCCGCAGGGCACGTTCATCCTCTGCGCGGGGTTGGACGCGGCAAAGGCGCTTCGAAAGGCGTTCGACGGCTGCCCGTTGGATCTGTGCGTTGGGGAGGTTCCGCTGGACGCGCGCGCGTTCAACAGCCTGATCGTCTGGCCGGGGAAGCTGGACGGATGGCCGAGGGCGCTGCGGACGCTGGTGTTGGCGGGGTTGCCCGCGCTGGGCGCGCCGCCGGAGGGCGCGGAGCAGTTCCTGCTCAGGTTGGAGGGAGGCCTGGCGGGCGAACTGCCGGACGTGGATCGGATGCGGGAGGTCTATCGCGCCGCGCGAAGCCTGAGCCGCAGGCCCATCCGCATTCCGGACGTAGAGGCGCTGGACTGCCGGTTGAGCGAGGAGACGGGATTATCGCCCACGTGCTGCCACGCGTCGCTGATGGCGCTGTGCGATATGAAGCTGGTGGAGCTTCGGGGGAAGCCGCTTGCCATGACGGTGCCGCGCGCGGTCAAGACCGATCCGCGGAGCAGCGCGGTCTGGCGGGCGATCGAGCGCTTGCGGGAGCGAGTCGAAGGGGGGACGAAGGATGGCCGGTGTTGAAGGGAAGGGATACATCAGTCTGGACGATCTGATCCGCCGGATACGGAAGTACCATCCGGAGGACGACATGGAGCTCGTGCGCAAGGCGTACGAGTTCGCGGAGCGCGCCCACGCCGGGCAGACGCGCAAGTCGGGCGAGCCCTACTTCAGCCACCCCTGCGCGGTGGCGGTGATTCTGACCGATCTGATGCTCGACGGCGCGACCATCGCCGCCGGCCTGTTGCACGACTGCGTGGAGGATGTGGAGGGCGTGACCCTCGAGGTCATCCGTCAGGAGTTCGGGCAGGAGGTCGAGCTTCTGGTGGACGGCGTGACGAAGCTGAATCAGCTGAACTTCGCCTCCCGCGAGGAGGCGCAGGCGGAGACGCTGCGCAAGATGTTTTTGGCAATGGCCAAGGACATCCGCGTGGTGCTGATCAAGCTGGCCGACCGCCTGCACAACATGCGCACGCTGAAGTACCAGCGGGTGGAGCGGCAGGTGCCCATCGCCCGGGAGACGCTGGACATCTACGCGCCGCTGGCCCACCGCATGGGCGTGTACGCCGTCAAGTGGGAGCTGGAGGATCTGGCGCTGCGCTACATCGACCCCGACGCGTACTACGAGCTGGTGCGGCTGGTGGGCATGACCCGCGACGAGCGCGAAAAGCTCATCAACGAGGTGACCCAGCAACTCAGCATCCGGCTGCGCGAGGCCGGCATCAAGGCCGAAATCTCGGGCCGCCCGAAGCACTTCTACTCCATCTACAAGAAGATGAAGAGCCAGAACAAGACCTTCGATCAGATTCACGATCTGACCGCGATCCGCGTTCTGGTGAATACTCAGCAGGATTGCTACTTCGTGCTGGGCGTGGTGCACACCATGTGGCCGCAGGTGCCGGGCCGCTTCAAGGACTACATCTCCATGCCCAAGCCCAACATGTATCAGTCGCTGCACACCACCGTGCTCAACCAGGGCAAGCCCTTCGAGGTGCAGATTCGCACATTCGAGATGCACCGCACCGCCGAGTACGGCATCGCCGCCCACTGGAGGTATAAGGAGGGCCGCGCCAGCGAGAACGAGCTGGACCAGAAGTTGAGCTGGCTGCGGCGCATACTGGACTGGCAGGGCGACGTGCGCGACCCCGGCGAGTTCGGCGAGCTGGTCAAGGTGGATCTGTTCGCGGACGAGGTATTCGTGTTCACGCCGAGAAACGACGTGATCTCGCTGCCGCGCGGCGCCACGCCGCTGGACTTCGCGTATCGCATCCACTCCGCCGTGGGCAACCGCTGCATCGGCGCGAAGGTGAACGGCCGCATCGTGCCGCTGACCTACCAGCTCGATACCGGTGACGTGGTGGAGGTCATGACCTCGGCTTCGTCCCACGGGCCGTCGCGCGACTGGCTGAACATCGTCAAGACCAGCGAGGCGCGCGCCAAGATCCGCGCGTGGCTCAAGAAGGAGCAGCGCGAGGAGAATATCCCGATCGGCCGCGACATGCTGGACAAGGAGGCCAAGCGGCTGGGCTACACGATGTCCCAGCTGCTGCGGAGCGAATCGCAGGAGATGCTGTACAAGCGCTTCTCCGCCCAGAGCATGGACGATATATACGCCATGGTCGGCTTCGGCGGCCTGAGCTGCGCCCAGGTGGTCAACCGGCTGGTGGACGAATACAAAAAGAGCGTCAAGGCCGACGAGGCGGCGCCCGTCAACGTCATGCAGGACTTTGGCCACCGCGAGGAGCAGGCCCAGCGCCGGCAGGCGAGCTCCTCCTCCAACGGCGTGGTGGTCAAGGGCGAGAGCGGCATGCTGGTGCGCTTCGCCCGCTGCTGCAGCCCGCTGCCGGGGGACGACATCATCGGCTACATCACCCGGGGCCGCGGCGTGTCCGTCCACCGCAAGGACTGCGTGAGCCTCAAGGACCCGGACGTGGAGAAGGACCGGCTGATCGAGGTGGAGTGGGAGGATCAGGGCGCGAACGCCTCCTACGAGGCGGAAATTCGCATCATCACCTACAACCGCACCGGCCTGCTGGCGGAAATCTCCGTGATGCTCGCCGCCGAGGAGGTGGATGTGAGCGCCATCACCGGCCACGCGCTCAAGGACTCCACCTACATCTTCAACGTGTCCATCATCATCAAAAACACCCAGCAGCTCAACAAGATCATCCGCAACCTGCAGAAGAAGCCGGACGTGATCGAAGTGAGCCGGGTTTCCGGATAAGGAGAGATTTGCAGGATATGCGTTGCGTCGTACAGAGGGTGTCCCGCGCGAAGGTGACGGTGGCGGGCGAAATTGTGGGCGAGATCGGCATGGGCTACATGGTGCTGGTGGGCGCCGAGGAGGGCGACACCGAGGCCGACGCTGCTTACTGCGCCGACAAGATCGCCGGGCTGCGCGTGTTTGAGGACGCGCAGGAGAAGATGAACCTGTCCGTCGCGGACGTGGGCGGGAGCGTGCTGCTGGTATCCCAGTTCACGCTGCTGGCCGACGCGCGCCACGGGCGCAGGCCCAGCTTCATCCGCGCCGCGCGGCCGGAGGCGGCGGAGCCGCTGTTTGAGCTGCTCGTCTCCAAGGTGGCGGACCACGGGATTCTCACGGCGACCGGCCGCTTCCGCACCCACATGGAGGTCGAACTGGTGAACGATGGCCCCGTGACAATCCTGCTGGACAGCAAGAAGGTATTTTGATATGAACTACGAAATTCGGCCCGTGCTCTGCGGCGCATATCAGGAGAACGCCTACCTGCTGCTCCCCGAGGGGCGGGGCGATATGGTTGTGATCGACCCCGGCGACGACGATCCCGCGCTCGCGCGCGCCGTCGAGGCGTCCGGGCGCGCGCTCGGTGCGATTCTGCTGACGCACGGCCACTTCGACCACATGCTGGGGGCCGTCAAACTAATGGAGGAGACCGGCGTCAAGGCGTACATTCATCCCAATGACGTGGAGCTGCTGTGTAATCCCGAAATCAACGCCTACGACAGCTTCTGTGCCACCCGGCCCAACCCGGAGCGATTTGACGCGGAGGCGCTGGGCGATTCGGTGGCGATCTGCGGCATGAATTTCCGTGTGCTGCACACGCCGGGCCACACGAAGGGTTCGGTGTGCTTCTACGACGAAGAGAATGGAATCCTGTTCAGCGGGGACACGCTGTTCCACGCGGGCTTCGGGCGCATCGACATGTACGGCGGCAGCGCGAAGGGGATGCGCGCGTCGATGCGCGCGCTGTTTGCGTTGCCCGGCGACACCCGCGTGTACTCCGGCCACGGCCCGGCGACCACCATCGCCACCGAGCGGGGGAGGTACTACCTGTGATCACGGTGCGCACGGCCTGTCCGGAGTTTATCAGCGACATCGGCGACATGCTGCGCCTGTTTCTGGGCGACGTGCAGATCGTGGAGACCGGCGGCGCGGCGGACTACGAGCACGCGGCCGTCGAGGCGGACGGCAGAATCGCCGACCGCTGGACGTGCGGCGCTCGCTCGCGGGAGCGGTCCCAGCCCATTCCCGCGGGCACGCCGGTGCAGATTCGCCGCGCCCGCAAGCGGCAGGTGAAGATGGCGCTGTATGAGCTGTTGCGGGAATCCACCGGCATGCGGCCCCCGTGGGGGGCGCTCACGGGCATCCGGCCTACGCGGTTGCTCTACGAGGGCTTGGACATGGGGCTCACCATGGAGGAGGCCCGCGCGCGCGTGATGCGGGAGTTCGACGTATCCGCGGATCGCGCAGATCTGCTCTGCGAAATCGCCGATATGCAGCGGGGCGTGCGCGAACCGGAGCCGGGCAGCTTCGATCTCTACATCGGTATTCCCTTTTGCCGCACGCGCTGCAGCTACTGCTCCTTCTCGTCGGGGGAGATCGGCCGCAACGGAAAGCTGGTCGCGCCCTACGTGGAGGCGTTGCTGCGCGAGATCGCGGGTTCGGCGGAGCTGATGCGCGAGGCGGGGCTGCGCGTGCGCGCGGCCTACGTGGGCGGCGGCACGCCCACGGCCATTTCCTGCGGTGACCTGGAGCGCATTCTCGCCGCGGCGCGGGAGGAATTCCCGGGGGCCGTGGAGTGGACGGTGGAGGCCGGGCGGCCCGATACCATCGACCGGGAGAAGCTATTGATGCTCCGGCGCATGGAGATCGGCCGCATATCGGTCAATCCGCAGACCTTTTCGGACGAGACGCTCGCGCGCGTGGGCCGCGCCCACACCGGCGCGGACACGGTGGCCGCCTACGAGCTCGCCCGGAAGCTGGGCTTCGACGACGTCAACATGGACCTGATCGCCGCGCTGCCGGGAGAGACGCCGGAGGTGTTTTCGGCGACGCTGGAGAAGGTCGTCGCCCTCGATCCGGAGAGCGTGACGGTGCATTCGCTGGCGATCAAGCGGTCGAGCAAGCTGCACGAGCAGCTGCACGTTTCCGGCGCGGGCCACACGCAGGTGAGCGCCGCCGGCGCGGCGGAGATGATCGCCGCAGCGCGCGCCAGGCTGACGGCGGCGGGATGGCGGCCCTATTACCTGTACCGGCAGAAATACATGGCGGGCAACCTGGAGAACGTGGGCTACGCGAAGCCGGGGCGCGCCTGCCTGTATAATATCGGCAACATGGAGGAGACGGCAAGCGTGCTGGCGCTGGGAGCGGGCGGCATCAGCAAGTGGCTGTTTGGCGGGCGCGACCTGCGCATCGAGCGCGCCGCGAATCTGAAGAGCATCGAGGAGTACGTCGGGCGCGTGGATGAGATGATCGAGCGCAAGCGCCGGCTGATCCTCCCGGAGGGTAGGTAAGTTGAGAAAGAGGATCGCGCTGCTGCTGGCGCTGGCATTGCTCGCGTGCGGCCTGGCGGGTTGCGGGAGAAGGAGTCCCTACGAGGGCATACCGAACCCGGTGGCGACCATCGAGCTTTCGAATGGAAGCTCCATGCGCTTCGAGCTGTTTTTGCAGGACGCGCCAAACACGGTGGCGAACTTCGTGGAGCTGGCGAAGTCGGGCTTCTACGACGATACGAGCTTCTTCCGCATCGTGCCGGGCGTGCTGGTGCAGGGCGGCGACCCGCGCGGCAACGGCACGGGGCGGGCGGACCACGTGATTCAGGGGGAGTTCTCGGAGAACGGCATCGAAAATGCGATCTCCCACACCCGGGGGACGATCTCCATGAGCCGCCAATCGGACTACGACACCGCGTCCAGTCAGTTCTTTATCATGCAGGGCAGCTACCCGGAGTACAACGGCAAGTACGCCGCGTTCGGGCGGGCGACAGACGCGGAGAGCCTGGCGGCGCTGGACGCCATCGCGGCCACGGGCGTGGACGGCAATTACGCTCCGGTGGGCGCGGTGCCCCGCATCGTGACCATAACGGTGGAAACCTACGGCTACAACTACGAGGCGGCGAAGCGGGAGCTGCCCAAGACCACGAAGAAGCCGGAGGAAGCGGAATAAGACAGGAGGAAGGACTATGCGGAATCCCATCGTCAAGTTTGAAATGGAGAAGGGCGGCACGATTGTCGCCGAACTCTACCCGGAGATCGCGCCGAACACGGTGGCGAACTTCGTCAACCTCGTGGAATCGGGCTTTTACGACGGCCTGATCTTCCATCGGGTGATTCCGGGCTTTATGATTCAGGGCGGCGATCCCCAGGGCACCGGAATGGGCGGCCCCGGCTACACCATCAAGGGCGAGTTCGCCCGCAACGGCTTCAGCCGCAACAGCCTGCGCCACAAGCGGGGCGTGCTGTCCATGGCGCGCAGCATGATGCCGAATTCGGCGGGCAGCCAGTTCTTTATCATGCACGCCGACGCGCCGCACCTGGACGGCGATTACGCGGCGTTCGGCATGGTGACGGAGGGCATGGACGTGGTGGACCGCATCGCCGGCACGCGCACGGGCTTGCAGGATCGCCCGGTCGAGGAGCAGAGGATCGCGCGCGCCACAGTGGAGACCTTCGGCGAGAAGTACGAAGTGGAAAAATACGGCAAGCGTTGACGAATGAAGGAGAGAGGACGAAACAAGATGAAGGATATGTACTACAAGATGACCATCGCGGGCTGCGAGCGCGCGCTTCCGCTGTGCCCGATCAGCGATGAGATGAACATCGGCGCGTTCGTGATCTTCGGCGACCCGGAGCTGACCACGGCCAGCGCCGCCGCGCTGGTGAGGAAGGCGCCGGAGCACGACGTGATGATCACGGCGGAGTCGAAGGGCATTCCGCTGATCTGTGAGATGGCGCGCATTGCGGGGGAGAAGCGCTACATACTGGCGCGCAAATCGCCGAAGCTGTACATGCGCAACCTGTTCAAGTGCGAGGTGCGCTCGATCACCACGGACCACGTGCAGACGCTGTACCTGGATGGCGGCGACGCGGAACTCATGCGCGGCAAGCGCGTGCTGGTGGTGGACGACGTGATCTCCACGGGCGAGTCGCTGCGCGCGCTGGAGGAGCTGGTGCACCAGGCGGGCGGAAACATCGTGGGCCGCATGGCGATTCTCGCCGAGGGCGACGCCGCCAACCGCGACGACATCATCTATCTGGAAAAGTTGCCGCTGTTCGACAAGGACGGCAAGCCGATCTGACGAAAGCCGCGCGCCGCGGGCAGTGCATCTGCCCGCGGCGCTTTTTGTCTGTTGGCCTCGGCGTGTTCTGCGTCCTCAATTTACGTCATACGGCCGCCTGCGCCCGGCGCAGGCGTTCAAGCGCGGCGGCGGCGTCCGCCTCGAAGTCCGGACAGGGCGCTTCGCAGCTCACCCGGCCCGCATAGCCCATTTCGCGCAGCGCGGCGAAGAGCCGCTCGTAATCCTCGCCGTCCCCCTCCTTCGGGGGCAGGTTGCCCAGCACGTTCGATGTGCGAACGTGCCACAGCAGGCTCCCCGTCCGCTGCAGGCTTCGAAGCGACTCGGCCTCCAGCGCCATGTTGTAGCTGCTGGCTGCCACGCCCACCCGGTCGAGTTGCAGCATGGCGCAGATCATCCCGGCCTCGGAGGCGTGGTTCAACAGATCCGCCGCGCTGCGCCGCAGGGGCAACAGCGCCGCCTTCACGTCGAAGCGCACCGCGTAGCTCTGCACGATGCGCACGAAGTTGCCGAACTGCCGCCATGCCATGGCGGGATCGAAGCGCGAAGGCAGCTTGCGCGCGCCCTCGCAGTCGAGCAGGATCAACTCCGCGCCCAGCGCTTGCGCCAGATCGAAGGAGCGGTCCAGCGCCTCGTGCAGCCTGCGGGCGGACACGTCCGGCCCCACAATGGGCAGGCCCGGCGGCAGCATGCCGGAAACGACCTCGGCATAGAGCGCGCGCTTGGCCATGCGCGCGGCCATATCCCGGTAGGCGGATTCGTCGAGCGTGAGCACGTCGTTCAGATTCAGTTCAATGTAGTCGTAGCCGACGCGGGCGGCGCGCTCCACGTCGCCCGGGCCGGCGCAGATGCCGATGCGAAATGCATTCATGATTCGAAATCCTTCAATTTGTCGTTGAGCTTGCGGTAAACCACGCGCATCTCCGACTCGCTGGACGCTTCGGGGGCCTCCGCGAGGGGAAACCAGCGCACCGCGCTGTTTTCGTCGGGCTTGGAATGGAGCGCCTGCGCGTCGTCCGCCTCCAGTAAATAGGTGAGGTTCAGGTGCAGGTGGGGCACGACGTACTTTCCCCGCTTGAAGTGGGCGTTGACCGTGAGAATCTCCAGCGAGTACAGATCTTTTCGAACGGGCCGCACGCGCTCGATGCCGGTCTCCTCGCGCACCTCCCGCAGCGCTACGCCCAGCAAATCCTCCTCGCCGTCGGCGTGGCCGCCGGGCCAGGACCAGGAGTTGTAGATGTTGTGATAGAGCATCAGGATTTTATCCCGCGCGGGGTTGACCACCCAGCCCGACGCGCTGAAGTGCGCGGTCTCATTCGCGCGCGTGAGCACGTCCGGGAATTCATTCAGATATTTGAGCATCATGCGCCGGTCCTCGCGCTCCTGCTCGCAGCAGGGGGCGTATCCCTCGATGATCTCTCGCAGCGTCATATTCTTCCACCTCCGACAGCTACCAGTATAGCGGAAAAACCTTCCGCCGTCAATCGCGGGGAGAAAGCGCATGAAAAATCGCCGGTATGCTTCAATTTAACGATTACAACGGGAAAGTGGCGGCGTCCAGGTAGAGCTTTTTTAAGATGCCCAGGAAAGAAGCGACACTCGGTCGATTGTCCGTTTTATGGGTACATAGAACGCAGGAAAAGGATTCCTTGCAGTCGAAGGGGATCCAGGTGAACTGACCGCTGTGATCGTTGAGAAAACCGGGGGCAAGGCATACGCCCTTTCCGGCGGCAACGTTGGTAAGCGTGGTGTCATGGTCCGGGCTGTTGAAATAGTGAATCTTCCCAGTACCGATCAGTCGGCGCTGAACCGCTTTCAAAGCCGCGGGAGATCCGCCGCCCACCATCAGCGTGCGCCCGTAGAGGTCTTCTTCCCGGATGAGATCTTTGCCGGTAAGCGGATCGCTTTTCTCCGTGATCAAGTAGATGTGGCTTTCGAATAGATCGTGTACCGCGATGCCCGGAATTTGCTTCGTCTGCTCCTTCAGCGCGAACAGGATGTCGGCTTCATTTCTCAAAAAGGATTCGATTCCGTTTTCGTATTGGAATACGGGAGCAATCTGCACCACTGGCTCCACTGCCGCAAATCGCCGGATGGCTTCCGGCAGAAAATAGATTGCCTGGCGGACCATCAGGCTGATGGAGATGGTGTCCTTATATTTCGCGCTAAAATTTTGCCCTTGCTCGATGGCGCGCTTCAATTCCTCACGCATGTTGGCAAGAAAGGCGACAAATTGCACACCTGCCGGCGTCAAGGCAGCGCCTTTGCCGCTGCGCTCAAAGATTGCAAAGCCGATCTCTTCTTCCAGCTGTTTGATTTGATAGGAAAAGGTCGGTTGACTGATGTACAGATTGTCCGCTGCCCGGCTGAAGTTCAATGTGTGCGCAAGTTCAATACAGTAATCGATTTGCTTCGTATTCATGATCGCCTCACAATTTAAAAATCAAATCAATTATACAGCATTTCGATTGGACTTTGCAATAGGAATCGAATATAATTTAGGTAAGTTATGACAGAATTACAGGAGGGAATCGCAATGGGCAAAACTTTGATTGCGTTTTTTTCGAGGGCGGACGAGAACTACTTTGGCGGTGTAATGCGCTATGTGAAAGTGGGAAATACGGAGATTGTCTGCCGAATCATGGAGGAGTTGATCCCGGCAGACAGTTTCAAGATCGAGATGAAAGTTCCCTATTCCGCAGAGTACATGACCTGTACCGAACAGGCGAAGGAAGATCTGCGGAAGAATGCCCGTCCGGAACTGCGCTCCTGCCCGGAGAACATGAACGGCTATGATACGGTGGTTCTGGCATACCCGAATTACTGGGGGACAATGCCAATGGCGGTTGCAACGTTCCTTGAAAAGTACGACTTTTCCAGGAAGACGATTCTGCCCCTCTGTACCAATGAAGGCAGCGGCATGGGAAGCAGCGAACGGGATATCCGGAAGTACGCTCCCGGCGCTGATGTAAAGAAAGGTTTGCCGATTATCGGCAGCGATGCTGCGGATTCAAAAGAGCTCGTGCGAAGTTGGCTGTTCGCAAATGGTTTGCTGTAAGGAGGTCGCGTATGGATTATAAGAAAGGCTATGTTTATGAGCTTATGGATCGGGGCGGGCCGACGGACAATCGGGAGCCATATTTCGAAGAAGCCATCGAGGAAATGATGCGAGCGAGAACCCTTTGTGCGAAAGCCAATGCCATGATGCCGGATGAACCGGGCTATGTCGCCTATTTGGAGGAACTCTTTGGCAGAAAGCTTGACGAGGTTCGCATTTTGACTCCGTTTGTCTGTGACTTCGGGAACCGAGTCAAATTTGGGAAAGGTGTGTTCATCAATCATTCCGCGATTCTCTCCGCGTCCGGTGGAATCGAGTTTGAGGATGGCGTTATGTCCGCACCGGGCTTGCGGATCGCCACGATTAACCATGACATGAACGAGCGTCACACCAAATACACCTATGGGAAGGTGTTGGTGAAGAAGAATGCGTGGCTGGGCATGAATGTAACGATCTGCCCCGGCGTGACGATTGGGGAATATGCCGTTGTCGCGGCCGGCGCCGTCGTTACGAGGGATGTTCACGACTACGCCATCGTTGGCGGCGTGCCCGCGAAGGTGATCCGCTACCTCGATCCAGAGGAACAAAAAGAATAGAGGTACGTGAACCGGCGTGCGTCGCCGCCTTGATGCGGATGTACCAGGATTTGGTTTCGCACTGAGAAGACGGCGACGCCGCTCCTTCGCAAAAACGCCCGGCAGGCGAATCGCACCCCTTTCGTTCATTCCCCGCGATTGCTCGCATTTTCATGCGGTTATTTCTCCGAATCGCGCGATCATTGTCATTGCGCATACCCCCTTGGGGACGCATGGTAATATGCTCGAAAGGCCCGATAGAAATTGCTGGTGTTGTTGTATCCCACCATGGCGGACACTTCCTCCACGGAGAGGTTGGTGCCCTGGAGCAGCGCCAAAGCGCGATCCATTCGCTGTTCCAATAGAATATCGGAGAATGTTCGTCCAGTTTCCTGCCGGAGCAGCGCGGAGATATAGTTTGGGTGATAGGAAAAGTGAGAGGCGATCATCCCGAGGGTCGCTTTGTCGGAATGCTCGCTGATAAAGCGAATGATTTGGTCGGACAGCGATCCGCCGTCGCTTTGGAACGATGTTTTGCGGTATTCCCTGGCCACATACATCAAAAGTGTCAAAGTCATGGGTTTTAAGACGTTTTGCGTGTCCTCATTTCTGTCCGCGTATTCCAAAACCATCAATTCCAAGAGCTTTCGCACGGGGTGACAGCCGTCAAATGTCAGATGAATCATATTCTCCGAAAAGTAATCCGTCCGCGGGTCGAGGAAAAAATGAAACATGGAGTTGTCCACGGCCAGTGCCGAGAGATACTCTCTGAAAAAGGCGTCCTTTTGAATCAGCACGCCGATGATCACAATGTCCTCTGCCGATTCTCCCCGAATGGCGTAACCGCTGAACGGCTGCCCGATGTAGCAGTCGTTTTCTTTTATGGTAAGCAGATTGTCCGACCTTGCGCTGAGCGCCTGATAGTCCTGCCGGTATGCGAAGTTCAGGAAGAAAAAGTCTTGCCTGTGAAAGACTTCATTCATGCTTCGCGCCTTCAAAACGCAAACCATGACATCGTCATCCGCCTCTCCGGGCCAGTAGGACATGATTTCGTCAGTCTCGCGGATATTCTCCGGCACAAAGGACCAGTTCAGATTGGGAAAGGCCCTTCCGAGTTTATCAATTGCGTCCTCCAAAACCATATGAATGCCTCCTTATATCATATTATACCACTGATCTTAAAAAAAGTCAGTAGAATCATTAAGATATACCGCTGAATTTCTCGTTGGAAGGACGTACAATGACGGCGTAAAGCAAAAACATCCATCAAGGAGGATTTCAACATGTATCACTGGACGCATTTCAATCCCGTAAAGGTTCTGTTCGGGCCCGGCAGACTGAACGATCTGCACAGCGAAGCGCTTCCGGGCAGAAAGGCGCTGATTGTAACCTCGAACGGTCAGTCGGCAAAGAAGCACGGCTATCTCGCCCGCGTGGAGGGAGAGCTGGACGCCGCGGGCGTCGATCACGAGCTTTTCGACCAAGTCCGTCCCAATCCCACGGATATCAACGTAATGGACGGCGCGAAGGCTGTGAAGGACAATGGCTGCGACTTCGTGGTCGCCCTCGGCGGCGGCCCCGTCATGGACTGCTCCAAGTGCATCGCGCTGATGGCGAATAACCCCGGTGACATCTGGGATTACTCTTTGAGTGCGGCGGGCGGGAAAAAGGCCGCGCCGAATCCCGCGATTCCCATCGTCTGTATCACGACTTCGGCGGGTACGGCGAGCGAGGTGGATATCGCCGCCGTCATCACCAATGACAAGACGCGGGAAAAGACCGGCATTTTCTTTCCGTCCATGTTTCCGACAATCTCCGTTGTGGATAGCGGCCTGATGATGAGCGTGCCGCCGAAATTCACGGCATATCAGGGAATGGACGCGTTTTTCCACGCCTCGGAGACCGTGGTAAATAAGAATGTCCATCCGATGGGAGAGATGTTCGCGCTGAAGACCATCGAGTTGGTGGCGAAGTATCTGCCCCGCGCCGTCGCGAACGGGAACGACCGCGAGGCCCGTGAGATGATGGCTTACGCCAACACCTTTGCCGGTTACTATATGATGTGCACCTCCGCGCACACCATGGAGCACGTCATGGGCAGCTTCCATGATGACTTGGTGCATGGAGCCGGGTTGATCGAGCTTGCCCACGCCTACTATGGCTTCTTTGCCGACCGCCAGGCCGCCGAGGAGCCGATGATCAAGATGGCAAAGGCAATGGGCGTGGAAAATCCCGCCTCCGGACAGGATTTTATCGAGGCCTTGGACGAGCTGATCGCCTCCATTGGCTGCGCGGGCTTGAAAATGAGCGCGGAGGGCATCACCGAGGAGGAACTGAAGCTCTATCCCGCAAAGGTACACGAGGTCCTCGGCGGCGACATCACAGCCGATCCGCTCCCGCTTTCCGATGAGGACTATCTGACAATTTTCCGGAACGCATATAGATAATCGAAACGACGGCGGGCCGGTCGCACCGGCTCCGCTGGAATCTTGCGGAAGGATTGAAAGTGAACGCGAATATGAATCGCTTGTCTGAAAGGAAAACCATGCGCGTCATGGATATGACACAGGGAAATCCTGTGAGATTGATATTGAGATTTGCCGTCCCGCTGCTGATCGGCAACATTTTCCAGCAGGTATACAGCATGGTAGACACCATGATCGCGGGACACTGTCTGGGCGATGCGGCCATTGCCGCCATCGGTGCCACCAGCGTGCTGTACTCCCTGCTCATGAATTTGGCATGGGGCCTGAATAACGGGTACTGCGTCGTCCTGTCCCGGCTCTTCGGCGGTGGGGACAGGGATCAGTTCCGCCGCGGCGCGGCCGCCATGATTCAGTTGAATCTGGGCATCGGCGCGCTGCTTACGGTGGTTTCAGTCCTGTTCCTGAAGCCCGCCATGCGGCTCTTGCTGACGCCGGCGGAGGTGTTCGATCAGTCCTATCTGTACATCGTTATCATTCTCGGCGGAATGCTCACCACCATTGCCTACAACGGCTGCGCGGGATTTCTGCGCGCCATGGGCAACAGCCGGACGCCGCTGTATTTCCTCATCCTGTCCAGTCTTTTGAATCTGGCGCTGGACGCGCTGTTTGTGATCCTGCTCCACATCGGTATCGCCGGCGCGGCACTGGCCACGGTGATCGCTCAGGCAGTATCGGCGGCGCTGTGCGGGGCGTACATCTTCAGAAACTACCGTGAATACCTGCCCCGCGCCTCGGACTGGAAAATCGGTCGCGAGCTCTCCACTGAGATGTGCACCACCGGTTTCTCCATGGCGATGATGCAGTGCGTGTTCTCGCTGGGCTCCGTCGTGCTTCAGCGATCGATCAACGCGCTGGACACGGATATCATCACCGCTCATACCGCATCCCGTCGAATCTATGAGATGTTGATGATTCCCATGTCCACCGTTTCGAGCGCCACCAGCACCTTTGTGGGGCAGAACTATGGGGCAAAGCGCTATCGCCGCATCCGGGAGGCCAACCGGAAGATGCTCCTGGTGGAGCTGGTATGGTCGGTCTTCTCCATCCTCATCTGCTGGACGCTGGGGCGGCCCCTGGTCGTGCTTCTCACCGCCACCGGGAACGAGGAAATTATCGCCAACGCGCTTCTCAATTTGCGCCTGAGCACCGCGTGCTTTTTCCCGCTGGGCGCGCTGTTCATCCTGCGCTACTCCATGCAGGCCATGGGACACAAGGTGCTGCCGGTGCTTTCCAGCACCATCGAATTGGTGGTAAAGATCATCTCCGCCGCTGTGCTGGTGCCCGCCATTGGCTACTTGGGCGTAGCGGTGACGGAACCCGTCATCTGGTGCCTTTGCGCGCTGTTTCTTGCCGCTTTTTACGTCACAGTCGGACATCAGAAACAGGCGGAGGGGATGCGTCAAAACCTGGTTGCGCACTAAAAATCGGCGACGCCGATCCTCGGCAAAAACGCCCGACAGGCGAATCGCGCAGATTCCGTTAATTCCCTGCGATTGCTTGCATTTTCATGCGGTTGTGGTATAATATTGACAATCCAATAGATAAGGAGTTGTATGTCCCATGGCTATCGTAACTTCCAAAGAGATGTTCAAGAAGGCCTACGACGGCGGCTACGCCATCGGCGCTTTCAATGTCAACAACATGGAAATCATTCAGGGCATCACTGAGGCCGCGATGGAAAAGCACGCTCCGCTGATCCTGCAGGTGTCCAAGGGCGCCCGCGCCTACGCCAAGCACGTGTATCTGATGAAGCTGATCGAGGCCGCCATCGCCGACGCCGAGCAGTCCGCGGGCTTCGACCTGCCCATCTGCGTGCACCTGGACCACGGCGACACCTTTGAACTGTGCAAGAGCTGCATCGACGGCGGCTTCACCTCCGTCATGATCGACGGCTCCTCCAAGTCCTTCGAGGACAACATCGCGCTGACCAAGCAGGTCGTCGAGTACGCCCATGACCACGGCGTGGTCGTCGAGGGCGAGCTGGGCACGCTGGCCGGCGTCGAGGACGAAGTGAAGGTCTCCGCCGAAGATTCCTCCTACACCCGCCCCGAGGAGGTCGAGGAGTTCGTGTCCCGCACGGGCGTCGATTCCCTGGCCATCGCCATCGGCACCAGCCATGGCGCGTACAAGTTCACCGCCGCCCAGTGCACCCGCAACGCCGACGGCATCCTCGTGCCCCCGCCGCTGCGCTTCGACATCCTGGACGAGGTCTCCAAGCGCCTGCCCGGCTTCCCGATCGTGCTGCACGGCTCTTCCTCCGTGCCGCAGGAGTTCGTGAAGATCATCAACGAGAACGGCGGCAAGATGCCCGACGCGGTCGGCATCCCCGAGGAGCAGCTCCGTCAGGCGGCCCGCGGCGCGGTCTGCAAGATCAACATCGACTCCGACCTGCGCCTGGCCATGACCGCCAGCATCCGCAAGTACTTCGCGGAGCATCCGGATCACTTCGATCCCCGCCAGTACCTCAAGCCCGCTCGCATCGCCATCAAGAGCATGGTCGAGCATAAGCTCGTGGATGTGCTGGGCTGCGACGGCAAGGCATAATCGACAACCTGTTTTGTGGGGACGCTTCCAGCGAGGCGTCCCCTTGACGTCTCTGCGCGGAGTGGGGTATAATTGCTTTGGAGGAGGTGCGCGTCGTGCCGGTAATCAGCTTGTTCTATGGCATTGTGATCCGCATGTATAATGAAAAGGACGGCAGGCATCACGAGCCGCACATTCACGCGGAATATCAGGGCAGCGATGCGGCGATTGCGCTGGACGGCAGGGTGTTGTCCGGCTCGATTCCCCCGAAGAAGCTCCAAATGGTGCAGGTCTGGATCGACATCCATCAGGAGGATCTGCTGGCAAACTGGCAGCTTCTGTCGGCTGGCGAGCGGTACTTCCGAATTGATCCGTTGAAATGAGGTGCGCTCATGGGAACAAATGTCCGGCCGCGCGCGGTGGCGGTGTCTCCTATGGATGATTACCGGCTGTTCGTTACCTTTGACAACGGCGAACGCGGCTTCTTTGATGTAAAACCGTACTTGCACGGCAGCTGGTTCAGCGAACTGTTGAATTTGGATACATTTAACGCAGTGCGGATCGGCGGGTTGTCGATCGAGTGGCCCGACGGCCAGGACATCTGCCCGGACGAGCTGTATGAGAATTGCGTGATGAGCGGCGAGTAGGGCGATCGACACGAGGGCGGGGCTGTCTCGGCGGAGGCAGCTCTTTGCATATTCGGGGGAAAGTATGGCGAAGAAAATCTTTGTGGTGGACGACGACGTTCCCATCGGAAATCTGTTGGAGGAGCTGCTGACGGGCGAGGGCTACGCCGTGCGGCGGGCGTACTCCGGCACCGAGGCGCTGCTGCTCCTGGAGCGCGAGCGGCCCGACCTGGTGCTGTTGGACTTGATGCTGCCGGGGCTCTCCGGCGAGGAGCTGCTGCCGGAGATCCGGGACGTGCCCGTGATCGTGCTGAGTGCGAAGGCGGACGTGCGGGATAAGGTGGAGCTCCTGCTGGGCGGCGCGGCGGACTATGTGACCAAGCCCTTCGATTCCAAGGAGCTGCTGGCGCGCGTCGCCGTGCAGCTGCGCAAGGCGGCGCAAGCGGAAATCGGCGAGCGCATCGAGTGCGGCGGCCTGCGGCTGGAGAGCGCGAGCATGTGCGCGGCGTTCCACGGCGCGCCCGTGCGGCTCACGCGCACGGAGTTCGCCATATTGAAGCTGCTCATGCGCAACCCCGGGCAGGTGATCGCCAAATCGACGATCCTGGAGCGCATCGGCGCCGACACGCCCGACTGCACCGATTCCTCGTTGAAGCAGCACGTGAGCAACCTGCGCAGAAAGCTCCGCGAAGCGGGCGCGGGGGATCCCATCGAGGCCGTGTGGGGGATCGGCTTCCGGCTCGTTCCGGAAAAATGCTGACGCTTTCTTTACTCTTTTCTTGACCGCTGTTTTGATACAATAGATAGGTAACAGAAGGAGGAAGAAAAACAGAGAGCCAAGTGATAGAATGTAACTGCAAAAC
>CANQEW010000009.1 GCA_947596085.1 uncultured Clostridia bacterium | reverse complement strand
GTTTTGCAGCTACATTCTATCACTTGGCTCTCTGTTTTTCTTCCTCCTTCTGTTACCTATCTATTGTATCAAAACAGTTCAGAGATTATCTCTACATTCCGTTGGGAGGTAACCGCAAAGGCACAAAGAGGAAGTATATGAACCTGATGATCGTGTTCTTGACGTCCGGCATCTGGCATGGCGCGGCATGGACATATGTGATTTGGGGGGGTTGAATGGCTTGTATCAGGTGGTTGGCGGTATAACCAAGCCACTGCGCAAGCATTGGATGGAAAGCATTCATATGCGAACCAATACGTTCAGCCACCGTCTTTTGCAGTCGATTCTGACATTTTTGTTGATCGACTTCAGTTGGATATTCTTCCGCGCGAACAGCATATCGGATGCGTTTCGGATCATCGGAAACTTTATAAAATGGAATCCGTGGGCGGCAGTGGATGGATCACTGCTTGCGCTGGGATTGGATGCGGTTGAATGGCTGGTACTCATCGGGGCGATCCTCGTGCTGTTGGTGGTAGGGCTTCTGCAGGAGAGCGGCCTTTCCCTGCGCGAACGTTTGGACGAACAGGAACTGTGGCTGCGCTATGCGTTGGCGCTGGGTGGTGTGATCGCGGTGCTGATCTTCGGCATCTATGGGCCGGGCTTCGATGCTGCTGCGTTCATCTACTTCCAGTTCTAAGGAGGGCATTGCATATGAGAAGAGTTGCGAAAATTCTGACGCTGGTGCTTTGCTTTGTGCTCATCTATGCTTCAATTAATACTGTGTTGGCGATTAAAGCAGATGACGGCGTCAGTCAGCTCAAACATTTTTATGCACTTCCGAAAGATACGGTTGATGTGCTGTTTGTGGGCTCTTCTCATATTGGTTTGAATTTGGACCCTCGCCTGATGATGGAGGAATATGGCATTGCCAGTTATGCGCTATGGAGTTCCATGCAGACGCCGTGGAACAGTTACTATTATATCAAGGAAGCGTTAAAGAGTCAGAAGCCAAAGGTTGTGGTAACAGAGTTATTCATTTGTGGGTCTGATTCAGAATATATCGATACGGCAGCTGCTCTGAAGGGCATCCAGCCCATGCATCCGAGTCTCGACAAACTTCGTTTGGCTCTGGAGAGTTTTCCCACTTGGCAACAGGCGGCGGAGGCGTTTTGGGGCATGCCTACCTATCACTCGCGTTATAGCGAGCTCACGGAGGAAGATTATGCAGATTTTTCGCCGCAGGATACCTCGATCCAGCAGGCAAAATACAATCTGATTGACAATACGCCAGTGGAAATGCTTGATTATAAAAATATATTCGAGGTACAGCCATTGGCGAAAAAGCAGGAAAAATATCTGCGAAAGATCATCGCCTTGTGTAAGAGCAAAAAGATTCCGTTGGTGCTGTTGATTTCTCCCTACGCCGCGTCAATGGACGAAGCAACGCGCTTTAACCGCATCGAGGAAATTGCCTCCGAAGAGAACGTACCGTTGTTGAATTATCTGAAGCGTTACGAATCGATAGGATTCGATCCGCAAAATGACTTCTTTGATGCCTTCGGACATATGAACGTGAATGGCACACCAAAGTTTACCCGCTCCCTTGCGGATTATTTGAGCGAAACATTTACGTTGCCGGACCGGCGAGAGGATCCCGCACATATCTGGTACGAAGCGTCGGTCATTCAAACGGAGAGCAAGGAACCTGTTTATCAGTTGAAAGAGACGTTTACTGGCGATGGATATGGACGGTACTTGGACACAGGAGTCAAACTGCTGGAAGATGAGAACGCTTCCTGGACATTATTCGCACGACTGGATACGCGCACCTTTGGGGATGATGCGGTATATTTCTCTTGCTTCAATGAAGTATCGGAGGTGGGTTACTTCGGTTTGCGGCTTAAGAAGGATCAGGAAGGAACGCTGAATCTTAAAGTCGGTAACAATGAAAACCGCAGCATTGCCTATTCCGACGATCAATTGGATTTGGCTATCGTTAAAGACGGAATAGATTATACGGTTTACGTGAATTGCCTTCCGGTTATAAACGAAGCATTTCCATGCAAACCATATTCAGGTACGCTGTTGATTGGCTGCCAGGAGCAAAGCCCGGGCGGTGAAAAGTTCCGCTTCAGTCGCACCCATATAATGGACCTTGAGCTTTATGATGAAGCGATGAACGCGAGAAGTGTAGAGGGATGGGTGCCGGAGAGCCTGCCTGAAACACCGCCGCCGATTGGCATAGATTCTGAGTTGGCGGAAGTTGTCTATACCATGCCTGAGCAGTTTGTTGGGGGTGAAGGTTACGTACAAGACGATTATATAGACACAGGCGTGCGCCTTGTGGATTCTTCGGCTACGCGCTTTACGCTGCTTACGAGTGTTACTCCTCGCGCGACAATGGCAGATAATGTATACTTCTCCTGCTTCGCGGAGGAGCCAGAAAATTGGCGTGGCGTGATGGTGCGTCAGACCGATGATCAAACGCTGCAAATCTTGGTGGGGAATAACTATGGCATTGACGTGCCAATCGAGATCGGGAAAATGATGCGGCTTGCCATCGTCAAGGATGGCAGCCTCTACACCATCTACGCGAATGGCGTCAAAGTGATGGATAATCACGATATACCTGCATCCGCTTATGCTGGCACGCTCATTGTTGGGGCGCAAGTTACTGCTGAGGGAGAGATCTTTCGAACCAGCATGACCAATGTGAACAGTCTAAGCGTTGTAAGCGGTGTGATGGACGAGCAAAGCATCCTTAACTGGCCGTATGAGGAAGCGCCAATGCCAGAGAAAATGATCCCTTCCTCCGTTGCCTACAGCCTGGAGGATCCCTTTGCGGGCGATGGCGAGAGTTTCTATGTCGATACAGGCAAAATGCTCTTTGATGTGCCATCCAAGGATTGGACACTGCATGCGGTTGTTCATACGCGGCAGGGAGTAAATGCGGGCGTGTTCTTCTCATGCTTCAATGAAGGCTCCGGCGGCTATCGTGGTCTCATGCTTCGCCAGGACACTCCGGATGATATCACGCTCTTCGTCGGGCAATTGGAGACACACACGATTGAGCTCACGCTGGACAATCGACAGATGAACCTGGTCCTGGTAAAAGAGGGAAATGTCTATACACTGTATGTTAACGGTAGTCGGACTGCGCAGATGGAAAGTGCTTCCGCACGCTATTTGGGTACGCTGCTGATTGGCTGTCAGGCGTCGGCGGAGGGTGAACCTTTCCGATTCTCAAAAGCGATGGTTGATGTACTTGAGCTGTGGGATGGCGCGATGAATGATGCTGACGCGCTCGCGCTTTCTGCTCAAAAAGAGCAGAAGGGACGTTTTAATTGATTATGATGACCATTATATAAGGTTAGAGGGAGCTTAGGCATGAAAGGACGTGCACGCGAAGCAGGTATACTGACGGCGATATTGGTGCTCGCCGCACTGACCTATACTCTTTTTTCTGCGCCGACGCTGTCTGCGCGGGGAGATAACTCCTATATCGCGGCAATGCAGACGCTGGGACTTTCCGACCCCAGTGAGAGCGCTGCTACTGGCGAAGCTGTAGAGCATTTCAATTATCTGCGCTATGACATGTTCTCTCTTATTTCGCTCTCTGCTCCATCCAAGGCCTACCCAGCCGCGGTGGTACGTCTGTTCACCCAACCATTTGGTCTTGACTTTTGCACGCGATATCTGGCGATTGCGTATATGGTGATCATTGCCTTTGGCACCTATCTGATGGTGAGCGGACTCTATCGGTATAGCCGCTTGGCAGCTTTGTCTGCCGGTGGACTGATGGCCGTTTTGTGTACTTACACGCCAGTGATCTATTACTTAAATTCACTCCATGATACGGGAGCAGTTGTGGCGTTTTCGATTCTGTTTATGGGTGTGGTGACGAATTGCCTGTGCCGAAAACGGGGCGGCGGTTTGGGTTGTGTTGCGGGTGTTCCCATTTGCGCGCTTTTGCTGCTGCGTTCGCAGGGGCATATGATTGCGCTTGCACCGTTCGTCATTGCAATTTGTGCGCTGAGTTTTGTGCACGCTTGCCCTGTGACAGATCGAAAAAAGACATATATGCTTTGCTGTGGCTTGCTCCTGCTCTACTGTGGAAGTGGCGCGATCGCCGGCGTCAAGGCAGATGTGGACATCATATCGGATCCGGCAGACTATTCGGCCGTTTTTCAGGGATATCTTGCCGCTTCCGAAGATGTGGAGGCAGATATAGAAGCGCTTGATCTGCCTGCAGATTGTAGGGAGGATGTAGGACGCTCCTACTATGATCCAGAAGAAAGCTTCGTGCACAATCCATTGGATGAGTCGGAGCGCGAAGTGCTCATGGAAAAGATCACGCTTCCCAAGCGCCTTATATTCTGTTTGCGGCATCCGAATCGGGTGATGCAGATCATTCGCAACTCAGCCTCAGTTGGGGGTTTTTATAGTGCTGACAATGATCGCATGATCACAAGCGACGGTCAAACACAGTTTACGCGCCCGACATTATTGCTGCTGTTGAACTTGCTGTTCTCTGTCCGGGGAGCGGATCGGATGACAATGTTCATATTATTGGGAGCGCTTCTTTGCCTGTCTTGTCTGATCATTGCTCCAAGAGGCAGCGGCGTTAGGCGTCTCTGTATCAGTTTGGGAATACTGCTTGCAGGTTTTGCGTTTTACCTGCCGGCAAGCGTATTTCTCACGGGTGGCATCGATTTGTATGTTGTCAAAGTGCAGGTATTTTATTTCGCATGGATTGGAATATTTGCCGCACTTGTGGCGGGATTGTGTTTGGGAAGTCGCATTTTGAATTGGCTTTCCGATGTCGGGGGGGGGTTAATTCTTCAAAACACAGTCGAGCAGGAAGCACAGGAAGTACATGCGGTCAAATCAAGAAATATAATCAATCGCCGTACCCTGCTGGCTTTTTGTACCATATTGTGCACGGTTATTGGGGTGTGGACTCTGGGCCCTGCTTCCCATATCGGCGGCGTCAATAATGGCGACTATGGCCGTATGATGGATGAATTGGGCATCGGATGGGCGGAGGAACAGCGGGTGAATTACGAAGAACAGGCCATGTCGCGAGTAATCGAGGATTACGACTATACCTCTGATGTTCGTCTAAGCGAACTCACATCTGCCGATCCGACGTATAGCTTGATCTATCCGTCGCTTCTGGTACGGTTGTGGTCTGGAATGACGGGGAGGCAGTTTAATACGCGCGTGCTGGCGGTGATCCTTTTGATCATTACGATATTGTGCCTCCTGTTGATCATAAATGACCTTTATGGTTGGTTGGGAAAATGGACGGTGCTACCAGCTGCTTGCCTCATTTCCATGCTGCTGGGGGAGAATTATATCGCCTGGTATAATGCGCTTTTTGGCGAGAGTATGCTTTCAGTAGGTTTGATCGCGACGCTGACTTGCGCATTACACTTGATCGTGATGGAACGCGGATGCAAGAAGAGCTGGCTGTGGTTGGTCTTGTTGGGATTCAGTGTGCGGTTGATGGCAAGTTCCAAGGCACAGATGGCGCTCTCAATGCCAGGCGGGATTGTACTTTTGGTGAGCCTGACATTCTACCATCATCCGTTGAAACGGATGAAGAAAAAGCAGTTTGCGGCTTCTGCAGTGATCGTTGCCTTACTGGTGGGGATGATCGGCTACGATGCGATGATGATCTATCGCAAGAACGGCAGCGTGAACGAAAAGTACACGGTCTGGCAGAGTGTATTTTACGGACTGCTGATGATCAGTGATGATCCAGATGAGACCATGGCTGAGCTGGGCATTGATCCGGCGATGAAGCCCGACATCGGGAAACACGCTTATCTCGCAGACGAAGAATATGTATATCCGGTTGCTTCCAAGGAGGCGGAGGATGGTTTCTGGGGCCATGTAAATACGATTACAGTCGTGATGTACTATCTGCGGCACCCGGCTTATCTGATCCGAATGATGAATCGTGCAGCGCAGGAATCTGTCAACCTGCACACAGGCTTCATGGCTTATACGGGTGAAAGCTATGATCCGCCCATGACGCTCAGTGGCTTTACACTTTGGCAGCATCTGCGGCCATTGTTTGCCTGCCATATGTTTTGGCAATACGTACTCCTCTACGGCGCAGCAGCAATTTTCTGTCTTAGGAAGATTTGCAGCAAAAGGACATCAGAGCAGGGGAGGCTTCTGGCGCTCTTGTTCCTGTGCATTATGGCGATTGGCGTGCTTCAGTATCCGTTGACTGTGCTTGGCAACGGCTTTGCGGATAACAATAAACAGCTCTATGGTTTTATGCTTTGCCATGACCTATTGGTCGTCTTCGCCGCGACGGTGGCGACAAAGTGGATTAGAAGCCGAAAGAGTGTGAGGGGGTCTGCATCTTGAGAAAAAAGAATACGTTGGAATATATTGTTCTGACATTATTTATCATTTGTATGGCTTTAGCTTTGAGCGCGGCGTTGGAATATCAAAGCCTTGCGAAAGAGTGGCCATATATGCTGCAGGGAAGCGCACTACTGGAATTGGGGGCGCTTACCCTCGTTGTGTTCATCTCCATTCGATTGGTAAATAAAGCCGCGCCACGTATCGGTGAGCATCGCCGCAATCTATTGACGATTGTTTTATGCGCTTTGTGCATTCTGGGTGGCGTAATCGTTCGTGTAGTTGTTATCGAAACCATGCCGGTGCAGATTGAATCAGACTTTCAAACATATTTCCGGATTGCAGGAGAGCTTGCAAGCGATACAATGCTGACCCCTGAGGCCGACTTTGATCGCCAGTATATTGCGATGTATCCTTACACCGTTGGATACCCGATGTTTGTTCTTACACCGGCGTTTCGGATCTTTGGTGAGAGCGTCAAGGTTGCGTTGTATGTAAATCTCATATGTAGTTCGATCTCACTTATCCTGTGTGCACATATCGGCTGGCGGTTAGTAGGCCGCTTGGGTGCTGTGCTTGTTTCGTTATTAATGAGTTTCTGGCCCTCACATGTATTGTTTTCTAACATGGTGGACGTAGAGCCATCGTTTACGCTGCTATTGCTGATCGCGATTGAGCTGATGATCGTTGCGCTGCGGCGAAACACGGGAAGTCTATATGATAAAAAGCCAGGCCAGGTTATGGTGGTTTTAATGATCCTGGGGATCGTATTGGCCATCGCAAACGCGATTTGGCCGATGGCCATCGTTCTGCTGATTGCATTCGCGGTCGTTCAGCTTATGGTAGGCGGCGATCCTGAGGGCAAGGTTTCATTGGAGGGGACGCGCTTCGCGCTCAAAAAAGGGTGGTTTTGCGTATTGCTGGTCTTGGTTGCGTATTTTCTCACCAGCATAATCATTACTCGCACGGTTTATGATACGATACTGGAGAAACCGGCCAGTGGAATCAACGCGTCAGGGTATAATCTAATGGTTGGCTTAAACACTGAATCGGAAGGACTGTGGAACCTGGAAGATTCCGAATTTTTTGAAAATGCGTATGACCAAACAGGCGACGCAGACGAGGCGCACCGAGCATGTATGCAGGTAGCTGTCCAGCGCATCACAGGTGAGCCGAAGAGTATATTGAATCTGTTGGTCTTAAAATATCGAAATTTTTGGCAAACGGATGATTTTGGTGTCGATTGGAATTTACAGCAGACGGAGTTGCAAGGAAAGGCCCTAGAAGCGCTGAGAACGAAATTAGAGAGTGTCCGACACATTGGCCGTCTATTATACATGGCGATTCTGTTTGGATCACTTATGTGCGCGTTGAGCGCATGGCGTGGGAAGCGTGCGCCGCACCCCATGTTTATGGTATCTGTATTATTCTATCTGGGAACCGCGCTTGTCCGGATGTTGTTGGAGACGCAGGTGCGCTATCATTATAATATGTTACCCTTTCTGATTCTTATGGCTGTGATGGGCGTGGTGCAGTGGCGCAAACGGTTGGCGATCGAGCCCGCTGTGCGCGTCGTCTATCAGCAGGTAGAAACGAAGGAGGAAGTCAAGGACGATCACACGCACTTTGACATGCGTCAGGCGCTCATTGATGGAAACATTATCATGACGGTGACGGAGGCCTATCAGGCGATGGAGGAGGCGACTCCCGCTGAAAGCGGCGCGTCGGCCGAAGCGGCCGCGGCCGGGGACGGCGATAGCGCGGAGCCTTCTGCCGCTGCGGAAAATCCGCCGGTTGCCAGTGCAGATGACGAAAGCGGCGAGGCTGCCGCTGTAGTAGACGACGCTTCCGCTAAAGAGAATGAACCTGAAGCGAAAATGGAAGAAGGGTATGCCGTGGAAGTTGCGGATGCAGAGACTGTCCCAGGGGCAGAATCCGCAGAAACCGGTATTGGAGATGAAAGTGCATCCGCAGGCGATGTGAAGGATGTGAACGCCGCGGATGGCGCGGAGGCGGAGAAAATTTCCGAGGCAGAACCGGTATCCGAAGGAATGGACGCGCCTACGATTGAGACAACGGTGGACAGCATCCCGGACGAGGGGGAAGCGATGGTCGCTTCCGAGGCGGAGCCCATCCCCGAAGCGGAGAGTACATTCACGATTGGCGCAGTGGAAGAGAACGTCGAAAGTGACGCGGAAGCCGTTTCCGAGGCGGAGCCCATCGGCGAAGAGGAACGCATACCGCAAGCAGTGACGGCAGAAGAAAGCGTAGCCGATGAATCGAAAGTGGAGCCGGTTTCCAAAGCCCCGTCCATCTCTGAAGCGGCGAACGTATCTGCGATTGACGTAGAGAAAAAGAACGTCGAAAGCGACGCGGAAGCCGTTTCCGAGGCGGAGCCCATCGACGAAGAGGAACGCATACCGCAAGCAGTGACGGCAGAAGAAAGCGTAGCCGATGAATCGAAAGTGGAGCCGGTTTCCGAAGCCCCGTCCATCTCTGAATCGGAAAACATGCCAGCGATTGGGCCGATGGAGGAACCGGTTGAGAGCGGCATTGAAGCGGAAACGGTTGCCGAAAAGGAAGGCTCGCCCAAGGCCGATGCGGCAAAGGTGGACGCCGCGAACGGTGCAGCGATTAAAAACGTTACTGTTGCGAAGCCGGCCTACAGAGGTAAGCACGCATCGAAGGCTGTGGCAGTGCCGGAAAGCGTTACGAGCAATGCGGAGGCGGAGGCCGTTCCCAAGGTGAAGCCCAGAGGAAGGCACGCATCGAAGGCTGTGGCAGCGCCAGAAAGCGTCACAAGCAATGTGGAAGCGAAAGTTATCTCCGAGGCAAAGGTTCTCCTCAAGACAGAGGCCACCCGCGAAGGGGAAACTCCCGCAATTCCGACGGCAGCAACGAGCGTCACCGATAACGTGGAAGCTGTTACCGATGCGGAGCCTACCTCTGAAGAGGAGACACCCGCAATCGAGGCAACGGAAGCGAGCGCCACGGATGAGGCAGAAACGGAAGTTGTTCCCGAGCCAGAGCCCATCCACGAAGAGGAAACGCCAGCGATGGAAACGGTGGAGGAGAGCGTCGCGGATGATGTGAAAGCAATTGAGGATTCTGCCGCGCGCGGCGTGGAAGCGGAAAGCATCCCTGGGGCGGAACTCGTTTCCGGGGCAGAAAGCGTTTCCACAATTGAAGCCAATGGTAGTAACACCGCGGAGGATGCAGAAGTAACGACAGAGGCTATTTCCGACGCGGAGCCTGCCGGCAAAACGGAAGCCATGTCCGAAACTGATGAATCGGTGGATGGCAGCGACGAAACCGAAGGGCAAACGATCGGCGGCGACAAAAACTCCGAGGAAGTCGCGTGGTCGAGGAGGACTTCCCAGAGGGGGATGCCCGCAAGAATGATGGGCAATCAGAAGTCGAGGCGGAAGAGGGGCGGAATGGGAACGCATTAATGCGGGAACCGTTCCAAGGTTGTACAAATTACAGGCGATGAAAGCGAAATCAATCCTCGAATGCGCAAACAGAAAAGACGCACGAAGGATGGAAGCAGGAGGAAGATTGTTTTGAAAAAGGTAATGATCGTGTTTGGAACGAGGCCGGAGGCCATCAAGATGTGTCCCCTCGTCAAGGAGCTCAAGCAATGCGACGATTTGCGGACGATCGTCTGCGTGACGGGACAGCACCGCCAGATGCTCGACCAGGTGTTGCACGCGTTCGATGTGGTTCCGGATTACGATCTTTCGATCATGAAGGAGCGGCAGACGCTGTTTGATGTGACGGTGAACATCCTCCAGCGCATACGCGAAACGCTGGAGAGTGAGCGGCCGGACATCGTGCTCGTGCACGGCGACACGTCCACCACGTTCGTCACCGCCCTGGCCTGTTTCTACCTGCAAATTCCCGTGGGCCACGTGGAAGCCGGGCTGCGCACTTACAACATCTATTCGCCGTATCCGGAAGAGTTCAACCGCGAGGCGGTCGGAATCATCGCAAAGTACAATTTCGCGCCGACGGAGGTCTCCAAGGCAAACCTGGTTCGCGAAGGGAAGGATCCCAGCGGCATCTTTGTCACGGGCAATACGGCCATCGACGCGCTCAAGACGACCGTTCGCAAGGATTATGCGCACCCCGAACTCGATTGGGCGAGCGACAGCCGCCTGATCATGCTGACCGCACACCGCCGGGAAAATTTGGGCGAACCGATGCACAACATGTTCCGGGCCATCAAGCGCATCGTGGATGAGTTTGACGACCTTAAGGTCATCTACCCGATACACATGAATCCCGTCGTTCGTCAGGCCGCGGCGGACGTATTCGGCGACGACGAGCGCTTTCACATCATCGAGCCGCTGGATGTGCTGGACTTCCACAACTTTTTGGCGCGCAGCTATCTGATTCTCACGGATAGCGGCGGAATTCAGGAGGAGGCGCCGAGCCTCGGCAAGCCTGTGCTGGTCATGCGGGATACGACCGAGCGCCCGGAGGGCATCGCCGCCGGGACGCTCAAGCTGGTCGGAACGAGCGAGGAGACGATCTACGCAGAGTTCAAGCGGTTGCTGACGAGCCGGGAGGCTTACGACGCCATGGCGCACGCCTCTAACCCCTACGGTGACGGTCACGCCTGCGAACGAATTATTAAAATTTTGCGAAGAGATTTGTGCGATTGATCGTATGTTTTGCCCAAGAACGCGCGGAGCTTTCTGCTTAAAGAAGGCTCCGCGCGTTTCGTGCGCAGCTCCATCCAGAAAGAACCAGGCCGCTTTTGCATATTTTGCCCTTCACTGCGAACAATAGGCATGTCTGAGAATTTACAGGCATGAGTTGAAATTCGAGGAGAGATCCATTATGAGAGCGACAGGCATTGTGCGCAGAATTGACGAGCTGGGGCGCGTGGTCATTCCCAAGGAGATCCGCCGCACCCTTCGCATCCGGGAGGGAGACCCCCTGGAAATATTTACCGACCACGACGGCGAGGTGGTGCTCAAGAAGTATTCCCCGATCGGCGAGATCGCAACCATCGCGAAGGACTATACCGATTCCCTGTACCGGACGCTGGGCCATGTGGCCCTGATCAGCGACCGCGACGCGGTGGTCTCGGCCTCCGGCGTCAACAAGCGCGAGTACGCGGAGAAGCCGCTGAGCCCGGAGGTCGACCAGATTCTCCAGTCCCGACAGCTGCAGGTGCTGAACCTGGCCTCCGGGGCAAAGATGATTCCCGTGACCAACGACGACCGCCCCGACGCCTATTCGGCCCAGATCATCGCGCCCATCCTGGCGGATGGCGAGATCATCGGCGGGCTGATCCTTTTGAGCCGGGAGTCCGGCGTGCAGATGAGCGACATCGACCACAAGGTCGCGGAAACCACGGCCAACATCGTCGGCCGGCAGATGGAGCAGTGACGCGAGCGGCGGAGGAGAAACCCTCCGCCGCCGGCCTTGCGTCCGCGCCGGCTTTGTGCTAGAATGAAAGCATCCCAGAGAATGGATGTGATGCGTTTTGGCGACGATCACGGTGGTCGGCGTCGGCCTGGAGGCAAAGCAGCTCACGCTGGAGGCGGCGGAGCTGCTGAAATCCGATGCGCGGGTGATTCTGCACACCGGAAGAATCGGCTGTGCCCAGTGGCTGGAATCGCAGGGGATTCCCTATGAGACGCTGGACGAGCTCTACGAGCGGTGCGACGACTTCGACGAACACGCGAAGCTCGCGGCGGAGCGGGTGCGCGAGGCGGCGAAGTCGAGCGACGTGGTTTACGCTGTGTACGACGTGCGTGATCGGAGCGCGCTGAAGCTGGCGGAGGCCGAGCGCGGCCTGCGCGTGGTGGCCGGCCCGCCGGTGGAGGGCGCGCTGCTGGCATATTTGGACGGCGCGGCGCGCATGCTGGAGGCCTCCGACTGGGAGAACTTCCACCTTTCGCCCATGGAAAGCGCGCTGGTGCGGGAGATCGACAGCCGGGAGCTGGCCTCCGAGGTGAAGCTCAAGCTCATGGATTGCTACCCGGACGAGACGCGCTGCTGCGTGCTCAGCGAAGGCGCGCTCTCGCGGCTTCCGCTGTACGATCTCGACCGCATGAAGCGCTACGACCATCGCACCTGCGCGCTGATCCCGGCGCAGCGGGATCTGATGAAGCTGGAGCGCTTCGGCTTCGACGAGCTGGTGCGGATCATGCGCATACTGCAGGGCCCGAACGGCTGCCCCTGGGACCGGGCGCAGACGCACGAGTCTTTGCGGCCGTTCATGCTGGAGGAGACCTACGAGGCCATCGATGCGATCAACGCGGGCGACACCGATCACCTCTACGACGAGCTGGGCGACATACTGATGCAGGTGGTCATGCACGCGGAGCTCGGCCGGCTGCACGGCGAGTTCGAGATCAACGACGCGACCACGGCCATCTGTCGGAAGATGATCGACCGCCATACCCACATCTTCGGCGGCGATCGAGCGGACGATCCGGACGCGGTGCTCGACCTCTGGTCGAAGAACAAGATGAAGGAGCGCGGTCAGCGCACGCACACCGAGGTGCTGCGCGAGGTATCCCGAAGCCTGCCGGCGCTGATGCGCGGGTGCAAGCTGGCGGAGAAGGCCGCTCGCGCGGGAGTGCGGTCGCCGGACGCGCGCACGCTCGCGCGGGAGGCGGCGGAGCGGCTCGCGGCCGTCCCGGACGCGGCGGACCGGGAGGCGGCGCTGGGAGAAGCACTGTTTCTGGCCTGTGCGCTGGCGCGCGAGCTGAGGGTCGATCCGGAGATCGCGCTGAACGAGGCGGGGGACGGCTTCGTCGAGCGCTTCGCCGCGCTGGAGGAGGACTGTCAGAGGGACGGGATTTCCCTGCCCGCGGGTGGCGAGAATGCGACAAAATATTGGGATCGCGTAAAATTGCGTTAATCTGCGCAAACCTGGCAGGAATTGACAGAGGGATCGCGAATAATAATTAAGAATTCGTTCAACTATGTCTTGATAAAGAATGGAGGAACACGAACCATGAACAAAGCCACTCTGATTGCGAAGATCGCCGAAAAGTCCGGACTGAACAAGAAGCAGGCCGAGGCCGCTTTGACCGCTTTCACCGATACCGTCGTCGAAGCGCTCAAGGAGGGCGACAAGGTGCAGCTGATGGGCTTCGGCAGCTTCGAGGTCAAGGATCGCGCCGCCCGCATCGCTCGCAAGCCTTCCACCGGTGAAACCATCGAGATTCCTGCCAAAAAGGCGCCGGTATTCAAGGTGGGCAAGGGCCTCAAGGATCAGTTCTGATCGTAAGTTCTGAGAGGGCTGCTGTTTCAGCGGCCCTTTTTTTCGCAGATTTCGCCCCTGGCGGGCGCTCGTTTGGGAGGAAGCATGAGCAGAAAGGCGATCGAGGCCAGAAAGCCGGCCGAGCGGGAGGAGGTCACCTCCATGCGGCTGGATAAATTCTTGAAGATCTCGCGCATCATCAAGCGTCGCAGCGTGGCCAACGACGCGTGTTCCACCGGGCACGTGACCGTCAACGGCCGCGAGGCCAAGCCGGGCACCGACGTGCGCGTGGGCGACGTGCTGGGCATTCGCTTCGGCGAGCAGTTCCGGGAGTATGAGATTCTCTCCATCGCGGAGCACGCGGCGAAGCAGGACGCTTCGAGCATGTACCGCGCGAAGGCGTGAGCGTCTGGTGCGTGCTGCTGGCGGCGGGGCGCGGCGTCCGCTCCGGACTGGCGGTCAACAAGGTGTTCTTTCGCTGGGAGGGGCGCAGCGTGCTCTCCCGCTGCATCGATGCGCTGGCGGCGGCGGATGCCTACGAGGGCATCGTGCTGGTGCTCGCGCCGGAGGACCTGCCGCGCTATCGTGCGCTCGCGGAGGCGGAGGGAGAGAACCCGCTGGTGAAGCGCGTGGTGACCGGCGGCGCGACCCGCCGCGAGAGCGGCTTCAACGGCCTGCGCGCCGTGCCGAAGGGAACGGAACTGGTGTCCGTGCACGACGCGGCGCGGCCCTTTGTGTCGGCCGAAATCGTGCGCGCGACGCTTGCAGACGCCGCGAACTATGGCAGCGGCGTGATCTCCACCCCCGTGGTGGACACGATCAAGCGGATCGATCCGGTCACCGGGCGCGTGACCACGCCGGATCGCGGCGAGCTGCGCGCCGTGCAGACGCCGCAGAGCTTCAACTATGAGATGCTGATGGAGGCGCACATGCGCGCGCAGGAGGAGAATTTTCCCGCCACGGACGACGCGATGGTATTCGAGCACGTCTACGGGTCGGTGCACCTGAGCGAGGGCCCGGGCGCGGAACGAAACGTCAAATTGACCAATCCGCAGGACTTCGACGTGCTGCGCGGCGCGGAGACGCGCGTGGGCTCCGGCTATGACGCGCACCGCCTGAAGGAGGGGCGCAGGCTCGTGCTCTGCGGCGTGGAGGTTCCCCATGGCCGGGGACTCGACGGCCACTCCGACGCGGACGTCGCCGTCCACGCGCTGATGGACGCGCTGCTGGGCGCGCTGGGCGAGGGCGACATTGGACACTGGTTTCCGGACAGCGACGAGCGCTATCGCGGCATATCGTCGATGCTGCTGCTCGAACGGGTGATGGCGCGCGTTCGGGAGCGCGGCTTTCGCGTGTGCAACGCGGACGTGACGATCGTGGCGCAGCGCCCCAAGCTCGCGCCATACATTGACCAGATGCGGAAGAACATCGCCGCGGCGCTGGGCGTGGAGACCGATTGCGCCAACGTCAAGGCGACGACCACCGAGCGCATGGGCTTTGAGGGGGAGGAGATTGGCATCTCCGCGCAGGCCGTGGCGCTTTTGCAGAGGGGGAACGGACGATGATTGGAATTCTCTGCGCGATGGATTCGGAACTGGAGGCGCTGCAGGCCGAATTGGACGGTGCGAAGCATGTGGCGCTCTGCGGCTATGACTACATTGAAGGTACGCTGCGGGGACGGCGGGCGGTGCTGTGCAAGTGCGGCATCGGCAAGGTCAACGCGGCGGTCTGCGCCCAGGCGATGCTGATGCGCTGGCCGTTGAGGCTGGTGATCAATTCGGGCGTGGCGGGCGCGCTTCAGCCGCCGTTTCAGATCGGCGACATCTGCGTGGCCACCGATCTGGTGCAGCACGACGTGGATACCACGGCGCTGGGCGACCCCATCGGCTTTGTGTCGACGGTCAATCGCTTGGAGTTTCCCTGCGCGGACTGGGCGGTGCGGGGCATACTGGCCGTCGCGGAGCGACTGGAGGGCGTCACCGCGCGCCCGGCGCGCGTGGCCTCGGGGGATCAGTTCATCACGGACGGGGCGGTCAAGGCGCGCATCGTTGCGAATTTTGGCGCGTCCGCCTGCGAGATGGAGGGCGGCGCGATCGCCCAGGTGTGCTGGATCAACGGCGTGGACTGCGCCGTGATCCGCGCCATTTCGGATTCCTCCGACGGAAAGCACGAGATGGAGTATCGAGATTTTATGCCCATGGCGGCACGCAACTCGGCGCGCGTTGTTTTGGAATTTCTGGCCTCGCTCTAGTTCTAGCCACGTGCTTCGTTCGCGCTGATATCATTCCCGCGAAATGAAAAGGCTTCCGGTCAGCTGCCGGAAGTCTTTTGGTTTTACTTAACATGAAGTCAGTTGACGTCGATGCCCGGATAGCGCATCAGCAGCTCCGCCTGTTGAAATCCGGCTTTCTCCATCGTTTGCAGCAGATATGGCACGCGCGCCTGCACCTCCGCCTCCGCGCGAAAGACGTTCCCCTGGTACAGATCCGCGCAGGCCAATTCGATCAGCCGCTGGGAGATCCCATGCCGCCGCCACATCTTTGCCACGTGCAGCCAGCCGATCACGCCGGTTCCATCCTCGCGCCAGCAGGCGAGTTCCCCGGCCATGCCCTTCTTGGATACGATCAGGATGCGCTCGAAGCCCTCCCGGTCGCGGAAGTTCAGCAGCCATTCGAAGCTGTGCTCCTCGCCAAACAACTGGTTGTAGCGCTCCAAAAAGTACTTCTGCTCGATGGGATCGTCCAGCTCGTCGCGCACCAGCACGCAGCCGAAGGGCAGTTCGCCGGGTTCGGCGGCGGGGAGTTCCCGGCGCATGCGCACCAGGCCGTCGCTGTCCCGGAACCCGAGCGCCGCGAGGGCGCTCAGCCGCTGATCATCATCGGGCCGCACCTGCGCAAAGATGCGCGCGGGCGCATCTTTGCGCGCAGCGATCTCCCGCGCGCGGGCAACGGCTGCTCCCAACAGCGCATCGTGAGCGGGATCGTCTGAGATGTCTATGTAGATGCGCAGGGGCCGTGCGGGGAAGAGCTCCGGGCAGAGCTTGTGATAGATGGCGCAGGTGGCAAGGGTCGCGCCGCTGCGCTCGTCCAGCGCCTCGAAGGTGTCCTCCGCGATCAGGCCGTCCTGCGGCTCGCGCATGTGCTTGAGTATCATCGGTTCACTCCCATTCCACGGCGGCGGTCGGGCGGCCGGTGATGTCGTAGACCACGCGGTTGATGCCGGGCACTTCGCTCGTGACGCGCCGCACGGTCGCCTCCATCAGATCGTAGGGCAGTTTGTACGCGGGTGCACGGCCCTCGCTGGAGCTGCCCAGCGCGCGCAGCGCGCAGACGCAGCCGGGGCGCATGCCGGGGGTGTGCAGGTCGGTCAACACCGCGAAGTGCTGGGCGACGCGCTTGGAGAGCCCCACGCGTTCGATCTCCTCAGCGAAGATCGCGTCCGCCTCGCGCAGCATCGCCAGTCGCTCGGGCGTCACCGCGCCCAGGCAGCGGATCGCCAGGCCGCAGCTCTCGAAGGAGGAGCGGGTCACCAGTTCCTCCGGCACGCCCAGCCAGCGGCCCAGCGCGCGCACGTCGTCCTTCATTAGCTTCTTCACCGGTTCGATGCGCTTGCAGCCCTCGATCAGGTTGCTCACCAGCCGGGGCTTGTGATGGAGCACGTCGGGATAGATCGTGCCCTCCGCCATGCAGTCGAACTCGCCAGCCTTGACGTACTGCTCGGCGAAGATGGCCGAGAATTCCTCGCGAATGACGCGCCGCTTCTCTTCCGCCTCCGTGACGCCGCTCAAGGCGCGCATGAAGCGCTCGCGCGCGTCGACCTCGATCAGAGAGAATCCCATTTGCTCGTAGAGACAGCGCGTGACCATCTCCGAGTCGCCCTTTCGCAGAAAGCCGGTGTCGATGAACAGGCAGCTCAGGCGGTTTCCGATCGCCTTTTGCAACAGCGCCGCGGTTACGGCGGAGTCCACGCCGCCGGAGACGGGCACCAGCACGCGCATGCCCTCGGTTTCGGCGCGAACGCGCTCGAGCAGGTAGGGCGCGAACTCATCCACGGTCCAGCCCCGGGCGCAGCCACAGACGCGCTCGGCGAAGTTTTCGAGAATCTGGAAGCCCTCGGGGTCGTTGGACTCCACATAGAATTGCAGGCCGTAGATGCGCTTTTCCGCGCTGCCGAACGCGGCTGGCAGGCCGCCCGGCAGGCTCGCCACCGCGCGCCAGCCCTCCGGGAAGATTTCGTATTTGTCCACGCGATCGAACAGGCGGTCCGCTTCGTTCAGTTCCTCGAACAGCGGGCAGGGGCTGAACTCCACGGAGGCCTTGGCGTCGAGCAGCCCGGCGCCGCAGTATTCCGCTCCGATGCGCTCCGCCAGCATTCGCGCCGCGCCGCCGAATGCGAGCACGGGCACGCCCAGTGCCTCGGGGTCAAAGGGAAGCGCGCCGGCGCGCGCGCCGCCGTTCGTCTCGCCGCCCGCCAGCACCACGCCCTTGGGCGCGATCTCCGCGATGCGCGCCGGTTCGGCGTCGCCGGGAAGAATCTCACAGTAGAAGCGCTCGGCGCGCAGCCGCCGGGCCGTATAATAGGCGTGGCTGCCGCCAAAATCGAGAATCAATATCATATCCTTCATTGCGTCCACGCTCCTCAGCGCTTGGGGGAACCGGCCTTCGGCGGCCGGTGATCCACAATTTCAATCTTTCGCAGGATTTGTTGCGTTATGTCAAAGCCCAGCGTCCGAGCCAGCTGCAGGCCGTACATCATCACGTCTGCAAACTCCTCGGCGATCATCGCCAGGCGGTCAGGGTCGCCGCCCTCCATCAATCGCGACACGTCCTCCGGATCCAGCCATTGGAAATGCTCCAGCAGTTCGCTCATTTCCACGGTCATCGCCATGGCCACGTGCTGCGGATTCTGCACCCCCTCGACGCCCCAGCCCTTGCGCAGGCAGAGCCGATGCACTTCCTCCTTGAGCTGGTCGAGGCTGGTGTTGCCATCATTTCTCATAAAATGCCCCATCTCCCTTTAAACATGTAAGAAGTATAGCACAAAAACTGTTTTTGTGCAAATTTTGAAGAAAAATTTACGACAAAGCGACCGAAACGCCTGGAACGCGCAAAACAGCCGTGGATATTTTAAATGATTGTTTCTATATAGATAAGGTCATTGAAAAAGGTTGAGCGTTTGATTTCAATACAGGTATATACTTGAAGTATATGGAGGATGCAGGGGGAGGAAGCCGCTTCGGAAGCTCCCGCGCATTCCCCTGCGTCCGTCCGGCGGCGATTCCGATTGTCCAGGACAGGCGACAGAGGCCCCGCGAAGGAGGTTTGGCTGCTGCTGTCTGAATACTGTCTCGCAGGGTTCTGGATCGCGCGGCGCATCTGTGCTTCCGGGAAGGAAATGACCCGCGAAAGACAGGGCGCACGCTGCTGATCGGCGCGCTCGTTTGCGCCGGGCTGTACGCGCGCGACGCGGCGCGGGAAGCGCGCCAGCTCCGCCGCGAGCGCGAGATGCGCGGCGAGATCCGGCGGTATTCCGGTCACGGCGCAGCGGAATGAAGCGCGGCGATGAATGAATATGAGGCAAGAGGCAGGCCGAATTTCTTGAAGCGGCCCGCTTTTGCGCGCCCTGAAAGAGTTTCGTAGGACATTGTTTTTGATAATTTAACCTTTATGCTGTATAATATAGGAAGGATTGATGGAAAGCTTTGGACGAGAATTTGGGAGGTTCTATGGCACAGACCTATTCGGCGACCGATATCACCGTACTGGAGGGGCTGGACGCGGTGCGCATGCGCCCGGGCATGTACATTGGCTCCACCGGCAGCCGCGGATTGCACCACCTGATCTGGGAGATCGTGGACAATGCCATCGACGAGGCGTCCAACGGCTATGCGTCCGAGATCACGGTGACGCTCAAGCGCGACGGCTCCTGCGAGGTCACGGACAACGGCCGCGGCATCCCGGTGGACATCCACCCCCAGCTCGGCGTGAGCGCCGTGGAGGTGGTGTACACCCAGCTGCACGCGGGCGGCAAGTTCTCCGACAAGAATTACGCCTACTCCGGCGGCCTGCACGGTGTGGGCGCGTCGGTGGTAAACGCCCTCAGCGAGTGGGTGGTGGTGGACGTCTACCGCGACTACAGCCACTACCAGCAGCGCTTCGAGTCCGTGCTGGACAAAAAGACGGGGAAGATCGTCTCCGGGCGGCCGGTCGCGCCGCTGGAGAAGGTGGGAAATACCCGCCGCCGGGGCACACAGGTGTGCTTCAAGCCCGATCCGCGCGTGTTCGAGACGGTGGATTTCAACTCCGACACCGTGCGCCGGCGCGTGCGCGAACTCGCCTATCTAAATAAGGGCGTGCGCTTCGTGTTCACCGACGAGCGGATCAAGAATCCCGCCGAGCGCGTGAAGGAGTATTGCTACGAGGGCGGGCTGTCCGACTTCCTGGCCTATCTGAACGGCGACAAGACCGTCATCACCGATCCCATCGTGTTTGAGAAGGTGCAGGACGGCACCCTCGTGCGCGTGGCGATCCAGTACACGGACTCCTACGCCGAGTCGATCTACTCCTTCGTCAACAACGTGCCCACCGCCGAGGGCGGCACGCACGAGACGGGCTTCAAGGCGGCGCTGACGAAGGCCTTCAACGACTATGCCCGCCGCGCGGGCATCCTCAAGGAGAAGGACAACAACCTCGCCGGCGACGACTTCCGTGAGGGCATGACGGCCGTCGTGTTCGCGGGCGTGAAGAATCCCCAGTTCGAGGGCCAGACCAAGGGCCGGCTCGGCAACACCGAGGTGCGCCCCATCTTCGAGAGCGTGTGCTACGAGCAGCTCTCCATCTACCTGGACGATTTGAAGAATCAGGACTTCGCGCTGCGCATCATCGAGAAGGCGGCCAAGGCCGCGAAGGTGCGCGAAGCCATGCGCAAGGCCCGCGAGACCGCGCGCGCGAAGAATCAGCTCGACGCCGCTCCGCTGGTGGGCAAGCTCTCGAGCTGCACCAGCCGCAACGCCGCGCAGAACGAGCTGTTCATCGTGGAGGGCGACAGCGCCGGCGGCAGCGCCAAGCAGGGCCGCGACCGCCGCTTTCAGGCGATTCTGCCGCTGCGCGGCAAGCCGTTGAACGTGGAGAAGAAGCGGCTGGACCAGGTGCTGCTCAACGAGGAGTTCCGCTCGGTGATCACCGCGCTAGGCACGGGCATCGGCGAGGACTTTGACCTTTCGCACCTCAAGTACAACAAGGTCATCATCCTCTCGGACGCCGATCAGGACGGCGCGCACATCCGCGCGATCCTCCTGACATTCTTCTATCGCTACATGAAGGAGCTCATCACCGACGGCCACGTGTACATCGGCATGCCGCCGCTCTACCGCGTGGCCAAGGGCGGCGAGGTCACCTACTGCTACGACGACAAGGCATTGGAGAAGACGCTCAGGACCGTGGGGCGCAACTACACGCTGCAGCGCTACAAGGGCCTGGGCGAGATGAACCCCGAGCAGCTCTGGGAGACGACCATGAACCCCGACGGCCGCAAGCTCGTGCAGGTCACCATCGAGGACATGGCCGAGGTCGAGCGGCGCGTGACGATCCTGATGGGCGACAAGGTGGAGCCCCGCCGGAACTACATCAGCGAGTACGCCGATTTCAATAAGGTGGACAACTTCCAGCCCGTGGGCGAGGTGTAAGGCATGGCCAGAAAGAAAGACGAACCGAAGATGCTCCGCCCGGAGGAGATCATCCAGAAGACCATGGAGGACGTGATGCACGACTCCATGATTCCCTACTCGGAGCACGTGATCCTCGAGCGCGCGCTGCCGCGGGTCGAGGATGGCCTCAAGCCCGTGCAGCGGCGCATCCTCTACACGATGCACGAGCTGGGCAACACGCCCGACAAGCCGCACCGCAAGTGCGCGCGCATCGTGGGCGACTGCCTGGGCAAGTACCACCCGCACGGGGATAGCTCTGTCTACGACGCGCTGACCCGCATGGCCCAGCCCTTCGCGATGCGGGAGATGCTGGTGGACGGCCACGGCAACTTCGGCTCCATCGACGGCGACAGTCCGGCCGCGATGCGCTACACGGAGGCGCGCATGACGGAGCTGGCGCTGGTGATGCTTCGGGACATCGACAAGGACACGGTGGACTTTCACCTGAACTTCGACGATACCCAGCGCGAGCCCGACCTGCTGCCGGGCCGGTTTCCCAATCTGCTGGTGAACGGCGCCAGCGGCATCGCTGTGGGCCTCGCCACGAACATTCCTCCGCACAACCTGGGCGAGGTGATCGACGGGGCGGTGGCGCTGATCGACAACCCGGAGCTCACCACCGAGGAGTTGATGCAGCACATCCCCGCGCCGGACTTTCCCACCGGCGGCGTGCTCGCGGGGGACGGCGAGCTGCGCTCCGCCTACGAGACGGGCCGGGGTAAGCTGCAGGTGCGCGCCAGGGTGCACATCGAGAACGGCGCGGCGGGCCGGAAGCTGATCGTCATGGACGAGATGCCCTATCAGGTGAACAAGGCCGCGCTCCTGGAAAAAATTCTGCGCCTGAGCGAGGAGAAGAAGAACCTGCTCTCGGGCATCTACGACATCCGCGACGAATCCGACCGCATGGGCATGCGCGCGGTGGTGGAGGTGCGCAGGGACGTCGATCCGGAAAAGCTCCTGAACGTGCTGTACAAGTACAGCGACATGCAGGTAACCTTCGGCGTGAATATGGTGGCCATCGCGGGTGGCAAGCCGGTGCAGATGGGCATAAAGCGGATGCTGGAATACTACATCGAGCATCAGAAGAACGTGGTCACGCGCCGCACGCGCTACGATCTGGCACAGGCGGAGGCGCGCGCCCACATCCTGGAGGGCCTCATCATCGCCGTGGACAACCTGGACGAGGTGATCCGGCTGATCCGCTCGTCCAAGACGCCCAAGGAGGCCAAGGGCAAGCTGATCGACCGCTTCCGCCTCAGCGACGTGCAGGCCCAGGCGATTCTGGACATGCGCCTGCAGCGGCTCACGAACCTGGAGGTCGTGGCGCTGCGCAACGAGTACGCGGAGATTCAGAAGAAGATCGCCGAGTATAAGGCCATCCTCGCCAGCGAAAGGAAGCTCATGGGCGTCATCAAGCGGGAACTGAAGGAGATTCGGGACAAGTTCGCCAATCCCCGGCGCACGCAGATCGTGCCGAGCTTTGAAGCCATCGTGATCGACGAGGAGATCGCCGCCCCGGACGAGGCGCGCGTGCTGTTCACGCGCAACGGCTTCGTCAAGCGGATGCAGCCGAAGCTCCTGGACAAGGCACTGGCGGCGGGCGAATTCAGCGATCCCCCCGTGCGGGTCATCGACTGCATGACGAACCAGAAGCTATTGTTCTTCACGGATCTGGGCTACTGCTATCCGGTGGCGGCGGAGCAGATTCCCGAGGCGCGCGCCAAGGAGCGCGGCCTGCCCCCGGGAGGGCTCCTGGCGGGTATGGAGAAGGACGAGAAGCTGGTGGGCGCGCTGAACTCCGGGGATTGGAGCGGCGAGGCGCTGCTGGCCAGCGAGCGCGGGCTGATCAAGCGCGTGGCGCTGAGCGACCTCAACGTGCGCAAGGGCCGCTATTCGGTGATGAACCTGAAGGGCGAGGACCGGCTGCTCTGCGCGCTGGACGCGGCGGCGGGACGGAGCGTGTTGCTCGTGACCGAGGGCGCGATGGCGATCCACTTCGCGGTGGAGGAGGTATCGCTGATCGGGCGCACGGCGGCGGGCGTGAAGTCCATGACGCTCGCGCCGGGCGACCGCGTCGCCTACGCTTTCCTGCACGACAGCGAGGGCGAAGTCGTGCTGGCCACCGATCTGGGCTACATGAAGCGCTGCCTGCTGGTGGATTTCGATCGCCAGGCGCGCGGCGGCAAGGGCGTAAAGTGCATGAATCTGTTGAAGAGCGGCGTCAACGGCACCCGCATTGCCGGCGCGCTGATGGTGAAGGAGCCCTACGACTTCCAGATTGTGCAAAAGTCGGGGACGGCGACGCAGTACAACACCGAGGACGTGGCCATCGAGACCAAATCCGGCAAGGGCCAGCCTTACGCGGTGGTCGTGATGGGCGACGTCGTCGTCGGTTTGACCAGGTAGAGCGCAAAAGATTCGGGCGGATCGCTTTGAGCGATCCGCCCTTTTGTATCTTGTAAGCGTCAGTTTTGCAGACTGCGGCCGAACGAGCCTCCCGCGGGAAGTTCAGTTCACCTTCTGGAACACCACCGCCGTGCGGCAGGGGATATATACCTCGAAGCCCATGCCTCGGCCCTCGATCACTCTGGTCTGATAGATGTACTCCTTGCTGACGCGGTCCTGGCCGCCAAATTCCGCGTCGTCGCTGGAGAAGATCGCCTGATAGCTGCCGGCGCCCGTGGGATGGGCGTGCAGAAAGAAGTCCGTGACCGATTCCGAGGTGTTGAAGTTGAACAGGTACAGCAAATCGCCCTTGGCGAAGGCCAGCAGCTTGCGCTCCTGGTCGATCCAGAGGTTAATCGCCTGCGGCTTGGAGAGCACGCGGTACTTGCGCGCGAATTTGAGCATCGCCCGGTCGAAGTTTTCCAGCCACTGATACTTGAGGAAGCCGTTCTCCACCAGCGACCACTGCCGCCGCGCGTACTTGTAGCTCCAGCCGTTGCCCTCGCGCGGGAAGTCGATCCATTCGGGGTGGCCGAACTCGTTGCCCATGAAGTTCAGATAGCCGTCGCTGGCGAGGGTGAGCGTCACAAAGCGGATCAGCTTGTGCAGGTCGATGGCGCGGTCGATGGTGGGCGTGTGGTAGTCCTTGTTCATGCCGGTGTACATCTCGGCGTCGGCCATGCGGAAGATCAGCGTCTTGTCGCCCACGAGCGCCTGATCGTGGGACTCGCAGTAGCCGATGTTCTTCTCCTTCGGGCGGCGGGTGGTGAGCTCGTACCAGAGCCTGTTCATGTCCCAATCCTCGTCGCGGTACTCCTTGAGCAGCTTGATCCAGAAGTCCGGCACGCCCATGGACAGGCGGTAATCGAAGCCGATGCCGCCGCAGCGAATGGGAATGCACATGCCGGGCATGCCGCTCATCTCCTCCGCGATGGTGATGGCGAAGGGGTTGACGGCGTGCACCAGCTCGTTTGCGAGCTGGAGGTAGGTGACCGCCTCCACATTGGTGTTCATGCTGAAGTACTGATCGTAGCTGGTGAAGTTGGAGCCGAGGCCGTGGTCGTGGTAGATCATCGAGGTCACGCCGTCGAAGCGGAAGCCGTCGAAGTGGTACTCCTCCTGCCAGAACTTGAGGTTCGAGAGCAGGAAGTGCAGCACCTCGTGCTTGCCGTAGTCGAAGCACTTCGTGCCCCAGGCCGGATGCCAGCCGCGCTGACCGGGCAGGAAGTATTGATCCTCGGTGCCGTCCATCATGTTCAGGCCCTCCGCGGTGTTCGGGCAGGCGTGGGAGTGCACCACGTCCAGCAGCACGAACAGGTTCTTCTCGTGCGCCTTGTTGATGAGGTACTTCAAATCCTCCGGCACGCCGTACCACGCCGACGCGGCGAAGAAGTTGGTCACCTGGTAGCCGAAGGAGGCGTAGTAGGGGTGCTCCTGAATCGCCATGAGCTGGATCGTGTTGTAGCCGAGCTCGACGATGCGGTCCAGGTTGTTGTCGGCGAACTCGCGGTAGGAGCCGATGCCCTCGCGCTCCTGCGCCATGCCGATGTGCGCCTCGTAGATCACGGGCGTGGTGAGCTTGCGCTTCTTGTAGCTGCCGTCGGTCCAGTAGAAGCGCTTCGAGGGCGCCCAAATCTGGCCGTTGAAGTTATTGCTGGAATCGCGCACCACGCGCTTGATGTAGGCGGGGATGCGGTCGAAGTGCTGGTCGCCCCGGCGCACATGAATCTTGACCAGCTGGCCGTGCTGGAGCGCGTCTTGGCCCGGCAGGCGGATCTCCCAAACGCCGCCATCCAGGCGCTCCATCGGGTGCGAGCCGCGGTTCCAATCGTTGAAATCGCCGATCAGGTGCACCTCGTCCGCGCCGGGCAGCCACTCGCGGTAGACCCAGCCGTCCTCGGTTCGATTGAATCCGAAGTACATATAGCCGTTGGCGAAGGCGGAGAGATCCGCGGCGTCGCCGATCAGCGCGCGGCGCACCTCGGTGTTGCGCTGCATCCGCAGGTCGATGTCGTGATAGAACGGCTGCAGCCAGGGATCTATGGAGAGGATCTTGTATTGGACCCGATCATTCGTATTCTTCATAGCGCACCTCCATACTTAATTATAACATAACGCATGGGAAAAGAAAAGTGCGGTGCAAAGAAAATTTGCCTCAAAGCCGTGCGTGCGGGTTCAGAAATATCGTTCCTCGCCATAAGAATAGCATGTGTCGGAGGTGAGGAACATGGAGCGGGCGGACAGGCTTGCGGAGGCGCTGGGCGGAGAGCTGGGCGACGCGGTGCGCGAGAGCGCGGCCACCATATTGGAGCTGCGGCTGCGCGGCGGGCGGCCCGCGCGGCTGCGCCGCCTGGGGGAGCCGGAGCGGGAGCTGGAAATCGTGGACGCGCAGCGCCTCCGGCGCATCCTGAACCGGCTGATGGAGAACAGCCTCTATGCCTGGGAGGACGAGCTGCGCCAGGGCTACTTCACCGCGGCGGGCGGCCTGCGCGTGGGCGTGTGCGGCAGGCTCCGCCCGGGCCGGGAGGCCGTGGGGGATCTGTCGAGCGTCAACTCGGCCTGCATCCGCTTCCCGCGCGAGGTCAGGGGCTGCGCGGCGGGCGTGGCGGAGCGAATCGCGGGGGAGCGGCCGTCGAGCGCGCTGATCCTTTCGCCGCCGGGGCTGGGCAAGACGACGCTGCTGCGGGATCTCGTCCGCATCCTCTCGGATCGCGGCTGGAACGTGGGGCTGGCCGACGAGCGGCGGGAGATCGCCGCCTGCCGGGAAGGCGTGCCCCAGCTGGACGTGGGCGCGCGCACGGATGTGATGGACGCGTGCCCCAAGGCGCGGGCGATCCCCATGCTGATGCGCGCCTGCGCGCCGGACGTGATCGCGGTGGATGAAATCGGCGATGAGGGCGACGCGGAGGCCATAAAAGACGCGGCCCGCGCGGGGGTGTCAGTGCTTGCCACCGCGCATGCGCCGGACGTCGCAGCCGCGCTGGGACGCAGGAACATCGCGCCGTTGATCCGCGACGGTACGTTCGAGTATCTCGTGACGCTCGGCCCCGCACCGGGCCGGGTTCGCGCGATTCAACGCTTTGACGAGGGGGTGGCGGGATGCTGAAGGCCGTGCTGCTGACGATTGTACTGCTGGCCTGCACCGCCGTGGGGCGCTCTCTTTCCGGGGCGCGCCGGCGGCGGGCCGACGCGCTGGGGGAGCTGCTGGCGGCGATGCGCGTGCTCCGCCTGCGGATGCTCAATTCCATGGAGCCCCTGGGAATCCTGCTGCGAAAGTCGGATTCGCATCTGCTGCGGGAATTGGGCGGCGCGCTGGACAGCGAAGCGAGCTTAAGCGAATGCTGGCGCGAACTGCGTGAGAGAGAGGCAAAGCGCGGCGGGGCGCTGGACAGCCTGAGCGGCGGGGATCTGGCTGTGCTGGACGACTTCTTCGACCACCTGGGCGCGAGCGGCCGGGACGAGCAGGAGGAGCTGTTCGGCGGGACCGTATCGGCCATGGAGGAGGCGCAGGCGGACGCGCGCCGCAGCTACAACGACGCGTCGAAGGTCTGCACCGCGCTGGGAACGCTGGTGGGCATCGGGCTGTGCGTGCTGCTCGTGTGAGGCGCTCCATGGACATCAACTTCGTATTGAAGATCGGCGCGATCGGCATTCTGATCACGGTGGTCTCCCAGGTTTTGAGCCGCGCGGGCCGCGAGGACATCGCGACGCTGGCGACGCTGGCCGGGCTGATCGTCGTGCTGATGATGGTGCTGAACATGGTCGCCGAATTCTTCGAGAGCATCCGCGTGATGTTCCATCTGGAATGACGGCGCTGCGAATCGTCGCTCTGTGCCTCGCGGCGGCGCTGGTGTGCGCTGCGCTGCGCTCCGTTCACCCACAGGTGGCGGCGGCGGCCGCGCTGGCGGCGGGTGTGGCGGCGCTGACGCTCTCGCTGGACGACCTGGGGGGAGTGTCCTCGGCGCTGCGCGCGCTGGAGGGCACCGCCGAAGCGGGCGGAGCGGACGGAGGCTGGCTGGTGAAGCTCTGCGGACTGGCGCTGGTGGCCGAGCTCGCCTCGGACGTATGCCGCGACGCGGGGGAGGCGGCGCTGGCGCGCCGGATCGACATGGGCGTGCGGCTGAGCGCGGCCGCGGCGGCGCTGCCGCTGGCCGCGCGGATATTGGAGCGCATCTCGGAGCTGCTCGCATGAGGCGGCTGCTGATTCTGGCCGCGCTGTTCCTTGTCGCGATGGGTGGCGCGCGGGCGGAGGACGCTGCGCGGCAGGCGCTCGATGCGGCGGACATGGGCGGCATCGTCGAGTTCGCGCGGGAGCAGGGCGCGGAAGTCGATCCCGCCGCCGTGGCCGAGGCCGCGCTCTCGGGCGAAATCCCCGGCGTGGCGGCGATATTCGATTGGTTCCAGGCGCGCGCCGCGGAACCGGTGCTGGAGGCGCTGCGCGCCGGACGGAGGCTGATCGCGCCCACGCTGCTGCTGGCGCTGCTGCACTGCGCGCTGCCCGACGGCGCGGGCGGTGCCGCGGGCGCGGCCTTCCTTCTGCGGCTGACGTTGCTTCTGGAGTTTTCGGAGATCGCTTCGGGCGCGCTGTCCGCCTCGGCGGAATGCGTCCGCGCGGCAAAGTCGCTCGCCGGCGCGGCTGCGCCAGCGCTCACGGCACTGTTGACGGCCATGGGCATGAGCGGTACCTCGGCGTTGGTCTCCCCGGCGGCGGCGCTGATCGGAGACGCGGCGGAGGGGCTGTTCCTGAATTGGGGCATGCGCTTGTGCCGCTTCGCACTGTGCATGGCGGTCGCGGGAAATTTGTCTCCGGCGGTAGATCTGAGCGGCGCGGCGAAGCTTTTGCGCAAGACGGCCAATTGGGGAGCGGGGCTGGCGACCACGCTGTTCACAGCGCTGCTGGCGCTGCAGGGCAGCGTAGCCGGGGCGGTGGACGGCGTGGCGGTGCGCACGGCGAAGTTCGCGGTGGACAGCGCCGCGCCGGTGATCGGCAGCGGCGTTTCCGATGCCTGGGACAGCTACGTGGCGGGCGTGCTGATTGCGAAGAACGCGGTAGGCATCAGCGGCATCGCGGCGCTGCTGGGCGCGGCGCTGCGCCCTATGCTGCGCTGCGCCGCGACGATGCTGACGCTGGAAGCGGTCGCCGCGCTGCTATCGGCGCTGGGGGAGAAGGACGCGGCGCGCGCGGCGGGACAGGCCGGCGGAATCTGTCAGATGGGTCTGTCCCTGGCGACGGGTGCGGTGGCGATTTCCACGGTGCTGCTGGGCGCGGCGATGGCGGCGGGCGGAAACCTCGCGGGTTAGGAGGATGGCGTGCGGCAGGCAATATTGACGATTGCGAGCCTTTGCCTGATGGCGGCGCTGTGCGAGCAGCTGTTGGGCGGCGGGCGACTGTTCGGCGCCGTGCGGCTGCTGCTGGGATTGGAGATCGTGAGCGCCGCGCTGACGCTGGCTGAAAAGCTCGCCGCGGCGCTGAGGTAGGTGGTGCGGATGAAGCGGTTGGGCGAGCTGTTGCGGGGCGCGCGGCACATCGAAATCTGGATCGCCGCCGCCGCGATCTGCGCGCTGCTGGCGCTCTCGCTGGGGGATGGGCGCGGCGGGGACGGCGCGAGCGAAAGCGAGGCGCGCCTGGAGCGCGTACTGTCCCGAATCGAGGGGGTCGGGCGCGTGACGGTGATGCTCGCGGGCGAGGAGGATGCGCCTACCGGCGCGGTGGTGGCTGCGAGCGGCGCGGACGACGTGCGGGTCGCGCTGGAGCTTCAGCGCTCGATTCGGGCGCTGACGGGGCTGGATCTGGAGCGGATCGAGATCGTGAAATCCGGGAATTGAGGGGGCGCGTCGATGGAGCGGTTGGGGAAGTGGCTCACCGGGGCGGCGATCGCGGCGCTGGCGCTGTGCATGGCCGTGGTGATATTCGCGGGGATCCGGCAGATGCGCTGGGACGTGGAGGCGGAGCCCAGCGTCGCGGTGCCGAGAATGAGCGAGATCGAGCGCTTTCGCACGATGCGCGAACAGCTTCGTGCGATGGAGAAGGCGCAGCTCAACGACGTGGCGCACGACGCAAACGCCGACGCCGAACTCGCGGACATGGCGCGCCGCCAGTTGGTGGAGCTGTGCGCGCGGGAGGAGCAGGAGGCGACGCTGGAGGGCGTGCTCGCGCTGCGGGGTTGGACGGACAGCGTCGTCACGGTCCACGCGGATTCAGTAAATGTGCTGTTGAATGCCGACATGGTGACGGCGGGTGAGAGCGCGGCGATTCTGGAACTGGTCTGCCGGGAGACGGGTGCGCGGAGCGGGAACGTCAAAATCATCCCAATGAATTCGGGTTAATTTGAAACGACTCGCCATATTTTTGCCGCGATGCGGCATAAAGCTGTAAAATGTATCAAAAATACAATTGCGCTTTTCGATTGGATCTGTTATAATGAATTATGAGCTGACAAAGGAGGTCTGCATGTATGAGCGAGAATTATCAGCCCGACGTGAAGCTGGATGAGAATCCCAACGGCACCGTGTCCTTTGCCACGGAGGTGGTCGCGACCATCGCGGGCCTGGCGGCGACCGAGGTCGAAGGCGTGGCCAGCATGTCCTCGCAGAGCAGCGGCTTGGCCGATATGTTCTCCCGGAAGAATACGCGCAACTTTACCAAGGGCGTGCGCATCGATTTGGACGGCAGCAAGGTGACGGTGGACATCACCATCGTGGTGGAGTACGGATCTCCTGTGCCGGATGTGGCGCACAGCATTCAGGAAAACGTGAAAAAGGCCATTGAAACCATGAGCGGGCTGGACGTTCGCTCGGTGGATGTGCACGTATCCGGCGTGAGCTTCGAGCGCGAACAGCGCACCAACGCGGAGCTTGAGGAGCAGCGCCGCAAGATGCTCTCCAAGTCCGAGGAGGAGCATGCGGCGGAGCCCGCACCCGAGGAACCCGCCGGGGCCGAGCCCGAGGCGGAGGAAGTTACCGAAGAAGAAGCGGAGGCTGAGGAAGCGCCCGAGGAGCCGGAGGCTGATTGAGCGCGTCGTTCACTCCGCAATGTGAGGAGGGTGAGCCCATGAAACTGAACTTTGGCAGACGGCTGGTTCTCTTTGTGCACTGGTTGCTGTCCCTGACAGGCTTCGCGCTGGCGGCCATACTGATGATCTCGCCCGGATTTCGCGAGACTGTCCTGGCCCTCTTGAACGATGCGCCCACGCTGGTCTACGCCATCGCCGTATTGATCGTCTATCTGCTGTTCGCGATCGGCGCGGTGGCGATCATCTTCGGCGGGCGCAAGCGCAAGGCCGAGCGTGGCTTCATCGCAGTGGACACCAGCGAAACCGGGCACGCTCGCATCGCGGTGAGCGCGGTGGAGCAGATGATCCGCCAGGCCGTGCGCGGCGTGCCGGGCATCGTGGAGATGAAGGCCAGCATCGTCGATAGCGACAATTCCATCACCATCCACGCGGACGTGGGAATCCTGAATGGAACCCACGTGCCGACGATCACAGCCAGCATCCAGCGCGCGATTCGCGGATACATAGAACAGAACTGCGGCATCAAAGTCCGCGGCGTGTGCGTCAGCATTCACTATTTGAGCGATCCGGATTCGTCCAATGGAAAGCGCCGCCGCAGAAAAAGGGCCAAGGTCGGTATGACGGAAAGATATCCGACTTCGGTCGGTAATATGCCGGCGGGCGAGCCGGAGCCCGCGCCGGTTCCCGAAGAAGCGCCGGTCGCGCCCGCGACTTTTGAATTCCCGGAGGAAATCTCCCAGCCGGAGGAACCAGTGCTCCCCTTTGATCCGGCGGAGGAGTCGGCGCCCTCCGCCGCTCCCGAGGAGCCGGCGAAGGCTGAGGAAGCCGCGTTCCCGGAAGAACCCGCGGTCGCTGAGGAACCCGTCGCGGAGCTTTCCACCGAAGCATCTGAACCGGCAGCGGAGGAAGCCGCTCCGAAGAAGAAGCGCGGCCTGTTTGGCAGAATGTTTGGCAAGCGCAAGCGTGAGGCTGAGGCGGCCGCGGAACCGGAAGCGACGGAGCCCACGCCGGATGAATCCCTGGCGGAAGGAACTCCCTCGGAGGAGATTGCGACGGAGGAAATACCGCCAGAAGAGACCGAAGTCGGAGAATTTGCGCAAGGCGCGGTTTCCTTTGAGGAAGCTCCGGCGGAGGAACGCGAAGAAGATGTGAACGCTTCGGACGAAGTCTTCTCCATGGAAGGCGATTCTTTGGCGGAGGATGATTCGGAGGACGAAGACGATCCGAGAAAGTGGGACGACGAGGACTGACCGTTCTTGAAACCTGCATTGCGGCGGCGCGCGTTGCGCGCCACCGCTTTGGTGTGTAATACGACAAGGTAAAAAAGAGGCAGAGGTTGATCGACGAATGGATCGAAAGATGGCCCGCGCGTGCGCGATGAAGCTGATCTATGAATGGGAGATGGGCGGCAGCGGTGGCGAAGAGACCCGCGTGCAGCTGCTCGAGCTCCAGCCTGGGGAGCGGGAATCGGACTACATGGAGCGCATGTTTTCCGGCGTGACCGCCGAATGGGAGAAGCTGGACGCGAGCATCGCGTCGCACCTGCGCGGCTGGACGATCGCGCGCCTGTCCCGAGTGGACTTGGCGATATTGCGCCTCGCCGCATATGAGCTCTCTCTGGGCGAGCTCCCCCCCGGCATCGTCATCAACGAGGCGGTGGAGCTGGCAAACCTGTACTCCACGGACAAGGCCGGATCGTTCATAAACGGCGTATTGGGCAGCATGGCCCGTGCGGAAGCGGAGTAACGATTGAATTCCGGCCCCTGCAGCCGCGCTTGCAGGGGCCGTTCTTTCGGAGGCGGAACAATGATGCTGATGGAGCGCGCGCTCAGCGTGAGCGAGCTCAACGAATACGTCCGCAGGCTCCTTGCGGGCGATCCGTTGCTGCGCAGCGTGGAGGTGACCGGGGAGATCTCCAGCTACAAGCACCACGTGAGCGGCCACCGCTACTTCTCGTTAAAGGACGCAGGCGCGCGGGTGCAGTGCGTGATGTTCCGTCAAAACGCCATGGGATTGGACTTTCAGCCGAAGGATGGAATGCGGGTGCATGTGTATGCCTCGGCTTCGCTCTTTCCCAGGGACGGCAGTTTTCAGCTCTATGTGAACGCCATGCGCGAGTTGGGCGTGGGCGACCTCTACCAGCGCTTCGAGGAGCTCAAGGCAAAGCTCAGCCGGGAAGGGCTGTTCGATCCGGCGATCAAGAAGCCCATTCCCGCGATGCCGAAGCGCGTGGGCATCGTCACGTCCCGCACGGGCGCGGCCATTCGGGACATGATTCGCGTGGCCCGGCGGCGCGATCCGAGCGTGGGCTTCATCGTGGCCCCCTGTTCGGTTCAGGGCGCGGGCGCGGCGGAGGAGATCGCCGCGGCCATTCGCAGGCTCAACGAGGACGGCCGGGCAGAGGTGATCCTCTGCGGGCGCGGCGGCGGCTCCATCGAGGATCTCTGGGCGTTCAATGAGGAAATCGTAGCCCGGGCCATCGCGGCATCGGAGATACCGGTGATCTCCTGCGTGGGCCACGAGACGGACTTCACCATCACCGACTTTGTTGCCGATCTGCGCGCAGCCACACCGTCGATGGCGGCGGAGCTGGCGGTGCCAATGATTTCGGAGTTGCGGCAGAGCTTGCGAGCGGCCATGCGCCGCGTGAGCTCCGGACTGGCGCAGGGAAATCGCGTGCGCCGCGCGGAATTGGAGCGCGCGTGGCGCTCGCCCGCGCTGCAAAATCCGTCGCAGGTGCTCATTTGCTCCCGGCGCGAGAACGTCTTGCGGCTGTGGGAGCGCGTACGCATCGCCGAAGACGCCCGCTTGAAGGCGCTGCGCTCGGAATTGGGCCGGCTGGAGGCAAAGATCGAGGCGCTGAATCCTGCCGGAGTGCTCAACCGGGGCTATGCGTGCGTGTCGTCGGGCGGACGCGTGCTGTCCTCGGCGGCGGAGCTCCGGCGTGGCATGGAGATTGACATTCGGCTGCGGGACGGCAGCGCCCGGGCCGAGGTGCTGGAAACGGAGATTTCGGAGGAAAATCATGGAGGAGCGAATGAGCTTTGAGGAGGGCCTGCGGGAGCTCGAACAGCTTGCCCGCGCTCTGGAGGCGGGCGAGATGACGCTGGACGAATCCTTTGCCGCCTACGAGCGCGCGAGCCGCTTGAAGGCCGAAATGGAGAAGCTGCTGGACGAGGGCGACCGGCGCATCCGCGTGCTCACCGAGTCCGGCGAGGAAGACTTGGAGGAGGACGCGCGATGAGGACGGTTGCGGAGTACGCGAAGATCGTGAACGGCCGGCTGGAGAATTTGCTGCCGAAGCTGCCGGAGGACAGCTTCGCCGAGGGCGGAATGCCGGAGCTTTTATGCCGCTCGATGAACTACAGCCTGCTGGCGGGCGGCAAGCGGCTGCGGCCGGCGATGTTTCTGGCGGCGCTGGAGATGCTGGGCGGCGATTTGGACGCGTGGTTGGACTATGCCTGCGCGGTGGAGATGATTCACAGCTACTCGCTGATCCACGACGATCTGCCGGGCATGGACGACGACACGATGCGCCGCGGGCGGCCCACCAACCACGTGGTGTTCGGCGTTGGACAGGCGATTCTGGCGGGCGACGGCCTGCTCAACGGCGCGTTTGAGCTGATGCTGGACTGCGCGCTGCGGCGGCCCGGGAAAGCGGAGCGCGCACTGCGGGCGATGCGCGAGATCGCCACGGGCGCGGGCGTGAGCGGCATGATCGCGGGGCAGGTGATGGATCTGCGCTGCGAGCGGCAGGGCGAGGCGGACGACGCCGCGCTTAGCTTCATTCAGCGCGACAAGACCGCGTGCATGTTTCGTTATCCGCTGCGCGCCGCGGCGACGCTGGCCGGAGCGGGAACGAAGGAAATCGACGCGCTCGGCGCGTATGGCGAGGCGTTCGGCCGGGCGTTTCAGGCCGTGGACGACCTCCTGGACGTGCTCGGCGATTCCGCCGCGATGGGCAAGACGCTGGGCAAGGACGCCGAGCAGGGGAAGCTTACGATGGTTTCGCGCTACGGCGTGGACGGCGCGCGCGAACAGGTGCGCGCGCTGTGCGAGCGCGCGCTCGCGGCGCTCGAGGGCTTCGGCTCCGAGGCGGACTTTTTCCGCGAGCTGATGCGCTCCACTGCGGAACGCACGAGATAGAGGAATTTGAGGGATCACGGATGTTGAAGGAGATTCGGGAGCCCGGACAGATCAAGTCGCTCTCCATCCGGGAGATGCAGGATCTGGCCGCGGAGATCCGCGGGGAGCTGGTGCGCACTGTCTCGGAAAACGGCGGGCATCTGGCTTCCAATTTGGGCGTGGTGGAACTCACCATTGCCATGCATTACGTATACAACTGCCCGGAGGATCGCTTCGTGTTCGACGTGGGCCACCAAAGCTACGTGCACAAGCTGCTCACCGGCAGATATGAACAGTTTCACACCCTGCGGCGAAAGGGCGGTTTGAGCGGCTTCCCGGACGCGCGAGAGAGTTCCTGCGATTGCTTTGTCGCCGGGCACGCTTCCACGGCGGTCTCTGCGGCGCTGGGCATGGCCCGCGCCCAGAAGCTGACGGGGAAGGACGGGCGCGTGGTGGCGCTGGTGGGCGACGGCGCGCTGACCGGCGGCATGTGCTACGAAGCGCTCAACGACGCCGGGCAGAGCCAGATGCCCATCACGGTGATCCTCAATGACAACGAGATGTCCATCTCCCGCAACGTGGGCGCGCTCAGCGCCTATCTCAGCCACCTGCGCCAGAACCGAAGCTACCTCGCATTCAAGCGCGGCGTGCGGCGCTGGCTGGAGAAGATTCCGAAGGTGGGCATACCGATCTTCCGCTTCATCGAAAAGCTGCGCGACGCGATCAAGTCCCTGTTCATCGGCGGGCAGTTCTTTGAGGCGCTGGGATTCGTCTACCTCGGCCCCATCGACGGACACGACATCGCGCATCTGATCCGCGTGCTTCGCCGCGCGCGCAACGACGACCGCCCGGTGCTGGTGCACGTCGTCACGCAGAAGGGCCGCGGCTACAAGCCCGCCGAAAACCATCCCGATGAGTTTCATGGCGTCGCGCCCTTCTACATCGACTCCGGCAGGAGACGCCTGCGCGAAAACGAGATTTGTTATGGCAAGTCCGCGGCCCAACAGCTCGCGAAGATGGCGGATACGGACGGACGCGTCTGCGTGATCACGGCGGCGATGCCAACGGGTACGGGTATGGAGGAGTTTCACGGCAAACATCCGGAGCGCTTCTTCGACGTGGGCATCGCCGAGGAGCACGCGATCACGATGGCGGCGGGCATGGCGGACACTGGCATGAAGCCCTACGTAGCCATCTACTCCACATTTCTGCAGCGCGGCTACGATCAAATCATGATTGATGTGTGCCGATGCAATCTGCCCGTCACCTTCCTGGTCGATCATGCCGGCTTCGTGGGCGCGGACGGCCGCACCCACCAGGGACTGTTTGACATGAGTTATTTGCGCACAATCCCCAATCTGGTCATTGCAGCGCCGCGCGACGTGCGCGAATTGCGCAGGATGATCGATTTGAGCGCGCGGCTCGAGGGGCCGATGGCGATCCGCTATCCCCACGACGGCGAGGATCTGGGCGAGAATCTTGCCGCGATAGGCCCGCTTCAACCGGGAGAGTGGGAGCTGTTGAGCTCCGGTGAGGATGTGATGTTCTTCGCTGCCGGGCCGATGGTGCAGTTCGCCATGCAGGCCTCCATCAAACTGGCCGGCCGGGGAATCCGAGCCGGCGTGGTGGATGCGCGCTTCATCAAGCCCATGGACGAGGCGTTACTGTTCGCGGCGGCGGAACGGACGAAGCTCGTGGTCACGTTGGAGGAGAACAGCGTGATCGGCGGACTGGGCGAGGGGATCGTCCGCCTGCTCGCGGAGCGTGGAGCGGTTGTCCGCACGCTGGTTCTCGGCGCGCCCGACGCGTACGTGGAGCACGCGCGCATCTCGGAGCAGCGCGAAAGCTGTGGACTGAGCGTGGACCGGATCTGCGCGCGGATCGTGGACGTGCTCGGCGAGGGGAGCGAAGCGTGAAGGGCGCGCGCCGCGCCGACGAGGCGCTGTTCAACGATCTGAATTTGCAAAGCATTGCCCTCGCGCGAGCGCTGATCATGGAGGGCCGGGCGATGGCCGGGGATCGCAAGCTGCTGCGGCCGGGCGATCCGGTGAAGCCGGGCGAGGCACTGCGCGTCAGGGGCGCGGTGGACGCCTACGTCAGCCGCGGCGCGCACAAGCTCCGGCGCGCGCTGGAGGTATTCCATATCGACCTGAACGGCGCGGTGTGCGTGGACGTGGGCGCATCCACCGGCGGCTTTACGGACGTGATGCTGCGCGCCGGGGCGAAGCGCGTCTACTGCGTGGACGTGGGATACAACCTGCTGGACTACCGCCTGCGCAGCGACCCGCGAGTCACGGCGCTGGAGCGGACCAACGCGCGGCTGTTGACGGCGGAGCACTTTCCCGTGGCGCCGGAGTTCGGGGCGACGGACGTCTCGTTTATCTCCCTCAAGGCGGTGCTGCCGGCGGTGCTGCCACTCCTGACGGGCCGCAGAGAGTTTGTGGCGCTGGTAAAGCCGCAGTTTGAGGCGCCAAAGGAGGACGTGGGGGAGCGCGGCGTGGTACGCGATCCGGCGGTGCACAGGAGCGTGCTACAGGACATCCTCGCCTTCGTGCGCGAGACCGAATGGGCCGCCGTGGGCCTCGATCACTCTCCGATCCGCGGGCCGGAAGGGAATATCGAATTTCTGCTCCATCTGCTTCCGCGAGATGAAGGGAGGGAGGAGTTGAACCCCGTGGTGATAGATGACATAATTGCGTCAGCTTATGACTTTTTTCTAAAATCGACAATTGGCCCCTTGTAAGTTACGCTTTCTTTCGGTATATTCTATATGAGGACGTGAGGTGATTCGCATGGAATTTCGAAATGTCGGCATCGTTTGGAATCCGTCCAAGCGGGCCGGCTTCGAAGTTGCCCGCGAATTGAAAGAGCTGTTGGACGAATATGGCGTTGCGGTAACTACGGGAATCACGCTGGCGCACGCGCTCGGAAATCCGGAGCTTTCCGCCCGGAGCTTTGACGAGTGCGATCTTCTGACGGTGCTGGGCGGCGACGGGACGCTGCTCTCGGCGTTGGATTATGCGCTTCCAAACGACATTCCCATGCTGGGCATCAACCTGGGGAGAATGGGTTTCCTGACCGAGGTGGACCCGAAGGAGCTTCGCCGGGACGTGACGAGCGTTCTGGAGGGGCGGTATGCGATCGACAGTCGAATGACGATGACCCTGCGGGGCGAGAATCCGTTCAATGTCTTTGCGTTGAACGAGGTGGTTGTCACGCGCTCGTCGCCCGCGGTGCGAGTGCTCTCGCTGGAGATCGAAGTCAACGGAATACTGGTGGATCGGATATCGGGGGATGGTCTGATCGTCGCCAGCGCTACGGGTTCCACCGCCTATTCGCTCTCCGCCGGCGGGCCGATCGTGCGGCCCGGGTTGGATTGCTTTGTCATAACGCCGATCTGCCCGCACACGATGAACGCGCGGCCGGTGGTGGTCTCCTCGGGCGACGCCGTAAACATTCGCGTGCTGGACGACAGCTGTGGCGCGCACGCCGTGTTGGATGGCCGCAAGACCGTGGAGCTCGCTCCGGGGGGTTGCGTGACTGTCGTGCGCTCCGATTTGAAGGCGCGGTTTATTCGCCTCCACGACCGCAACTATTTCAGTCTGCTTCGGGACAAACTTTCGGAGTGGACCCACTGATTCCGCGCGGGGAGGAAACGGAGGGGAATATGACATGAAGAGCACGCGCCACGGGCTGATATTGGAAATCATTGAGAATAAGGACATCGAGACGCAGGAGGAGCTCGCGGAGGAGCTCAAAAATCACGGCGTAAAGGTGACGCAGGCCACGGTTTCTCGCGACATCAAGGAGCTTCGACTGCTGAAGGTGCTCTCCGAGAACGGCGGCTACAAGTACGCCACCGTCGAACGCGCCGAGAAGGGCATGAACGACCGCTTTGTGCGCATACTGGCCGAGTCCATCGTGAGCGTCGACTGCGTGGGCAACCTGATGGTCATCAAGACCCTGCCGGCCAGCGCGTCCGCCGCCTGCGAAGCCATCGACTCCATGAAGTGGAACGAAGTGCTGGGCACCATCGCCGGCGACAACACGCTGCTGATCATCGGACGCTCCGCCGAGGCCATTGAGAGCCTGCAGGGCCGCTTCGGTGCACTGAACAAGAGATAAGGACGAGCGAGGCATCCATGCTTCTGGAACTGACAATTCGAAATATCGCGCTCATTGAATCGCTGCGCATCGAGTTTGCGCGGGGATTCAATGTGCTTACGGGCGAAACCGGCGCGGGCAAGTCCATCGTGGTGGATAGCGTGAATCTGGCGCTGGGCGGGCGCGCCGACCGGGACATGATCCGCACGGGCGCGGAGAAGGGCTGCGTCGAAGCGCTGTTCGACATCTCCAACAATCCCGAGGCGCTGGCGATGGCGGACACCCTGGGCGTGGACGCGGACGGCGGCGCGGTATGCGTCTCTCGGGAATTGAGCCGCAACGGCCGCAATCTGTGCAGAATCGCGGGCACGGTGCTGCCGCTGACGGCGCTGAAGCAGTTCACGGCGCTGCTGGTGGATGTGCATGGCCAGCACGAGCACCAGGCGTTGCTGGACCCCAAGCGCCACATCGACTTTCTGGATGGATTTGGCGACGAGGCGCATTCCGCGCTGCGCGCGTCGGTGCGCGCGGCGCATGCCGCGCGCGCGGAGACCGTGGGAAAGCTGCGGGCGCTGCTGCGGGACGCCTCGGAGCGGGAGCGGCTGATCGATACGCTGCGCTTTCAGACGGAGGAAATTGCCGCCGCGAAGCTCAAGCCCGGCGAGGAGGAGAAGCTCACCCGCAAGCTGCGGATGCTGGAGAGCGCGGAGAAGGTGCGCGGCGGCGTGGAGCTGGCCTACCGCCTGACCTACGTGGGAGAGGGCGGGGAGCTCAGCGCCCAGGACGCGCTCAAGCGCTCCGCCGACGCCATGGAGGAGCTCGCCCGTCTGGACGATCGCTTTGCCAAGCTCGGCGAGGAGCTGCGGGGCCTGTACTACGGCGCGCGCGAGGCCGGAGGCGAGCTGCAGGCGCTGCGCGAAGAGATGAACTTCGATCCACGCCTGATGGACCGCATTAACGACCGCCTGGAGCTGATCTCCCGATTGGAGCGCAAGTACGGCGCGACGGAGGAGGAGGTCGTCGCTTTCGGACAGGCGGCGAAGGAGCGCCTGGAATCCATCGAAGCCGGCGATGCGCAAATCGCGGCCTACAAGAAGGAATTGAAGGCACGGGACCACGCGCTGCGCGAGGCGTGCGCTGCGCTCAGTGCGTCGCGGCGGCGCCTTGCCGATGCGCTGGAAGCGGGCATACTGGAACAGTTGAGGGACCTCGGAATGGGAAGCACGCGCTTCAGCGTGCAGTTCCGGCCGCTGGAAAAGCCGGGCGCAGGCGGCGCGGAGGAGATCGAGTTTTTGATCTCTCCGAATCCCGGCGAACCGCTCAGGCCGCTGAGCGCCGTCGCGTCAGGCGGCGAGCTGTCGCGCATCATGCTGGCGCTGAAGGCGCTGGGGCGCGGCGGCGTGGACAGCATGGTTTTTGACGAGATCGACACCGGCGTTTCCGGCCGGATGGCGCAGGTGGTGGGCGAAAAGATGCGCTCCATCGCGCGGGAACGGCAGGTGCTCTGCGTGACTCACCTGCCGCAGATCGCGGCGCTGGGCGACTGCCAGTTTTTGGTGGAAAAGAGCGTCGAGGACGGGCGCACGCGAACGCGGGTCGTTCGCTTGGACGAGGAGGGCCGCGTGCGCGAGCTCTCGCGCCTGGTTGGCGGCGCGGAGGACAGCGAGAGCAGCATCGCGCATGCGCGCAGCATGCTGGAAAGCGCAAGAATATAACGGTTTTATGAAAATATCGCCGGGAACCGCCCGGCGATATTGCGTTTCACCCATAATTTTTCACCCCAAATACACATATTTTTCATTCCCGCATAAAGCATTTCGGCTATAATATTACTGAGTTCAGGATGTGTTATTTATTTCCTGCGCTTATAAATATTGGATTCGGAGCGGCAAAAATATGAGCGGAATCCGAAAGTTATTTGCAAAGGACAGGTATGCGGTCATTCGTGGAAGCATCGTTCTTGTGGTGCTGCTGACGCTGTGTGCCATATTGGTCGTCGAAGCATTGGTGAGCCTTGGGCGGGCCTCGGTGGAGGCGCGGGCCGTGGACGTCACCAGCCGCGTGACTTCGCAGTTCGAGCAAATGGTCCGCTCCTCCTTCAATACCATCTACAGCGCAGCGGCTCTGATCTCCGAGGACCCGTCCCGGGAGGAAATGTTCCTCAGTTCATTGTATGAATATTATCCTTACAATGAAGTCGGCGTACTCAGCGACGGCGTAATTCGCCACAAGGACGGCAGTACGAACGCCATTGAGTCTGAGACCGCCTACATTTATTCGGTGGACGACGTTCCGAGAGGGCGCATCCTTGCGCTGTCGGACGATTCTCTGCTGCTCTGCGCGCGGATCGACGACGAAAGGGATCTCGTCGTGCGCTACGATCCGGAAGGGCTGGAGCGCATGCTCGGCTCCTCCTTCCGTGAGGATTACGATTTCGCGGTGTATAACTCGATTACCGGCGCATATTTGGTCAATCATACGGACTTCAATTCCGGCGGCTATTACGACACCCTTCTATCCATGAACGCAGGCGGCAGTACCGCCGCGCTTCTCCACAATGAATCCGCCATCGCGCACATTCACGACTATGGCGGCGGGGTCTACATCACGCAGCAGCGCTCCGCCATCCGGCCGTGGAACGTCTCCCTCGTGATTCCCGAGTTCGCGGCGAATGAATTCATATGGGATCAGAGCTGGATGCTGATCGCAATCGCGGCCATGCTCTTGCTGGTGCTCGCCCTGCACGCGCTGTTTGTCGTTCTCGCGATGCGGCGGGTACGGCTTGATCAGCGCGCAACACGGGAGAAACTTGGGGAGCGCGCCCACATGCTCAGCGATATGGCGCGGGAGGCGCAGGTGACGCTGTTCATCTATCACCGGGGACAGGCGAACCTGATGAACTGCTACGACGGGCTGGGTCTGCTCGGCGACTCGGGTCAGGAGGAACGCTTGACGTCACTGCCGGCGCTGGAATCGGCTTGCGGGCTGGATTCGGACAGCGTCGAGCGGCTGCACGAGCGCTTGAGCGAACTTCGGCGCGGCGAGAGCGCGGAACTACTGCTGCGCGGGGCGCTTCCGGATCGGGAGGTGCGACGGTTGCGCTTCCGTCTGAACGCGCATGCGACGGACGAAGAAGTCATCGTCTGCAGCGTGCGAGACGGCACGCAGGAGTTGCTTTCCCAGGGCCGCGCGGAGATTGAAAACAGCTACATGGATGCGACCATCCCTCACACCGTAGCCGTGTGGACGATCAACGTCAGCCGAAATCTGTGGCGCAACATCTACATGAAGGACCCGCTTCTGCTGGGCCCGCTCGCACCGCTGCACAAAGCCGATTGGCGCGACTTTACCGCGGACATGAGCAATCTGCTGCGAGACTTCATCTATCCGCTGGACTACGCGGAGCATGTGCAGCAGATGAGCGTGCCGAACATCGCGGAAGCCTACCGCTCCGGCAACACGGAGTTTGACACGGACTATCGCGTATGTTCCTCCGGCATGGATGAATACGTGTGGCACCGTATGCACGTGCGCCTCTATGGCGATCCGGATACGGGAGACATACTCGCGAACGTGTTCGTATTCAATGTGGACGTGGAGAAGAATGCCGAGTTGGAACGCGGCGAGCGCAAGAAGGTATTCAAAAAGTCCATGCGCGCGCTGAGCGGCATATTCTACGGGCTGTACTACGTGGACCTGGACAACGATCTCTGCTTTGCCGCCAAATCCTATGACGGCGAGGTGGTGACGAAGCTGAGCGCACCCTATCGAGAGACCTTTGACCGCTATCTGGAATTGGTGCATCCCGAGGATCGGGAGGAGCTTCGCGCGATGCTGGACGCGTTCACGATTCGGCGCTCGATCAGCGAAGGATCGCGCTTCCTGCGCCGGGAATATCGACGCTACTCGGGCGAAGGCTATCGCTGGGCGGCGGTCATCATTCAACCGGCCCGCTACGAGAACGGTCGAATCAGGGAGGTCGTCATCGCGATGCGCCACCTCGCATCCCGGCCGTCCGGTCACGAAGAATAAAAATTATAAAATAAGCGAGAGATGGGGCGCCGCTTCATGCGGCGCCCCATTTATAATCTCAATTCTACTCAGATCTTGTGCTTTACGCGGTCGCGCTCCTCGCTGCGCTTGCCGTCGTTGAAGCGGTCCAGCGTGCCGACCAGATAGCCCGTGATGCGGCGGATGCGCTCGAAGGGGCGATCGCCCTCCTCGCGGCCGCAGTTGGGGCAGGTGTCGCCGATGATGCCGTTGTAGCCGCACACCGGGTCGCGGTCCACCGGGTGGTTGATCGAGCCGTAGCCGATGCCGCTCTCCTTCATCACGCGGACGATCTTCTCAAAGGCCTCGAGGTTCTGCGTCGGATCCCCGTCCAGCTCCACATAGGAGATGTGGCCCGCGTTTGTCAGCGCGTGGTAGGGGGCCTCGGTGCGGATCTTGTCGATGGCGCTGATCTCATAGTAGACCGGCACGTGGAAGCTGTTGGTGTAGTAGTCGCGGTCGGTCACCCCCGGAATCACGCCGTACTTCTGGGCGTCGATCTTCACGAAGCGGCCCGACAGGCCCTCCGCCGGCGTCGCCAGCAACGTTACGTTCATGCCCAGACGCTCCGCGGCCTGATCGCACATCTCGCGCATGTGGCCGATGATCTCCAGCCCCAGGTTCTGCGCCTTCTCGCTCTCGCCGTGATGCTCGCCGATCAGCGCCTTCAGGCACTCCGCCAGTCCGATGAAGCCCACCGACAGCGTGCCGTCCTTGAGCACCTCGCGCACCTCGTCGTCCCAGTCGAGCTTCTCCGAGTCGATCCACACGCCCTCTCCCATCAGGAACGGATAGTTGCGCACGCGCTTGCGCGCCTGAATCTCAAAGCGATCCATCAACTGGTCGAACACCAGGTTCATCATGTTGTCCAGGAGCTCGAAGAACACGTCGAGATTGTGGTTGGACTTGATGGCGAGGCGCGGCAGATTGATGGAGGTGAAGCTCAGATTGCCGCGGCCGTTGGAAACGGCCTTGTCCGGGTGCACGAGGTTCGCCATGACCCGCGTGCGGCAGCCCATGTAGGCGATCTCCGTCTCCGGATGGCCGGGCTTGTAGTACTGCAGGTTGAACGGCGCGTCCTGGAACGAAAAATTCGGGAACAGCCGCTTGGCGCTGGTCTTGCAGGCGAGCTTGAACAGGTCGTAGTTCGGATCGCCGGGATTGTAGTTCACGCCCTCCTTCACGCGGAAGATCTGGATGGGGAAGATGGGCGTCTCACCGTTGCCCAGGCCCGCCTGCGTGCTCTCGAGGAGGTTGCGCATCACCATGCGGGCCTCGGGCGAGGTGTCCATGCCGTAGTTGATCGACGAGAACGGCACCTGCGCGCCCGCGCGGGAGTTCATGGTGTTCAGGTTGTGGATCAGCGCCTCCATGGCCTGATAGGTGGCCTTGTCGGTCTCCCTTTCGGCCTTGCGCTGGGCGAAGTCCTGCGCGTGCGCCGCGTCCTCCGCGGACAGGCCCAGGGTGATCAGCTTCGCCTGCTCGGCGGCCTTGTACGCCGGATCCGGCACCAGCGTGGGCACCAGGCCCTCCTCCCGCTCGACGGCCTCGAGGATATCCTTCGCGGCCTCGTCGGGGTTCTCCGCGTCCGCCATCAGCTCCAGCGCCCGGGAGAGGTTGTCGCGATAGTTCTTTTTGAAGGTCAGCCGCACGCCGTCGGCCATGGCGTAGTCGAAGTTGACGATGCTCTGGCCGCCGTGCTGGTCGTTCTGGTTCGCCTGGATGGCGATGCAGGCCAGCGCCGCGTAGCTGCGGATGTCCTTGGGCGGGCGGATGTGGCCGTGGCCAGTGGAGAAGCCGCCGTCAAACAGCTTGATCAGGTCGATCTGGCAGCAGGTGGTGGTGAGGGTGAGGAAGTCCATGTCGTGAATGTGGATGTCGCCGCAACGGTGCGCCTCGGCGTGTTCCGGCTTCATCATGAACATCATGTTGAACTGCTTCGCGCCCTCGGAGCCATACTTCAGCATCGCGCCCATGGCGGTGTCGCCGTTGATGTTGGCGTTTTCGCGCTTGATGTCCGATTCGATGGCGTCCTTGTTCGTGATATCGTCGTAGATGCGCATCAGCCGCGTGTTCATCTCGCGGATACGGCTGCGCTCGGCGCGGTAGAGGATGAAGCTCTTGGCCGTGCGCACGAAGCCGTTCTCAATCAGTACGGCCTCGACCATGTCCTGCACATCCTCGACGGTGGGCACGCCCAGATCCTCGCTGCGGCGCAGGTTGTGAACGACCTGCATCGCGATCTCCTCAGCGGTTTCATAGGGCTTCGCGCTGTGGCTCGCTTCGAATGCCTTCCATATAGCGGCGGTGATTTTCTCCGTTTCAAATGGGACCGTGCGGCCGTCCCGCTTGCGTATCGTGTCCAGCATGTTGCGCTCCTTTCTATCTGCAAACACATTATATTGTGTATATACCCAAAAGTCAATACAACATATTGTGCATTCAGGCATGTGCGTCAGATTTAAGGATGGCAACATAATTCTGTAATACTCCAAAACTTCCATCAATAGATAAGCCCAAAACTTTTCAAAATGCGTTCGGATTTAGACAAAGGAGACTGTCAGTAGTCATATTGCAGTCATAATTTCAACCGACCGCGGTAGGTTGTGACAGCGCGTGTTATTTATTGCTCCACTTGTCGGTTTTCCGTTGCTGTGTTATAATGGCAAAAAAAGCTCGGAGGGTGAAGAAATGCGCAAGGGAACCGCGAAAATACTTCTGAAGAACGAGGACGCGCTGCGCGTGGCGGCATCGGCGGCGCGCATCTCCACCCAGCAGGGCGGCGCGCTGGAAATCTATGAAGGGAGCGGCTCGCGGGAAAGGGACCTGAAGCTGATCGGCAAGGTGCTCTCCTCGGGGCACAAGTCCGTGATCGAGCACCAGAACTTCGCCCTGGCCCTTGACGGCGTGAGCGTGCTGGTGGAGCAGTTCTGCATCGAATTCCGCCTGGCGTCGTTCACGGTGAAGTCGCGGCGCTACGTGGACTTCTCCGGCGCGGGCTACGTGGTGCCGGAGGGCATGGAGCCCGGGGCGCGGGCGCTGTACGAGGCGCGCTGCGAGGAATTGTTCCGAGCGTATGACCGGCTGCTGGCGCTGGGCGTGCCCAGGGAGGACGCGCGCTTCGTGCTGCCCTACGGCTTCCGCAGCAATTTCTATATGACGCTGAACGCCCGCGAGCTGATCCACATGATCGCGGCCATGCTGGCGGGGCGGGGGAGCGCCTGGGCGGAGATTCGAATGCTGGGCGAGCAGCTCAGGGAACAGTTCGACGCGCTGTATCCCGGCGTGATCGATGCGGAGCTCAAGTGCGCGCCCGCCGAGCGGCTTGAAGAATGCGAGATCCCGATTCACACCGGGAGCGCGGTGAAACCGTCTGTGGAAATCGTGAGCGCGCCGGTCGAGCCGATGCGGCTGCTGCGCGCCGCGACGCGCTTCTCGGGCCGCTTTGAGGAGGACGATCTTCGCACTCTGTTGGGCGACGCCCGGCCGCGCGAGCTGGAGCTGCTCAATTATGCCTTCCGCATCGACGGCGCGTCGCTGGCCTGCGTGACCCACTTCACGCGCCACCGAATGCTTTCGCTCCTGCTTCGCCACGAGCTGTATGCGCTGTCGGCGGGCGACTATGTGCTGCCGGAGACGGTCGCGGCGAATCCCGAGGCGCAGAGGCTCTATGAGGAGGCGTTCGCCGCGCAGGCCGGTGCGGCGGCACGCGCGCGGGAAATGGGCGCGACGGACGCGGAGCTCGCCTACTTCGCGATGGCCGGCCACACCACGAGCCTGCTGATCTCCCTGAACGCCCGGGAGCTTCTGCACTTTGCCAAGCTGCGCTGCTGCAACCGCGCGCAGTGGGAGATCCGCGGCATCGCGCGGGAGATGGTGCGCAGGCTCAACGAAACCGAGGCCCGGCCGCTGTTCCAATTCTACGGCCCGACCTGCGCCGTGACGGGCAAGTGCCCCGAGGGCAGGATGAGCTGCGGCCACCCGGTGCGCATCGCGGATGAGAAGTGGTTCGAGGGATGACGTAACGAATTTTATGAACGCATCGGGGAGGGGGTATCTCCGTCCATGCCACAGATGACCAAGGGCGGCAAGTTTATCTTCGGAAAATCACGAATCCGCGACGACCTCACCGTACGCATTCCGCCGCAGGCGGTCGCGGAGTACGATGCCGCATCGGAGGGAAGGATTTACCTGTTCACCGGCAGCAAGTCTACCGGCGGCTTTTGCGTAACCCGGCGGGGTCTGCTGGAGCCATCCAAGCTGGGACACATACTGACGGAAAACCCGGCGCTGCGGGATTGCCGCATCCCAGCCGGAGAATTCGTCCGCTACAAGGGCCGCGCCTACTGCTGGGTGCCGGTCTCCAGGGAAGGAATCCTCCAATTGATCCCGGGAATGCTGGATTTTTTGGATTTGCTTCCCGGCGCGACGCTGTTGTGCATCCGAAGCAGCGACATTGCCTTCACGATGGGCGCGAGGGGCCCGCTTGTGGAGCGCTCGCGCGCGTATCCGGGCGAAATCGAGACCTACTGACGGGAATATCATTGAGAACTGGGGAGGCATCCGCCTCCCCGTCTCTCATTCCCATTCCTCAATGTCCGTGGCGATTTCCTCCACGACGCTTCGGATCGCGTCCCAGCCGAAGCCGCGCCGGGCGAGCGCCTGGGAGAGCTTGGCCCTGCCCTCGCGGGCGGGGAGCTCCGAATACTTGCGCCAGAGCTTGTCCGCGGCGGCGCGGCAGGCGACACGCTGCTGCTCGTCGTCGAAGCCCTCCATGGCGGCGTCGATGTCCTCCTCGGAGAGGCGCCTGGCGCGCATCTTGCGGCGGACGGCGTAGGCGCCCACGGGCTTGGCCTGCTGAGACTGGGCGATGCGCTCGGCGAACCTGCGGTCGTCGATCAGGCGGTTCTCCCGCAGGCGCGCCACAGCCGCCTCGGCGGCGGGGGACACGTAGCCCGCGCGCGCGAGCTTGGCCTGCAGGTCGCCGCCGGAATGCGCCGCGCGGTCGAGCATCGTGAGCGCCGCCTCGTAGCAGTCGGCGGCCTGGACGGCGGCGAGGGAATCGACGTAAGCCTCCGGATCGACGGCCTCTCCCTCGGCGAGCGGGCGCATCGCGAAGTGCTTCTTGCGCACGCGCAGCCAGGCCACGCCGTCCAGCGAAAGCTCCACGAGCCCGCGAACCTCCCGGATTCCGCTCACCACAGCCATTTTAGCCGCCTCCCATCTTCTTTACCTTCATTATACAGCATTTTCTTGACGAATGCCAGTGAAATGTGGTATGATATAATATAAGTGTTGAAACTGGGAGGGAAAGTCCATGTCGGGACATAACAAATGGTCGACCATCAAGAATAAGAAGGCAAAGACGGACGCCGCGAAGGGCAAGATCTTCACGAAGATCGGCCGCGAGATCGTGATCGCGGTCAAGACCGGCGGCAGCGCCGATCCCAACCTGAACAGCAAATTGAAGGACGTGGTGGCGAAGGCCAAGGCCGCCAACATGCCCAACGACAACATCATGCGCTCCATCAAAAAGGCGGCGGGCGAGGGCGATGCCAGCAACTATAAGGAGATCACCTACGAGGGATACGCCCCCTGCGGCGTGGCCGTGATCGTGGAGATCGTGACCGACAACCTCAACCGCACCGCCAGCGAGGTGCGCCACATCTTCGACAAGTGCGGCGGCACGCTGGGCGCGAGCGGCTGCGTGTCCTGGAAGTTTGAGCGCAAGGGCGTGATCGAAATCGACAACTCCAAGGGCATGGACGAGGACGAGCTGACGATGCTCGCGCTGGACTGCGGCGCGGACGACGTGGAGATGGGCGAGGACGCGGCCGTGATCTATACCGATCCCAACGACTTCTCCGAGGTGCGCGACAAGCTGGAGGAGGCGGGCTGCGTATTCCTCTCCGCCGAGCGCGAGATGGTGCCCACCACCACCACGGAGCTGTCCGACGAGGAGAGCGTGGCCAAGGTGCGCAAGCTGATCGACTGGCTGGAGGACTACGACGACACGCAGGCCGTCTATCACGACGCGGAGCTTCCCGAGGAAGAGGAAGAGGAAGAGGAGTAATCCGCGGCGCGCTGCCAAACGGGAACCGGCAAGATGGATTCTTGCCGGTTCCCGTGCTTTATGTCGCCTTTCAAACGCGCGGACCTTTCGCGGCGGAGCGGAGCAAAAGCGCCCTTTTGGCGATTCACTCTCGCTCCGCCTGAATTTCAAACCAGTCGATCTCGTTCGGTTCGAGCTTTAATTCAAAGCTCTCTCCATTGCCCTCGTAGATGGTCGTCGTCTGCGGTTCAAAGGTATTGTTCACCGCGCAATACTTGCCGTTTTGCACGTAGGCGTGAACTTCCACGTTGAAATTGGAACTGAACCAGCGGCGCAGCTCGCCCTCCGCATGCGCGGCCCACAGGATCGCCCGATGCAGCACGCGCGCATTCTCAAAGGAGTAGGGCAGGCCGGTCAGGTACACGCAGCGGCCATGTCCGTACTCGTTGACGGCCATTTGCACCTCCCTGTCGCGCTGTACGAGCACCTGCGCGCCCTCCAGCGCGTAGATGTACCGCTTGCCCTCGCCGAAGTCCACGGGATGCGTACAGTCCTCGAGGATGAAGTGGTCGGGATGCTCGTCCCAGTTGTACTTGTCGTAGCCCAGCGTGAAGCCCGTCTCCTTCTCCACGCCCAGCGCGGACGCGAGCTGCAGGTAGCGCCCCTGGTAGGAGTGACCCGAGGGCTCGCCCACGCCGATGAACCCTCCGCCGCGGTGGATGAAGCCGCGAATCGCCGATGCGATCTCCGCGTCCTCCCAGACCGCACCGCCGGTGTGGGCGGTGTCGCCGTCGCCGATGTTCAGAAGCACGTCGATGCCGTCGAGGATCGACGGATCGGCCTTTACGTCGTCGAAGCTGATGAAGCGCACGTCGAAGGGTGCGCCGGAGAGCGCCTCGATCACGCCCGCGTAGGAGTAGTTGGGCTTGTAGTAGAGCGCGTGGTGCACCATGTGGCAGCCCCAGGCGCGCATCCGGCCCCAGCAGTTGAGCACCGTCACCGTCTTGGCGCAGTAGGGCTCGGCACCATGCACGTTCTCATAGAGCTCACGGAACTCGTCGCAGACGGACTGAATGTAGTCGATGAAACCGGGGGCCTCCAGCGCGAGCTTCAGATAGCCGCCGTAGCCGATGCGGTCGACGGGCTTGCGCAGGATCGCCCGGCGGGCCGTGATCCAGTTCTCCCGGGCCTCGCGCACGGGATCGCCGCCCTCGTGGAAGGTGTCGGGAAAGAAGTAGGGCAGAAAGCGCCCCTCGGTGTACTGCACGCCCTCGATGTCGCTGATCAGCCGCAGCGTCGAACCGTTGCCCACGCTGCCCACCACCGCGTCCAGGCCGATGGACTTGAACTCGTCCATGAAGGGCTCCGTGCCGATCCAGTGGTCGCCCAGGAACATCATCGCCTCGCGGCCGAGCTCGTGGGTCAGATCGACCATCTCCTTCGCGAGCTTCGCCACCTCCCGGCGCTGGAACGCCAAGAAGTCCCTGTACTCGCGGCTGGGTACACGGTATTGGTTGTTGTAGTAGCCCTGATCGATGATGTATTCCGGGCGGAACGGATAGCCAACCTCCCGCTCAAACTGTGTGAGAATGTGGGGGCTGACGCTGGCGGAGTACCCGTACCAATCCACGTACTTCTCCCGCCGCAGCTCGTCAAACACCAGCGTGAACTGATGGAAGAACGTGGTGTAGCGAATCACGTCCACGTAGGGGTGCGCCTCGACGAATTTGCGCAGGCGCTCCAGGCTGTGCGCATGCGTCTTGGGCTGGCGCACGTCGAAGGTGAGCTGGTGCTCCACATCCTTCCAATCGTTCACCACGGCATTGTACATGTGCACGGGGTCCCAGATCAGATAGGCCAGGAAGCTGACCGTGTACTCATGCCAGGGAGTTGGATGATCGAGCACCACGCAGCCGCTTCCGGCGTCCCAGCGCCAGCAGGTGGGCGGCACGGGAGCACCGGCCGTGCGATCCATGACCTCCCACCAGCGCGCGACGTCGTCCACGTCGTTGACGCGCATCAGTTCGGGGCTTATGCCCTTCATCAGCGGAATGGACAGCGCGCCGCCGGACGCGGTGTGAAAGCCCGTCATGATGTAGCACTGCTGCACCTCGTCGGGATTCGCCTTCGCCCAGGCGTTGTCCTTGCGGGTGGTGTAGTAGGTGGCATACACCTTCGCGCCGGTGTTTCGCAGTTCGGCGGGAAACTCGGTGCCGTCGCAGTCGCGGATGGCATCCGCGCCCAATTTGTCGAGCACCTCGAGGGTCTCGCGCACCACGTCCAGATCGGTGGGGATGGTGACTCTTCCGTGCTTCAGGTCGCTCATTCGTCAATCACTCCGATGCTAGGATTATCCCTTGATACCGCCGGCAGTGACGCCGGAGATGATCCTGCGGGACATGAACAGGTACAGTATGAAGGTGGGCAGGAACACGATGATGACCGCCGCGAACAGCGCGCCGTAATTGCCGCTGTACTTCATGGAGTTCACCAGCTGCAGCAGTCCCACGCCCACGGGGGTCATGGACTCGCTGCTGGTGAAGATCAGCGCCATGAAGAACTCGTTCCAGACGGACAGGAAGTTGAAGATCGTCACCGTGATCACGGCCGGCTGAATCAGCGGCAGCATGATCACCCAGAAGGTCTTGGACGGACTGCAGCCGTCGATGGCCGCTGCCTCCTCGTAGGAGCGCGACAGCGTAGCGAAGAAGTCGGTCAGATAGATCGCCGTGTAGGGCACGCGCAGGAAGATGTAGAGCACGATCAGCAGGATCCGTCCCTTGAGGCCCCACTTGACCGCCATGGTGTAGAGCGGCATGATGATCATGATGGCGGGCACGCTCATCGCGATGACCAGCCCGTAGCGAATGACCCGGCTGCCGATGAAGCGCCAGCGGTTGAGCACGTATGCCGCGGGGGCCGCGATCAACAGAACGCCCGCGCAGCTCGTGATCGAGTACAGCAGCGAGTTTCCGAAGAACACGCTCACATTCTGCGCCTGCCAGGCCGTGACATAGTTTTCAAAGTGAAAGCCGCTGGAGAATTCCAGCACCTTGCCCTGGAAGATCTCGCGGGCGGTGGACAAGCTCGCGCCGAGGATCCAGAACAGCATCACCGCCGTGAAGACCACGTAGCCGCCCACGACGAGGTATCCGGGAATGAATCTGAGCTCTCTGCCCCAATTGATTTTGCTTCGGGTTCGCTTCATTGCCTTCACCCCCTCAATACTCCAGGTCGTTGCTCTTGAGCGTCACGCTGGTGATCAGATACACGGCGATGATGATCAGCGTGAGCACCACGCCCACCGCCGCGCCCGCGCCGGCGTCGCGGGTGACCACGCCCTTGCCGCCGAACACGGTGTCGTACAGGTACACCACCGGCACGATGGTGGAGCTCTCCGTCTGCACCGGGGAGAACAACTTCGACCAGAGGTAGAAGGTGGTGGCGTTGATGCTCCAGAAGGTGATGGTGGTCTTGATGATGCCCTTCAGCAGCGGCAGGGTGATGGAAAAGAACTGCTTGACCTTCTTCGCGCCGTCGATGGTGGCGGCCTCGTAGAGGTCGGTGGGAATCCCCTCAATGCCGCTTATGTAGATCAGCATGTAGTAGCCGACGGAGCCGAAGATGTAAGCCGCCAGCATCGCCCAGAACTTGGCGTCCGTGCCGAGCCAGCGGAACTTTTCCAGCCCCAGCATGGTCAGCAGGTTGTTGAGCAGGCCGTAATCATAATTGAAGATGTACTGCACCCACATGGTGGCCAGCGCCACGGCGCTGACGATGTTGGGCAGATAGATCGCCGCGCGGAAGAAGCCCTGCAGGCGGATGCCGGAGGTGAGGATCACCGCCATCAGCAGCGAGATCGCCAGCGTGATCGCGCCGCCCACCAGCCAGATCAGCAGGAAATTTCGCATGGAGATCAGGAAGCCCGCGTTGTGGAAAATTTTGGCATAGTTCTCGACGCCGTTAAACGACCATGCGCTCACGTCCGCCGTCAGGCTCTCCACGTGGAAGAAGCTCATGAGCACCGTACGGCACACGGGATAGACGTACATCGCCAGCAGGCACAGCACGGTCGGCGCGATGAAGCACACGATCAGCGCCTTGTTTTTTCTCATAAGAACTCCTCCCTGCATTCGGAGACGAAAATGATGAAGCGCGGGCGGCGCGAATGCGCCGCCCGCGTCGGTCAAGGTTCAGTCAGCGCTGAGGATCCGCGAAGCGTCGGGGATCAATACAGCGCGTCCATCGCGGCGCAGAAGTCCTCGCCGCTGGCGTACTTGCCCTCAAAGAGCTCGGTGAACATGCTCTTCATCGTGGCCCAGGCCTCATGGGTGTTCAGAGCGCCGCACCAGGTCATGGGCTTGTCGGCGGCGACCAGCGTCTCCACCGTGCCGGTCAGGGAAGCCGGGGCGGTGTTGTGCGGATCGGCCGGAATCTGAGCGGCGGTATCGGCCATCTTCTGGTCGTACTCGCCGGTCACCAGGAACATCAGGAAGTCGAAGGCCTCCTGGGGATGCTCGGAGTAGGAGCTGATCGCCAGGGAGTTCGCGCCGGCATAGGCCGCGGTCGGCTCGGCGCCGCCATCGACCGCCGGATAATTGAACAGGCCCCAGTTGAGCTCGCCGAAGATGGCGTTGATCTCGGAGGTCACGTAGTTGGCGCAGACGACCATCGCGGCTTCGCCGGTTCCGATCTTGTTCTGGCTGGACGGATACTCGTCGGGAGCGCCGTCGACCAGATAGCCCGCGTTGACCAGGTCAATGATGTCCTGAGCGGCCTTCACCGCGCCCTCGCTCTGGGCCCAGCCGCCGTTGTCGCGCAGCTCGGCGATGGCGTCCTCGCCCAGGTAGCGGACCAGGTGATAGTAGAAGGAGAAGTTGGTGTAGGCGCCGTCCTGCGCGAGCGGGGCGATGCCGGCCTCCTTCAGCTTGGCGCAGACATCCAGGAACTCGGCCCAGGTGGTGGGCTCGGCCTCGATGCCGGCCTTCGCGAAGGCGTCCTTGTCGTAGAACACGCCGCCGACCTGCGGCTGTTCGGTGATGCTGTTCAGATAGCCGGCCCAGGCAATGGCCTGGTTGTTGAACACGGCGTAGCTGTTGTCGGCATAGCCCGCCGCCTCGGCCATCTCGGTCAGGTCGTAGGTGTAGGGGGCGTACACCTGGCCGATGCGGTTGTAGTCGTCCTCGAAGATGTCGATGGACTCGCCGGATTCCAGCGCGGCGGACAGCAGGGTGTTGATGTCGCGGCCCTTCCACTCGATGCTGACGTGGACGCCCGTCTCGGCCTCGTAGGCGGCGGCCGCCTCCTCGATGACCGTGGCCTGGGGCTCGCCCGAATTCCACATCGACCAGAAGTTCACGGTAACGGGCTCCTCAGCGCTGGCGGTCAGGCACAGCGTGCAGAGCATGACGAGAGCCAATACCATGGTGAGCAGTTTCTTCATGTTCGTTCCTCCTATAATCGTATTCTTGCCTTCACGCATCTCAACAAAATTGTTGAGATTAGATAGATTCAGTATATTGTACGAAGCGAACAAAATCAATTCAATATATTGCGAGTTATTTTATACATATTGTCATATTTCTCAATTATTTAACGATAAATCGCCGCAGAACTTCCAAAGCAAGTCAATCATTTTCAATCGCTCTGGCAGGAATTGTAAATCAATGCAAAAATGAATGGCTTGACTTTTCTCTGCGGACTTGTTAAGATCGAAATAAAGGGAGGTATGCCTATGGGGCTGCTGCGTTACGACCTGCCGCGTTCAACCGGCGGGCAGGGGCTTCGGCTGGATTACATCACCCGCAGCCGGGACGACGGCGACTGGCAGAGCCAACCCCACGCCCACGATTGCGCGGAGATCTTCTGCGTGCTGCGCGGCAGCGGCGAATTCCGCGTGGACTCGGAGCGCCTGGAGGTGCGCGCCGGCGATTTGGTGCTCGTCAATCCCCACATTCCACACACGGAGCGCTCCGGCGCGAACGGCCCAATGGAATATCTGGTGGCGGGCGTGGAGGGCGTGCGCTTTCAGCCGCCCGGTGGGGGCGAGGAGCGCTACTTCCGGCTGCGGGATGAATTCTCGGGCGGCTACCGCTTCTACCTGGAGGCGATTCTGCGCGAGTGCGAAGGCCGCCAGGAGGGCTGGAGCGAGGTCTGCGCTAGTCTGACGCAGGTGATCTTCCTGCTGTTGCGCCGCCAGCTCTTCTTTCGCAGCACGAACCCAAGCCGCTCCAAGACGGGCTCGGAGTGCGCGCGCGTGCGCCAGTACATCGACGAGCACTTCGCGGAGCCGCTGAATTTGGATGAGCTGGCGCGCCTGACGCACATGAGCAAGCACTACCTGGTGCACTCCTTCACCCGGGAGACGGGCATGAGCCCGATCCGCTATCTGCTCTCGCGCCGCATTGAGGAGAGCAAGCGCCTTCTCGAGAGCTCGGACAGCTCGGTCGGCCAAATTGGCCTGAGCGTGGGCTTTTCCAGCCTGAGCTACTTCAGCCAGCGCTTCAAGGAGGCCACGGATCAAACCCCGTCGGCGTACCGAAGCGCGCTTCATGCCGGGGAAATCCAAGCCGAAAAGGAATCCACATAAAAGGGGAGGGCGGCGGCGCGCCGCTCTCCCTTTGCCACCGTCATTTTTATCATGCGGATCGCCCGCATCAGCGCTTTTTGCTTCGAACGGTCTCCTCCAGCTTTTGCTTCAATTCCGCATTGGCCTGAATCAGCGCTACGCGCTCGCCGTCCGAGCTCTTGTACACCACCGCCGTGACCGGCAGCTCCGCGCCCCTGCGGACGGCGCTCACCCTGCGCGCGCGGGGATGGCGGCGCTTCGCCTCCTCGGGCGTTCCCACAAAAACGATTTGGCGAAGATAGATGTCCTCGATGTGGCGCGGGCGCTTGCCGTAACTGCGGTTCAGGCGCAGCACGTCCGGATTCAGTTCGTAGACGTACTTCACCACGTAGACGTGCAGCATCCACAGCGCGATCAGCCCGCCCAGGATCCAAAACGCCAGCGCCGCCGGCTGCGCGCCGATCCAGCGCGCCAAAACGCGCACGCAGAGGATGTCCAGCGCGGCCAGCGCGGCCACCAGTCCGGCGATCAGCAGCACACCCCGCAGCGCGCTCAGTTTCTTGTGTTCCACGGTTTGCTTCATAAAATCCTTCACCCAAATCCATTATAGACAAAAAACGCGCCGAGCGCAAGCGCATTTGCGCTTGACATCCCCGGCCTCGCGGTTTATCATGGAGATACAGCTTTGAAATATGGGAGGGATTTCCCCATGAAACAGCAGCCGCGTCTCGCGGAGATGATCAAGGGGCAGGTGTTCGACGGCTTTCTGCTGACCCGGACCGCCGCGCAGCGCACCAGCTCCAACGGCAGCAAGTATCTGGACATGACGCTCTGCGACACCTCCGGCGAGGTCAACGCCAAGATGTGGGACGGCCTGACCCCTGCGCCCGCGGTGGCGGAGGTGCTGCGCGTGCGCGGTGTAATGCAGGAGTACAACAACCGCCCACAGTTCCGGGTGGACAAGATGCGCCCCGTCACCGATAAGGACGACTACGATATGAATCAGCTCACACCCTGCGCTCCCCAGCCGCCTGAGGAGATGAAGGACGAAATCCTCGCGCGCGTCGAGGAGATCGCCGACAACCAGCTTCGCGCACTGGTGGCGATGCGCCTGGACGAGTGCGGCGATAAGCTGAACTACTATCCCGCCGCGTCGAAGCTGCACCACGCCGAGCGAAGCGGGCTTTTGCACCACACCAGCACCATGCTGCGCATGGCGAAGCATGTGTGCGAGGTCTATCCCCAGCTGGACGCGGATCTGCTGGCGGCTGGCGTGATCCTGCACGACCTGTGCAAGATCGATGAAATGGACTCGGATGAGATCGGCATGGTCTCGGATTACACCGCCGAGGGCATGCTGATCGGCCACCTGGTGGCGGGCGTGGCGGAGATCGCGCGCTGCGGCCGGGAGCTGGGCGTGCGCAAGGAGCTGTTGATGATGGTGGAGCACATGATCCTCTCGCACCACGACCTGCCCGAGTACGGCAGCCCGAAGCCGCCGATGTTTCCCGAGGCCGAGGTGTTGCACGTGCTCGACCTGCTGGACGCGCGCATGTTTGAGATGAGCCGCGCGCTGCAGAACGCGCAGCCCGGCGGCTTCACGGAGCGCATCTGGTCGCTGGAGCGGAGACTGTACCGGCGCAGAGAGGCGCCCGTATCCAAGGAGAGACCGGAGGCGGAGTGACGCGCGGTTATTCGCGCGAACGGCCGATCACAGAAAGCGGCGGCGGGGGAGAGTTCCCCCGCCGCCGTCATGCGCTCTAATCTTACAGCAGGCCGTTCTCGGTGATGTACTCGGCGGTCAGCATGGTGACGCCGGTGTCCACATCCTCAAACTCGGTGGTGCCGTTGGTCAGATACTCGATGGCGGTCTTGATGCCCTCGTAGCCCATCACGTCGGGGTTCTGGGCGGTGGTGGCGATCAGGCTGCCGTCCACAACCAGGTTCAGGATGGCGTCGGACTTGTCGAAGCCCACGCCCAGCACGGCGGTCTCGCCCTCAGCGGCGATGGCGTTGCCGACGCCGACCGTGCAGCCCTCGTTCGCGCCGAACAGGGCGACCACGCCGTCGGTGATGAAGTTCGTGGCGGCCTCCTGAGAACGGGCGGCGTCACCGTCGGTGTAGACAGCCTCGAGAATCTCGAAGTTGGTGCCTTCGAAGGCGGCGCGGAAGCCGGCCTCGCGGTTGGCGGTGGACACGGTTGCGGCGTTGACGTTCACGATGCCGATCTTGCCCTCGGTCACGCCCGCGGCGGTCAGGGCCTCGAGCAGGGTCGTGCCGGCCATGGTGCCCGCGGCGGTGTTGTCGGTGGCCAGCGTCTGCAGGGCCACGTCGGAGTTGGCGGGGGAGTCGACGTAGACGAACTTCACGCCCTCGTTGTTGTACTCCTCGATGGTGGCGACCTCGGTGTCCGGGCCGTTGGAGGCCAGCAGAATCACGTTGGCGTTGTCGGCGTAGGCGTTGTTGATGCACTCGATCTGCGCGGCGTCGTTCTTGCCGGTGGTCGGGCCGTTCCAGACGTAGCGGATGTCGAGCCCCGCTTCCTTGGCCTCGGCGACCGCCTTCTCAGCGCCCGCGTTGACGGACACCCAGTGCTGGTCCTCGAGGTCCATGGTGATCAGGTAAATGACGTAGTCCTCGGCGAGAGCCGCGGTGCAGGCCAGAACCATGGCCAACACCAGAATCAGTGCGAACAGTTTCTTCATGATGTCTGTTCCTCCTTTATTATTTAAAGCGCGTCGCGCGCTTTAATTCACTTGTTGCGCTTGAACGACAGCTTGCCGCTGCGGCGCACCACGTCGATCAGCACCGACAGTATGACGATCATTCCAACCACGACGTTCTTCAAACCCACCTGGGTGTTGACCATCTGCAGTCCGTTGTCCATGACCGCCCACACGCTCGCGCCCACCAGCACGCCCGAGAGAATGCCCGTGCCGCCCATCGTGGAGATGCCGCCGATGACCGATGCCGCGACCGCGAAGGTTTCGTAGGACATGCCGGCGTTCATCGTGCCCGTGCCGGACTGGGCGCAGGTGATCAGCCCCGTGACCGCCGCGCAGAAGGAGGAGATCAGGTAGGCCTTGACGATCGTGCGCGGCACGTTCACGCCGGAGAGCTTGGACGCCTCCACGTTGGAGCCGATGGCGTAGACGTGGCGGCCGGTGCTGGTGTAGGCGAGGATGAAGTTGAAGATCAGCCAGATCACCAGCGCGATCCAGAAGGTGTTGTAGACGCCGAAGGTCTTGCCGTAGTAGCAGAAGTTGCGCACGCCCTCGGCCACCTCGCGCCACTGGCTGCCCGCGCCCACGATGGAGTCCGTGTTGAGGTTGCCGTTGACAAGCTGGGCGATGCCGCGGCAGATGGTCTGCGTGCCCAGCGTCGCCACGAAGGGCGGCAGCTTGCAGCGGGCCACCAGCTCGCCGTTGATCACGCCCACGGCCAGGCACGCGATCAGCGAGATCAGAATCGCCAGGTAGGGGTTGAGGCCGTTGCAGATGAGCGTGGCGATCATCATGCAGCTCATGCCCACCACCGAGCCGATGGACAGGTCGATGTTCGCGGTGATCAGCACGTAGCCCTGGCCGATGCCGATGATGATGTAGGGCGCGATCTGGCGCAGCAGGTTCGCCACGTTGCGCGGACCCAGGAAGTTGGAGTTGATGAGGTTGAAGATGAAGCACAGGATCACCAGGCCCACCAGCACGGTCAGCACCTGGCCCACGCCGCGCGCCGAGACGAATTTCTTGATCGGATTCTGCTTCTTATTTTCCATGGATGCCGCTCCTTTCTCGGGAAGCCGTCAGACCGCGGCCTTCGCCGCGTCGAGCTTGGTCTCAAAGCGCGTCGCCAGCTCCAGAATCCGCTCCTGGGTGGCGTCCGAAATGTCCATCTCGCCGGTGATCCGGCCGTCGCACATCACGATGACGCGGTCGGCGATGCCCAGCACCTCCGGCATCTCCGAGGAGACGAAGATCACGCTGATGCCCTGCTGCTTGAGCTGGTTCATGATGTGGTAGATCTCGACCTTCGCCGCCACGTCGATGCCGCGGGTCGGCTCGTCGAAGATCACCACGCGGCTCTGCCGGGTCAGCCACTTGCTGACGACCACCTTCTGCTGGTTGCCGCCGGACAGGCTGCCCGCGTCCACCTCGGGGCTGGCGAGTTTGATGGTGAAATTCCGAATCGCCTCGTCCACCATCCTGGTGACCTTTCCGCGGTTGACCACGCCCAATTTGTTGGAGGCGATGTCCAAATTCGGAAGCTCGATGTTGGAGCGCACCGAGAGTTTGGTGCACAGGCCGTCCTTCTTGCGGTCCTCCGGCGCGAGCACCAGGCCGTTGCGGATGGCGTCCATCGGGTTGTTGATCTTGATCTCCCTGCCGTCGATGAAGATCTGGCCGGATTCCTTGGGATCGACGCCGAAGATCGCGCGGGTGGTCTCCGTGCGGCCCGCGCCCATCAGACCGGCCAGGCCCAGAATCTCGCCCTCGTAGGATTCGAAGGACACGTCGCGCACCATGCGTCCGGCATTCAGATGCTTCACCTCGAGAATCTTTCTGCCCTTCTCACAGTGCACGCGCGGGAACTTTTCCTTGATCTCGCGGCCCACCATGTTGGCGATGATCTCCGACATGTCCATGGCGGCAAAGTCGTTCTCCAGTATGTACTGACCGTCGCGCATGATCGTGACCCGGTCGACGATATGCTGCAACTCCTCCAGGCGGTGGGAGATGTACACGATGCCGCGCCCTTCGGCCTTGAGCTGGCGCACGATGCGGAACAGCTCCTCGATCTCCTTCGAGGTCAGCGCCGAGGTGGGTTCGTCCATGATCAGGATGCGCGCGTTCGTGGACAGCGCCTTCGCGATCTCCACCATCTGCTGCTTGGACACCGGCAGACTCCCCACCAGCGTGGTGGGGTCGAGGTCGATGTCCAGCGATTTCAGAATCCGCCCGGCCTCCTCGTTCATCTGGCGCTGCGCGACGACCAGGCCCTTCTTCTTCTCGCGGCCGAGGAACATGTTCTCCGCCACGGTCAGATGCTGGCACATGTTCAGCTCCTGATGGATGATGGCCACGCCGAGCTCCTGCGCGCGCTTGGGATTCATCGCGTCGATGTTCTGGCCGAAGATCTTCATCGTGCCGGAGTCCCGCTGATACACGCCGGAGAGCACCTTCATCAGCGTCGATTTTCCCGCGCCGTTTTCGCCCAGCAGCGCCATGACCTCCCCGGAGCGCAGGCGAAAGCGCACGTTGTCCAATGCCTTGACGCCGGGGAAGCTCTTGCAGATGCCGTCCAGCTCGACGATATACTCGCCCTGGTATTGCTCCATGATATTCAGCACCTCCGGTTGATACCGATTTATAACATGTAGATCAACATTCACATACAATTATAATTGAAATCGTCACTTATGTCAATTCAAAAACCTAATATTTTTACATATATTCGTGAATTCGTAAAACTTTTTGAAAATGAAAGCTCAAAGCACCCGTTCCTATAGAAATGATCGGATGAAGACAAGAGCAAAACCCACGCCGATGATTCATTCGCTACTGTGCATCGGCCGCCGGATTGAAAGGAACCGATGCGCTTTTTGGCGCGGATTTACAATCGAAATCTTGTGTTTTCAACAATATTGTAGTATAATTTCATTATATGGAAATCAAACCGCTTCGGCGGAGGATGGATGGAGGTACTGCCCATGAGCACGGTACATGTTGTGGATCATCCGCTCGTTCAGCACAAGCTCACGCTGATGCGACGGACCGAGTGCCCGACCAAGGATTTCCGCCAGTTGCTGGAGGAGATCGCGATGCTGATGTGCTATGAGGTCACGCGCGATCTGCCGCTGACGGAGATCGAAATCGAAACTCCGATCACCAAGTGCAAGTCCAAGATCATCTCCGGCAAGAAGATGGGCATCGTGCCGATTCTCCGCGCGGGCCTGGGCATGGTGGACGGCGTGCTGACGGTGGTGCCCTCCGCGAAGGTGGGCCACATCGGCCTCTACCGCGACCCGGTGACGCACACGCCCGTGGAGTACTACTGCAAGCTCCCGCCGGACGTTGATGAGCGCGATCTGATCGTGCTCGACCCGATGCTGGCGACCGGCGGTTCCGCCATCGCCGCCATCAACTTCATCAAGCAGCGCGGCGGCAAGCACATCACCATGATGGCGCTGGTCGGCTGCCCGGAGGGCGTGTACG
>CANQEW010000008.1 GCA_947596085.1 uncultured Clostridia bacterium | reverse complement strand
GCAGCTACATTCTATCACTTGGCTCTCTGTTTTTCTTCCTCCTTCTGTTACCTATCTATTGTATCAAAACATTTCCAGAATTTTCGGCGAGAAAATGCGAAAAACGCAGGAACCTCCCCCCACCATTCTTCAAAAAGCCGCTATCTCCCAACTTTCTTCGAGAATACTTCTTCACATTCGATCTCACACCAGCCGGAAGCCCATGCCCCAGATGGTCTCAATGTACTGTTCATCGGTGATTGCACGGATCTTCTTTCTAATGTTGCAGATATGAACGTTCACGGTCTTGTCCATTCCCGCATAGCGATAGTCCCAGGCATAATCGAAGAAATCCTGCTTGGTAAAGACCCTCCCCGCCGGGGACAGAAGCATCAGCTCCAGGATTCGGAATTCCTGCTTGGTCAGCACGATCGGCCGACCGCAGAGGGTCACGCTGAAGGATTCCGGATCCAACGTCAGCAGCTTGTGGGTCAGCGCGCCGCGCGGTTGAGCGCCCATGCGGCGGCGCAGTTGAATCTCCATCCGCTCGATCAGCTCGCGCAACTCAAAGGGGCGCGTGAGATAGTCCTCCGCGCCGGCGTCGAGCATCGCCACCAGCGCGCTCTCGCCATTCACCGGCGAGAGCACAAGGATTGGAAAGCGTCCTCTGACGTGCAGGAGAGAGATCAGCTCCGGCGCATGCACCTCCCGCAGCGCGCCGTCCAATACGGCAAGATCGAAACGCCGGTCATCCACGAGGGAGAGCGCCTGTCGCGCGGACGAGGCATGCGCACACGCATAACCGGATTCGCTCAGCGCCTTCGTCAGCGTCATCTCCGCATCGCTTTCGACAATCAAAACTTCCTTTTTCATTTTGAATTCCCTGTCCATTGAACTCTCAGAACTGCGATTGCCCGAGATCGGTTCACTTTCTCGCCTTTCAATCAAACTCATTTCAAATCGTAACACAGCGTGCCGCGTCATGACAAGCATTTTTCGTGAATCGACCGTTTGAGCGCGTAAATGGTCGGAACCCCTCGGAAAAATTTTTCGGTTTCCTTTGATTTTCTATGTGAAAGGTGTTATAATATATAATCATTCTATTGCATTAAATCTGAAGGGAGGGATTCCGCCATGTATGAAATCGCCATTTGCGACGATGACGCCGCCTTCGCCGCGGAGCTTCAGGCCATGTTGACCGGAATCCTGACGGAGCGCGGAGAATCCTCCCACATTTCGCTGTATTCCGCACCATCCGAATTGCTGCGCGCGCTGGAGAGTGGCGAGCGCTGCGATTTGATCTTTCAGGATGTGCTGTTCGACGCGGAGCGGGGCATCCGCTTCGCGAAACATCTGCGGGAAAAGAAGTGGGATATGGATGTGGTGTTTGTGACCACATGCGCGGATTACGCCCTCGATGGCTACGCCGCCTATCCGTTGAGCTACCTGCTCAAGCCCGTCCCGCGCGAGCGGCTCGCAGAAGTAATGGATCGCTTTCTGGAGAGGCATACCCCGCGTGTGCTGCGCCTTTCGACCTCTCGAGGCGCGGTGCGAATCGAGATCGCGGACGTGCTCTACTTTGAAATCTTTAACCACGCCATCGTGTTCCACAAGGTGGACGGCTCCAGTCAATCCTGGACGGGTACGCTCAAGGAACTGGAGGCGGCGCTTCCGCCCCGCTGCTTCGTGCGCCCGCACCGCAGCTATCTGGTCAACCTGAGCCACATCACCGAAATCACGCGCTCCGAGATCAAATTGTCCTCCGGAGACAGCGTGCCCATCAGCAAAAATCTCTACCACAAGGTTCAGCTGAGTCTGGTCGAATACGACGACAGCAAGTCTACCCCCCCCCACTAGGCCGCTCCCTTGATTTCACTTAATCCATCTCGCACCCGGCAGCGCGGCCGAAGATTGCGCCGGGCATGGACTGTTTCGGGTGCATCTAATCCTTTTTTGCTTTCTTCCGATTCGATATATTCATTTTCCCCTGCAAATGCGCCTGCTTCAACATAAATTTGAATATTAAGCATGGGTGAAAATTCAAAATTTCTATTGACATCTGCCACTGCGGTGATAAAATGGTAAAAGCAGCCGCAAAGGAGGTTCCCATCATTGCTGGAGATTTCAAACAAAACCAATCTTCTGGAACAGAAGAGCTATAAATATTCGCTGCAGGACGTCCCGGAACCCAACCTCTATCGGGACATCTATCCCTATGACCAGGTGCCGCGCGTGCCGTTCAACCACCGGCGCGTACCCATGGGCATGCCCGAGAACATCTGGATCACCGACACGTCCTTCCGGGACGGGCAGCAGTCGGTGGACCCGTACACGGTGGAGCAGATTGTAGCGCTCTACAAGCTCCTGTCCAAGCTGGGCGGGCCCTATGGCATCATCCGGCAGACGGAGTTCTTCGTCTACAGCGAGAAAGATCGCGAAGCCGTCGCGCGCTGCCAAGAGCTGGGCCTGAAGTTCCCGGAGATCACCACCTGGATTCGCGCCACGCGGGAGGATTTCAAGCTGGTGAAGGATCTGGGCATTCGGGAGACGGGCATTCTGGTTTCCTGCAGCGACTACCACATCTTTAAAAAGATGAAAATGAGCCGCAAGCAGGCCATGGACTACTACCTGGCCACCGTGGCCGACGCCTTCGACGCGGGGGTCATGCCCCGCTGCCACTTGGAGGACATCACCCGTGCGGACTTCTACGGCTTCGTCGTGCCCTTCGTCAACGAACTGATGAAGATGTCCAGCGACGCGGGCATCCCCATCCGCATCCGCGCCTGCGACACCATGGGCCTCGGCGTGCCCTACAGCGAGGTGGCGCTGCCCCGCAGCGTGCCGGGCATCGTCTACGGCCTGCAGCACTACTCCAACGTCCCCAGCGAGATGTTGGAGTGGCACGGCCACAACGACTTCTACAAGGCCGTGGCCAATGCCTCGGCGGCGTGGCTGTATGGCGCATCGGGCGTAAACTGCTCCCTGCTGGGCATCGGCGAGCGCACCGGCAACATCCCGCTGGAGGCGATGGTGATGGAGTATGCCTCGCTGCGCGGCTCGCTGGACGGCATGAACCTCGCCGCCATCACAGAAATTGCCGACTTCTTCCGCAGCGACATCGGCTACCGGGTGCCCACCATGACCCCCTTCGTCGGCCGGGACTTCAACGTCACCCGCGCGGGTATCCACGCCGACGGCCTGATGAAGGATGCGGAGATCTACTCAATCTTCGACACCGAAAAGCTGCTCAACCGCAAGCAGCGCGTGATGATCGGCCAGAACAGCGGCCTGGCGGGCATCGCCTACTGGATCAACGACAGCTACGGACTCTCCGGGGACGAAGCCGTGGGGAAGCGCGATGCCATCGTCACGGCGCTGAAGGACTGGATCGACCAGCAGTACGCCGGCGGGCGGCAGACGACCCTCTCCAATCATGAACTGACGGCCAAGCTGGAGGAGCTCTCCGGCGGCCGCCTCAAGGCGAGCGAGGTGAAAGCATGAACAACCGGGAATACAAGACGCCCACGCTGGCGGATCAGGTGTTCGAGCGCCTGGAGGCGGACATCCTCATGGGCAAATACCAGTGGGGTGAGGTGCTGACCGAGCAGGCGCTGGCCGCGGAGCTGTCCGTCACACCCGCGATGGTGCGGGAGACCCTGCGCCGGCTCAAGGAGGAGCACCTGGTCGAGGATGCCGAGGGCGGCGTCGTGGCGCTGGGCCTCACGCGCAAGGACTTCGAGGACATGTGCGCCATCCGGTTGCGCATCGAGAGCCTGGCCGTGCGCGGCTTCATTGAGAACATGACCGAGGACAACCTGCGGGAACTGAAGGAGGCCGTGGAGGATCAGAAGCGCTTCCTGGCAAAGAACGACAAGGAAAACCTGCGCGCGGTGGACAGCCACTTCCACGACACCATCTACCGCAACTGCGGCAGCATGATGTTCCGCGACACCCTGGCCCCGCTGCACCGCAAGCTGCGGAAGTTTCGCAAGCTGTCCATCGACCGGCTGGGCCGCGCGGAGCACTCCGTGGCGGAGCACGAGGCCATCTACGACGCCATCGCCGCCCGCGACGCGGACCGGGCCGAGGCCCTGATGAACACCCACATCCAGAACGCCATGAGCGTCATCATCGACAAGGAGAGCTGAGCATGGGACTTACGATCGCACAGAAAATCATCCGGTCGCATCTCGCCGGCGGCGACATGACCCCCGGCAGCGAGGTCGCGCTGCGCATCGACCAGACGCTGACCCAGGACGCCACCGGAACCATGGCCTATCTGGAATTCGAGGCCATGGGTGTGGAGCGCGTGCGCACCGAGCGCAGCGTGGCCTACATCGACCACAACACGCTGCAGTGCGGCTTTGAGAATCCGGACGACCATCGCTACATACAGTCCGTGGCCAGGAAGCACGGCGTGTGGTTCTCCCGGCCTGGCAACGGCATCTGCCACCAGGTGCAGCTGGAGCGCTTCGGAGTCCCCGGAAAGACGCTGATCGGCTCCGACAGCCACACGCCCACCGCCGGCGGCCTGGGAATGCTGGCCTTCGGCGCGGGCGGCCTGGACGTGGCGGTCGCCATGGGCGGCGGCGCGTACTATATCACCATGCCGAAGATGTTCAAGGTGAACCTCACCGGCAAGCTGTCCCCCTTCGTCACGGCGAAGGACGTGAGCCTCGAGATTCTGCGCATCCTCTCCGTCAAGGGCGGCGTCGGCGCGATCATCGAGTGGGGCGGCGAGGGCGTCGCCACGCTCTCCGTGCCCGAGCGCGCCACCATCACCAACATGGGCACCGAGCTGGGCGCGACCACGTCCATCTTCCCCTCGGACGAGGTGACGCGGGCGTTCCTGGCGGCGCAGGGACGGGAGGGCGATTACGTCCCCCTCGCCAGCGATCCCGACGCGGCCTACGACCGAATCATCGACATCGACCTGAGCGCCCTGGTGCCCCTCATCGCCTGCCCCCACAGCCCGGACAACGTGGTGACGGTCGCGAGCATCGCGGGCACGAAGGTCGATCAGGTCTGCATCGGCTCCTGCACCAACTCGTCGCTGATGGACATGCTGAAGGTGGCGGCGCTGTTGAAGGGCAGGACGGTCGATCCCGGCGTGAGCCTGTCCATCTCCCCCGGCTCGAAGCAGGTGCTGTCCATGCTGACGGAGCGCGGCGCGCTCAACGACATCCTCGCCAGCGGCGCGCGGCTGCTGGAGTGCGCCTGCGGGCCGTGCATCGGCATGGGCTTCTCGCCGAACTCGGCGGGCGTGTCCCTGCGCACCTTCAACCGCAACTTCGTCGGCCGCAGCGGCACCAAGGACGCCAGCGTCTATCTGGTCTCCCCCGAGACCGCCGTGGCCGCCGCGCTGCGCGGCGTCGTGACCGATCCCCGCGATCTGGGTCAGATGCTCGAGATTTCGCTGCCCGAGCGCTACAAGGTGGATGACAGCGCGGTGCTCGCCCCCGCCTCCCCCGAGGAGGCCGCGTCCGTCGAAGTCGTGCGCGGGCCGAACATCGGCAAGTTCCCGGAGAGCCGCCCGCTCACGGACGTCATCGCAGCGGAGCTCACGCTCAAGGTGGGCGACAACATCACCACCGACCACATCATGCCCGCGGGTGCGAAGATCCTGCCCTACCGCTCCAACATCCCCTACCTCTCGAAGTTCTGCTTCGCCGTATGCGATGAGAGCTTCGCCGAGCGCGCGAAGGCGGCGGGGGCGAGCATCGTCGTGGGCGGATCGAACTACGGCCAGGGTTCGTCGCGCGAGCACGCGGCGCTGGTGCCGCTGTACCTGGGCGTGCGCGCGGTCGTGGCAAAGAGCTTCGCGCGCATCCACATCGCCAACCTCATCAATGCCGGCATTCTGCCGCTCACCTTCCGGAATCCCGAGGACTACGACCGGCTGAACCAGGGCGACGCGCTGCGCATCGAGGGCGCGTTTGACGGCCTCGTCAGCGGCGAGTTCGCGCTGCTCGACGAGACCACCGGCGCGAAGATCGCGCTGACGGGCAGCTTCACCGCCCGTCAGGCGGCCATCCTTCGGGCGGGCGGCCTGCTGAACTACACCAGAGACGGAGGAAAATGACATGCAGGAATCCATCGAGCGCGCCGTGGACCAGTTCCGGGCGCTCCTAGAGGAGCAACTCGCGCGCGTTCAGCGCATGGAGCGCGCCGAGGCAGCCAAGGACTTCGCCGGCATGGATCGAATCACGATCGGCGTGATCGGCGGCGACGGCATCGGTCCGGCCATCGTGGCGCAGGCGCGCCGGGTGCTCGAGTCGCTGTTGAAGGACGAGCTCGCGTTGGGCCGCGTGACATTGAAGCAGATCGACGGGCTCACGCTGGAAAACCGGCTGGCGCTGGGCAAATCCGTACCGGATGACGTGCTCGCGGCCATCAAGGGCTGCGACGTGCTGCTCAAGGGGCCGACGACCACCCCCAAGGGCGGCACGATGGAGAGCGCGAACGTCACACTGCGCCGGGAGTTGGATCTCTACGCCAACGTGCGCCCCGTCCGCGTGCCCGAAGCGGGCATCGACTGGGTGTTCTATCGCGAGAACACCGAGGGCGAGTATGTGCTGGGCAGCCGGGGCGTCGAGGTGCCGGGGCGACTGGCCATGGACTTCAAGGTGACGACGCAGCCGGGCACGCGCCGCATCGCCCGCGCCGCCTTCGAGTATGCCAAAAATAACGGCAAGACGCGCGTCTCCATCGTGACCAAGGCCAACATCATGAAGAAGACGGACGGAAACTTCAGCGCCATCTGCCACGAGGTCGCGGCGGACTATCCCGGCATCGAGGCGGACGACTGGTACATCGACATCATGGCGGCGAATCTGGTGAATCCCGCCATACGGAACCAGTTCCAGGTGTTCGTGCTGCCCAACCTCTACGGCGACATCATCACCGACGAGGCCGCGCAGATCCAGGGCGGCGTGGGCACGGCCGGCAGCGCCAACATCGGCGACCGCTACGCCATGTTCGAGGCCATTCACGGCTCCGCGCCCCGCATGATCGAGGAGGGGCTGGGCGACTATGCCAATCCCGCGAGCATCTTGCGCGCGACGGAGCTGCTGCTTCGGCACATCGCGATGGCGAAGCCGGCGGAGCGGCTCGCGAAGGCGCTGGAAATCTGCTGCGAGACGGAGCGGGCGGTCGTCGTCACGGGCGACCGAAGCGGCGCCACCTGCCGGGAATTCACGGACTACCTGTTGCAAAACCTGGATCAAATTTGACAATCACAGCCACCTACTTCGTGAAGTACCCAAAATAGACAAAAAGAAAGCCACCTAAGAGGTAAAGGCCCTGTTCAGTGTAAATCCGAACAGGGCTTCCAATCACTTGGTGGTTCTTTTGTGTCTACTTTTACTTGACTACTTCGCCCGACGAGGAGCTTTCGTTGGATGTTTACCTGTCCTCCCGGAAGTACGCCAGTCCCAGGTGCTCCGGGGGCTGATCCTCGCGCTTCTTGCGCAGGCTCACCAGCACCAGCACGACGATCGTCACCACGTAGGGCAGCATCTTGAACAGCTCCTGCGTGGAACGGGTCAGGCCGCTGATGTAGAAGTAGAGCCAGTACATCATGCCGAACAGGTATGCGCCCCAGACGGCATTCTTCGGCTTCCAGCGGGTGAAGATGACCAGCGCGACCGCCAGCCAGCCCAGCTTCTCGATGGTGCCGTCGTTCGCCCAGGTGCCCTTCGTGTAGTCCATCACGTAGAAGATGCCGCCCAGGCCCGAGATGCCCGCGCCGATGCAGGTCGCCAGATACTTGTTGCGGCCCACGTTGATGCCCGCGGCGTCCGCGGTGGCGGGGTTTTCGCCCACCGAGCGCAGGTTGAGCCCCGCGCGGCTGTAGCTGAAGAAGCACTGCATCAGAATCGCGATCACGATCGCCAGATACATCATGAAGCCGTAGGAGAAGAAGATGCGCCCCGGCACGCCCAGCCCCGACAGCAGCGGAATCTGCGCGCGGAAGGCCGCGCTGGTGCTCGCGACGGAGATCTGGCCCACGCCGCCCGCCAGCTTGTTGAGCGACCCACCGAAGAAGTTCGCCACGCCGCTGCCGAAGATCGAAAGCGCCAGGCCGGACACGTTCTGATTGGCGCGCAGCGTGATCGTCAGAAAGCTGTAGATCAGCCCGCCCAGCATCGATGCGCCGACGCCGCAGACCAGTGCGATCAGCACGCACAAAATCGCGTTCGGGCTCGCGACGGCGCTCTCGTAGAAGAACGCGCCGGTGAGGCTGGCGATGCCGCCCAGGTACATGATGCCGGGCACGCCCAGGTTCAGGTTGCCGGACTTCTCGGTCAGCGTCTCGCCCACCGCGCCGAACATGATGACCGTGCCGAACACCACGGCGGCCTGAATGAGAGAAATAAACGAATCCATCTATTTGCCCTCCCCGTGCCTGAAGATCAAGCGATAGTTGATGAAGAACTCGCAGCCCAGCAGGAAGAACAGAATCACGCCCATGATCATCTCCGAGGCGTACTCGTTCAGGTTGTACATGGAGGCGATCTCCACCGCGCCGCGGTCCAGGAACACCAGCAGCGCCGTGATCAGCATCATCGTAATCGTGTTGAACTTCGCCATCCACGCCACAATGATGGCCGTGAAGCCGCGGCCGCCGGCGGTGTTGACGGAGATGGTGTGGTCCGCGCCCGCGACGCCCACCATACCCGCGACGCCGCAGATCGCGCCGGAGATCAGCATCGTGCGAATCACCACGCGGCGCACGTCGATGCCGGCGTAGCGAGCGGTGTTCCGGCTCTCGCCCACCACGGCGATCTCATAGCCCTGCTTGCTGAAGCGCAGGTAGGCGTACATCGCGAACGTCAGCGCGAGCACCAGAATCACGTTCAGCAGGTACTGCTGGCCGAAGATGCGCGGGAACCAGCCCGCCTGGGTATTCTGGTTGATGACGCCCACGCTGTTTGAACCGTAGGGGTTCTCCCACTGCGCCACCATGAAAGAGGTGAGCTGGATCGCCACGTAGTTCATCATCAGCGTGAACAGCGTCTCGTTGGTATCCCACTTGGCCTTGAAGATCGCGGGAATCAGCCCCCAGATCGCGCCCGCCAGCAGGCTGGCGACGAACATCACGATCAGCAGCACCGGCGTGGGCAGGTTCTTCAGGTAGATCATGCAGGCCGCCGTGGCGATGCCGCCCACCAGCACCTGCCCCTCCGCGCCCACGTTCCAGAAGCGCATCTTAAACGCCGGGGCCAGGCCCACCGCGATGCAGAGGAGCATCATCATCTCGCGCAGCGTCATCCAGATGCGGCGGTTCGTGCCGAACGCGCCCTGGAACATCGTGCCGTACACGCTCAGGGGATTGAGCTTCGTGATGAAGTAGATCAGCAGCGCGTCCACCACCAGCGCGGCGACGATGGCCGCCGCCCGGATGCCCCACGCCTTCAGCCAATAGATCGAGCTCCTTCGGGCGATGCGCACGAACGGCTCCTTAACGCGCTTATTTTCGCTCACGCGGCGCCCTCTCCCTTCTTGTTGAGATTGGTCATCAGCAGGCCGACCTCCTCCTTCTTCGCGCTGCGGCCGTCGAGCACGCCGTTCACCCGTCCCGCGCAGAGCACGAGTATCCGGTCGCACAGCTCCAGCAGCACGTCCAGATCCTCGCCCACGAAGATCACCGCCACGCCCTTCTTCTTCTGCTCGTTGAGCAGGCGGTAGATGGTGTAGGAGGTATTGATGTCCAGCCCGCGCACGGCGTAGGCCGTCATCAGTACCGACGGCGCGGCGGCGATCTCGCGGCCCACCAGCACCTTCTGCACGTTGCCACCCGACAGCTTGCGCACCGGCGTGATCAGGTCGGGCGTCTGCACGGCCAGATCCTCCTTGATGCGCGCCGCCAGCTCGCGGGGCCTGGTGCGGTCGGTGAAGAAGGAGTGGCCATTGTTGTAATCCTTGAGCATCATGTTGTCACTCATGCCGAAGCCGCCGACCAGGCCCATGCCCAGCCGGTCCTCCGGCACGAAGGAGAGCGCGATGCCGTGGTCCCGGATCTGGCGCGGCGTGCAGAGCGTGAGCTCCTCCTCGCCGCCTGCTGGCGGGTAATACTTGATGCTGCTGCCCGGCTCCTCCCGCTGCAGGCCGGCGATGGCCTCGAGAAGCTCCCTCTGGCCGCAGCCGGAGATGCCCGCGATGCCAAGTATCTCGCCGCTGTTGCATTCGAAGCTCACGTCGTCGAGCACCTTCACGCCCTCGGCGTTGACGATGCTCAAATGCTCCACCGACAGCCGCCGCCTGGGATTCACGGGCTCCGGCCGGTCGATGTTCAGCGACACCTTCTGGCCGACCATCATCTCGGTCAGCGATAGCTCCGTGGCCTCCCGGGTGGGCACGTCGCCCACGTACTCCCCCTTGCGCAGAATCGCCACTCGGTCGGACACGGAGAGCACCTCGTGCAGCTTGTGGGTGATGATGACGACCGCCTTGCCGTCCGCGCGCATGCGGCGCATCACAGCGAACAGCTTGTCCGCCTCCTGGGGCGTGAGCACGGCGGTGGGCTCGTCCAGAATCAGCACGTTCGCGCCGCGGTAGAGCACCTTGACGATCTCCAGCGTCTGCTTCTGCGAGACGGACATGTCGTAGACCTTCTGGTTCGGATCGACCTCGAAGCCGTAGCGCTCGCAGATTTCGCGCACCTTCTTCGCCACTGTCCTGCGGTTGACGCGGCCCCGCTCCGGCAGGCCCAGGATCACGTTCTCCGCCGCGGTGAACACGTCCACGAGCTTGAAGTGCTGGTGGATCATGCCGATGCCAAGGTCAAAGGCGTCCTTGGGCGAGCGGATGGACACCTCCCGGCCATCCACATAGATCTGGCCCGCGTCCGGGTAGTAAATGCCCGAGAGCATGTTCATCAGCGTCGTCTTGCCGGAGCCGTTTTCGCCCAGCAGCGAGAGAATCTCGCCCCGGCGAATCTCCATGCTGATGTTGTGGTTTGCGTGTACCGTGCCGAATGTCTTGGTGATGTTCTCCAGGCGGATCGCCACATTCGTATCCAAGTTCGCTTCACCCGCTTTTCGTTCGTTTGTTCTTTGACGCGCAAAGGGAAGCTCGAGGGAGCTTCCCTTTGCCGCGCGTGCGCGCGTATCAATTGAGTTCGGTGATGCCGTCAATGCGCAGCGCGAAGGACGGGGCCGACTGGAAGTAGGACTCGGCGTAGGCGCCGTCGATGATCGCCTCATCCGCGTCGGGCGTGAAGTCGCCGTCGGTGTCGGTGGCGAAGGCGCTGGTCACGGTCTCGCCGCCCACGGTAAAGGTCGCGGTGTCGAACACCTTGATGGAGCCGTCCTTCAGGCCAGCGATGACTTCCTCAACCTTCTCGGCGGTGCCGGGGGCGCAGCTCTCACCCAGGGGGGTGATGGCCACGGCGTCCTGCTCGTAGCCGCCGCACCAGTTGCGGGCGATGGGCTCGCCGTTGATGGCGGTCTTCATGGCGTACTCGTAGTAGACCTTCCAGGTGTTGGTGGCGGAGGTCAGCGCGGCGGTCGGCGCGACGGCCAGCATGTCCACGTTGTAGCCGATGGAATAGGCGTTGGTGCCGTTGGCGCGGGCGGCCTCGACCGCAGCGGGAGCGCCGGTGGAGTCGGCGTGCTGACCGATGATGGCGCAGCCGGTGGCCAGCAGCGCGTTGGCGGCCTCACCCTCGGCGACGATGTCGAACCAGGAGTTGGTGTACTGCACGCTCATGACCACGTTCGGAACGATGGAGCGGATTCCCAGGAAGAAGGCGGTGTAACCGGAGACGACCTCGGCGTAGGGATAGGCGCCCACATAGCCGATCTTGATGTTGCCGTTCTCGTCGTAGTTGGCGTCGACCAGGCTGCCCTCCTCGACCATCTGCGCGAGCTTCATGCCGGCGACCACGCCGGAGACGTAGCGGCTCTCATAGACCTTGGTGAAGGCGTTGGAGAAGTTGGTCAGGCCGGAGGCGTTGGCGGTGTCGCCGGTCATGGCGACGAACTGCACGGGCTCGCCCACCATCTCCGCGGCGGCCTGCTGGGTGTAGGACTGATGGCCGTAGCTGTTGGTGAACACCACGTTGCAGCCGGCGTCCACGCAGTCCATGATGGCGTCGTAGCAGCTGGAATCCTCGGGGATGGTGTACTTCCAGATGAACTGGTCGTCGCCCAGGCCCAGCGCCGCGGCGGCATCCTTGATGCCGGTGATGTGGGCCATGGTGTAGCCCTCGTTCTCGTCGCCGATCAGCACCACGCCGACCTTCAGGGCGGCGGGATCGCCGGTCAGTTCAATCTCGGCGGCGGTGGTGGAGATGGAGGTCTCCGCGACCGCGCAGGCGCACAGCAGCATCATGAAAGCCAGAACCAGTGCAAGAACCTTCTTCATTGATTTTCCCTCCGTAATTCTTCATTGGGGTACGATATCATGATAAACTCGCAAGGTTACAAACGCATGTATGAAAGGTTAAAATACGAACATTGTCGAAAAATAAACATGCGTTTCCGTCATTTCTCCGAACATTCATGCGAATATTGAAAAAATTTCGACAAAACATTGTTTTTGCCAGGACTTTTGAGAGTGCAGCGCCAAGGCGGCTCTGACGATCCAACCGTCTCGCGCTCGGAATCGGCGAAGACCCGGCGCCGCCGCGCTCCCGCGTCTCACTCCCCCTCCGCCCGCGCGCGCATCCGCTTGAGAATGCGGCTCTCGAGCCGGGAGACCTGCACCTGCGAGATGCCCATATCCCGCGCGATGGCGGACTGGGTGTGGGATTGAAAGTACCGCCGCACGATGATCATCCGCTCCTCGGGCGCGAGCTCGCACAGCAGCCGTGCGAGCGTGAGCCGGCTGTCCACGCGCTCCATGGTATCCGAACCGAGCACGTCCATCAGCCGCAGCTCCGTGTCGGGCCCCGCCGGCTCACTGAGCGAGCGCACGCGCCGGTTGGCGTTGAGCGCCAGCACCGCGTCCTCCCGGGAGAGCCCCGCGCCCTCGGCGATCTCGCCCACAGTGGGCTCGCGCGCGTGATCCCGCGCGAACGCCTCCCGAAAGCGCTCGACGGCAGCCGCGTTGTCGTGGATGGTGCGCGACACGTGCACCGGGCCGTCGTCACGCAGGTAGCGCCGCACCTCGCCCAGTATGATGGGCACCGCGTAAGTGGAGAAGCGCACATGAAAGCTCGGATCGAAGCGGTCCACCGCCTTCACCAGCCCGATGCAGCCGTACTGGTACAGGTCCTCGTATTCCGCGCCCCGGTCGCGGAAGCGGCGCAGCACGTAGTGCACCAGCGGCAGGTTTTCCTCCACCGCCTCCTCCCGCGCCCGCGCATCCCCCGCCCGGGCGCGCGCGAGTTTTTCGAGCGTTCCTTCGTACCGGTCCGCGCTCAGGCGCGCCGCGCGATGGGCTCCTCGCGCGTCAGCAGCCGCTTCGTCAGCCGCACCGTCGTGCCCACGTTCGGCGCGGACTTCACCTCCACGCCGTCCATGAAGCTCTCCATCACCGTAAATCCCATGCCGCTCCGCTCCTCGCCCTCCAGCGTGGTAAAGAATGGCTGGCGCGCCCGCGCCACGTCCGCGATGCCGCAGCCGCGGTCGCACACGTCCACGGTCAAAAGCCCGTCCTCCCGGTAGTCCGCGCGCAGGCGCACGACGCCCTCGCGCTCCGCGTAGCCGTGCACGATGGCGTTCGTCACCGCCTCGGAAACGGCGGTCTTGACGTCCGCCAGCTCCTCGACGGTCGGGTTCAGCGGCAGCAGAAACGCGCTCACCACCATGCGCGCGAGCCCCTCGTTCTCGGGGATCGCCGGAAAGTCCAGCCGGATTTCGTTCAAGCTTTTCATAATGCCCTCCTCTACGCCATGCGCTCCACCAGCTCGTACAGCCCCGCCATCTCAAAGATCCGATCCATGCGGCGGTCGGCGTTCATCACCGCCACGCTGCCGCCCCGGCGCGCCATCAGCTTGTAGCGGCCGATGATGAAGCCGATGCCCGAGCTGTCCATGAAATTCAGATTCCGCAGATCGAACACCAGGGAGCGGATGCTTCCGTCCCGCAGCAGTTCGTCCAGTTCCCCGCGCATGCGCGCGGCGGCGCTGTGATCCAGCTCGTCCGCCAGCCGCACGATGAGCGTCTGCCGCTTGCGTTCATAGTCCAACATAGCTCTCATCCTCCCGGAGAGAGGAATTCACCGCCGGGCGTGTCGCCTCCTGCCGCGAAAGCGCACTGCTTTTTTCGGATGCGCGCGAGCGTTCGACAGTCCTTTCCGGAAGAAATGTCTAATTCGCCCGCTTTTCGGCAAAGCTACCCTCAGCAAAGGCAAAGGTGGGATCTCTATGCGCAAATGGTTGGGCGTCGCGCTTATCGCGCTGCTGACGCTGGGATTGGGCTGGTTCGTGTGGGAGCTGGATTTCCCCTCCTGGCAGCGCCTCGACATTGACCGCATCCGCGCCACGCCCCGCAGCACGACCGTATACGACGCCGCCGGCGCGGAGGTGGGCGCGCTCTACGCCGCGCGCCCGCGGGACTATGTGGAGCTTGCCCGGGTGCCCGCGCCGGTGGCGCAGGCATTCATCGCCGCCGAGGACCAGCGCTTCTACGCGCACCACGGCTTCGACTTCAAGCGCATCCTGGGCGCGCTGTGGCAGGACTTGCGCACGCTGAGTCTGAAGCAGGGCGCGTCCACGATCACCCAGCAGCTGATCAAGCTCACCCACCTCACCAGCGAAAAGACGATCTCCCGCAAGGTGCAGGAGATCGTGCTGGCGAGCCAGTTGGAGAAGGAGCTCAGCAAGGATGAAATCCTCGAGGCCTACCTGAACACGGTCTACTTCGGCCACGGCGCCTACGGCATCGGCGCGGCGGCGCGAACCTACTTCGGCAAGGATGTGGAGGACCTGACCGTCGCGGAGGGCGCGCTCCTGGCCGGAGTCATCAAATCCCCCTCCAACTACGCGCCCCACCTGCACCCGGAGAACGCGCTGAAGCGCCGCGACTACGTGCTCTCCGCCATGGAGGAGACCGGCGCGATCACGCGGGAGGCGCGCGCTCGGGCCGCCGCCGAGCCGCTGTCCCTGGCTCCCGAGGAGAAGAGCGACGGCGCGAATGACTGGTACATGGACCAGGTGCTCGCGGAGGCGCAGGCGGCGCTCGACCTGGAGGCGGAGGAGGTCGTCGCCGGCGGCTATCACATCTACACCGGGCTGCGGCCCGAATTCCAGCGCGCCGCCATGGATCTGTTCGCCGACGGCGCGAACTTCCCAGACCCCGCCGCAGACGGCACGCCCGCGCAGGCCGCGCTGATCGCGCTGGATCCCGCCACGGGCGAGATCGCCGCCGTGGTGGGTGGGCGCGAATACGAGGTGCGCCGGGGCCTCAACCGTGCCACCCAGACCCGCCGCCAGCCCGGCTCCGCCATCAAGCCCGTATCCACCTACGCCGCCGCCATCGAGGAGAAGGGCTTCCTGCCCGTCTCGATGATCCAGGACGTGCGGCGGGAGTTCGCCGGGGGCTACAACCCAGGCAACGCGGGCGGCAACTACTACGGCACGGTGACGCTGCGGGAGGCGCTCTCGCGCTCGCTGAACGTGGCGACGGTGGATCTGGCCGAGCTGGTGGGCGTCCCCGCCGTGCGGAGAACCATCGCCAACTTCGGCATACCGCTCTCCGCGCGGGACGTAAACCTTTCGCTGGCGCTGGGTTCGATGACCGACGGCGTATCCCCCGCCCAGCTTTGCGCCGCCTACGGCGCGCTGGCCAACGGCGGCACGCGGGTGGAGGCCCACGCCGTGCGCCGCATCACCGACCGCTTCGGCCGCGTGCTTTACGAGGCCCCGCCCGCGACGGAGCGCGCCGTCAGCGCGCAAACCGCCTTCCTCGTGACCGACATGCTCGAAACCGCCGCCGCCAGCGGCAGCGCCAAGGCGCTCTCCGCCTCCGGCATCCCCGTGGCGGGCAAGACGGGCACCGTGGGCGAATCGGGCGGCGGCAACCGGGACATCTGGACCGCGGCCTGCACGCCGGAGATCGCGCTCGCGGTGTGGATGGGCTTCGACGAGCCGGGTCCCGAGCACGCGCTGCCGGACTACGCCGGCGGCAGCAGCTATCCCGCCCAGCTCTGCGCGAAGTTTCTTCAAAGCGTTTCCGGCAGCCTCGACGGACGCGGGTTTGAGGCACCGGAGGGGCTCATTCCCCTGCGCATCGATCGCGCGGCGCTGGACGATTCTCAGGTCGTGGCGCTGGCGGCGGTCAACACGCCGCCGAGCTACACACAGGTGGAGTGGTTCCCCGAGGACAGAATCCCGCAGCAGACCAGCAGCCTCTGGGACGCGCCGGAGATGGTGGACGATCTGCGCCTGCTCTCGTCCCCCGGCGATCCGCCCGCGCTGGCCTTCACCTCGAAGAGCGCCGAGGCGGACTATCTGGTGCTGCGCAGGATTGGGGACGATACGGAGGTCGCCGCAACGCTGCGCGCGGAGCCGGGCAGCGTGATCGTCTGGGCGGATTCGGAAGCGGACGTGAACGCCACGCAGAGCTATTCGATCCTGCCCCGCCACCGCCTGCTCTACGAGGCGGGCACGGCGCTCACCGGCCCCGAGAGCGCCAGCGTGACCTATTCGCCGGCTGGACTGCTCAATAAGCTCTTTGGCGCGTAGCTGAAAACCCCTCCGCCGTCCCCCAGAAGGGAGTGAATTGTCAAACAAAGTGCAACAGTTCGAGAGTTCGAGCTTCCATAAATCCGCAGGAGAAAGGAAGTTTAAGACCTTGCGAGACCTGGCGTTGAGAAGCGTCAGGTTTTGCTTTAGGGTGGCAGTGCTGACGCGAGATAAGTTTCTACCTTTGGGATAGAACTTGCGAAGCAGGCCGTTGCTGTTTTCATTCGTGCCTTTCTGCCATGCACAGTAGGGGTCCGCGAAGTAGACCTCGCAGTGCAACCGTTTTTCAATGTTTTCCCAGTTGGCGAACTCTGGTCCTCTGTCGCAAGTAATGGTTTTGACGAGAGAGGGTGGAACTGAGAGAGCATGCTCACCAGGGCATTCTCCATGGTCTCTGCCTTCCGGTTCGGGATTTTCACGACGATGTAATAACGAGTTTTTCTCTCCGCCAGGAAGGCGAAGCAGACCGTACTTTTCCCCAGCCGCTCACCACCGTGTCCGCTTCCCAGTGTCCTGCCTCCTCGCGGCGATATACACTCTTATCCCGCTTGCGGATGGATTTTGCGCGGTTGTATTTCCCTCGCTTTTCCACCTTTCCGTGGCTCTTCCCCTTGCGCCGCAGCTCCCGCGATACCGTGCTTGCGTCCCGGCCGATGAGTGGAGCATTTCCCTTTCGAAGTTGGAAAATTGCGGAAGACGAATTTCTTTATTATCCAACCATTCCGAGTGGTATTCAGGGGAAAGAACTGCGTCTTTAACGCATGATTCAGTGAAAAATGCAGAAGGTAATTCTTAAATTTTTGCAATCCCGGGAAAATGCAGAAATAAAGCGGCTTACAGGGAACTGCCCAAAAAATCATGTTCTGCAAAACATTCCAAAACACTTGACTTTTGGACCCATTTTGCAATATAATATATATGAAAATAGTCATTTTGCTGTTCTTCACCATTCCCTTATGGGAATTGATACTGTTGCAAGAAGTGCAAACGTAGCGTCAGTCTTGTCATCACCATTCCTGTATGGGAATTGATACACTCCAGTCAAACTCCCCTGTAACTTTTTCATTGAATCTTCACCATTCCCTTATGGGAATTGATACAAAAACGAACGACATTTTCGATGAAACTTTCGAAATCGCTGGCTTCACCTTTCCGAGCCTGTTCAACATTTTCTGTAAAAGACAAGGGACTGTGATAGAACAGAGACATCACAGGAGGGAAACGTATGGGCAGAAAAAGGAAAAACGGGATGAGTGAAGAGAAGCGGAACATCAAGACGGTCTACCACGCCCCGGACGAACAGACCGCCCTGGCCTGCCTGGACGAGGTCAGAACGGCATGGGAGACCAAGTATCCCGGCAGCATGAAGCGCTGGAGCGCCAACTGGGACTGCATCAGCCCCATGTTCAAGTTCTCCCAGACCGCCCGGAAGGTCATGTACACCACCAATGCCATAGAGAGTCTTCAGGCAACACCGTACAGAACGGCGGCGCATCAGGGGATGCCTTTTCCGCCATCTGCACTTGCAAATTTCTTGACTTGCAACCAGCAAGCCTGCGAAATTTGCAAGCACATCTGACGAAAAACTCATTCGCCTGCCGAGGCGGATCGCTCGAATCTTCGATTCGACCGAGCCGGTCGGCGAAAGGCCGACTTGGAAACCCTTCGGGTTTCCAACCTCCCACCTTACTGTGCGGTGTTGCCTGAACAGCGGCTTTCGCCGGTTGAATCGTGGCCGGACGGTCTTTCCCAACGCTACGGCTCTCGCCAGGGCGCTCTACCTTGCGACCTGGGAACTTACGAAAAAGAGGACCCTGTCCGTTCGGAACTGGGGGCAGGTCTACGCGGAGTTGAATATCATGTATCCCGGCAGGCCGAGCCGAAACTGAGCCGGAATTCGGCTGAGTGCCGGGCAGGATGCCTGCAGGCCAGCGTCAATCGACGCCAGCCTTGACAGAACATCGGGGAAATGCTATGCTGTCTTTACCGACGGCGATGGGAATCACAGGCTTCAATGTCTTCGGGTCGGTCATCCATTTTCGCATTTCCCCGGGCAACCTGCCAGGGCCAGGCCGCTGTCGCGGTGGCTGCGTTTGCGGTTCCCTGCTGGCTCTGACCACTGACTCCGGAAATCATTTGCGTGTCGCGGTTCCTTACTTTACAGAAAATCTTGAATACTGCCGCACTGCCACCCTAAAACGAAACCTGGCGCTTCTTAACGCCAGGCCTCGCAAGGTCTTAAACTTCCCTTCTCCTGCGGATTTATGGGAACTCAAACTCTCAAACTGTTGTACTTAGTTTGACGATTCTTCCCCTCTGCTGCCGCGCTAAATGCGCAGCATCGCTTTCTCTTCCTAACCTTTCGCCTTCCCGCTGCCCACTGAACAGGAATCCGCCTCGACCACGTCGCACTCGATTTTGCCGAGGGTCTTATCCTCACCGATCACCTTCGGTTCGAGGTAAAATTTATCCGGCACCTCATCGAAGGACTGAATCTCCAGCTGCAGCCGCCAGGCGTCGCCCACCTCGGACCGGCTTCCCCCCTGCACGGCTACGCGTTCGCCGTCTGCATCATAGACGTGGAAGTCGATGCCCATGTCCTCGTCCGGCAACGAATCGTACTTATACTCCACGCTCAGATAGCCCAGCAGGGGCGTCAGGCGCAGCTCTGCGGAGACGATCTCCACCCGCTCCAGTTTGCCCTGCGGAATCAGCGAATACTCCATCTGCACGTCCCTTCGCTCGATCGGAACGACGAGCGCGTCGATGGGCACCCGCGTGCTCGGCCGCTCATTCTTCTCCTCGTCCCAATCCTCCAGCACGATCGAATACGGCTCCACTTGCAGCGTAACTTCCCCGCTCAGCGCCTCCTCGCCGGTGCCTTCGCCCTGGATCACGATGCTGCCGTCCTCGCGCAGGCCGCCCTCGATCCAGCTATCAATCCAAATCTCGTGCCCTGCCTCGTCCGTCAGCGTGATGTTTGCCCGACAGTTGACCTCCTGCCTGCCGTCCTTGCGGCGCAGCACGCGCTCCCATTCCCAGGCTCCGCCTTCCTCCTCCACCGTCTCGGTCTCGTAGACGTCCATCGGCTCGAACTCCATCATGTCGCTTCCCAGCGCGTACTTCTCCGGCTGCTTCGGCGTGAAGCAGAGCTGCACTACGGCGCTGCGGCCGTCGAAGGCCAACTCCTCCACCGTCATCTTCACCAGCTCGTTCTCCACCGTTCCCAGGCCGGTGTCCACCAATTCCTCCGCGCCCTCCAGCGGCACGATGGGCTCCGCGAATCTCTCGAAGTAATCCAATACGCCCAGCCTGGCGGCGGCATACGCGCCGCCCGCCAGCAGCGCCATCACAATCGCCGCGATCAGCAGCGCCGAATACTTATGTCGATTCTTCACTTTCTTTTCCTCCAATCCGTCCAGCGCCGCGAGCAGCTGCCGGTGGAACTCCTCGTCCGCGCCGCCGATGGCGCTCCGCCAATCCTCGCGCTTCATTGCAGATCCCCCTCCGTCAGCAGTTCCCGCAGCTTTTTTCTGGCTCGCGACAGCCGCGTGGCCACGGTGTTCTCGGGCACATCCAGCATTCGTGCGATCTCCCGCAGCTTATAGCCCTCCACGTAATGCAGCACCAGCGGCAGCCGCAGCTTTGGGTCGAGCGCGCGAATCGCCTCGCGCAGTTCGGGATTCGCCGTCTCCGGCGCGGTCGGCTCCGGAACCGCGTCCAGCGGCACCCCGCCTCCCCGGGCCTCGACGACGTCGTAACAGCAGTTGATGAGAATGCGCGTGAGCCAGGTTTCGAAGTACTCCGGCCTGCGCAGCTTCTCCACGGACGACCATGCGCGAAGGACCGCCTCCTGCACCGCGTCGCACCGATCCTGAGAATCGCGCAGTATGCCGAAGCTCACGCGGTACAGCCGATCCTCCATCGCCAGCACTCGCCGCGAAAACTCCGCCCTGTCCAAGCGCCTCACCTCACATCCGCAAACCGTTCGAACCGTTTACATTGATTAGACCGGCCGGGCCAGCTTTTTCTTCTCGCCGCCGAAAAAAATATAAAAAACGGAGAGCCGTCGCAAGCGGCGGCTCTCCGCGTTCCTTCGGTCGATCACTCCACCCCGGCGGGCTCCAGTTGCGCGAGCTCCGCAGGCGGCAGGGCGGTGAATTTCAGCTTATCGTCCTCCACGCTGGCCAGCACTTTATCGCCCAGGCGCACGCCGCCGGAGAGAATTTCCTCGCTCAGCGCGTCCTCCACCATGCGCTGGATGGCTCGGCGCAGCGGGCGCGCGCCGTACTTCAAATCGTAGCCCGCCTTGGAGATGAGCTTGAGCGCCTCCTCGCCCACCTGAAGCTCGATGCCGCGCTCGGTGAGCCGCGCGCAGACCTGGTTGAGCAGCAGGCGCGCGATCTGGTCGATCTCCGCCTCGGTCAGCGCGTGGAACACGATGATCTCGTCCACGCGGTTCAAGAACTCGGGCCGGAAGATCTGGCGCACCTCGCCCATGATGTTCTCCTTCATGTCCTCGTAGGTCTTCTGCGCGTCGTCGCCGCCGCCGAAGCCCATGGAGCGCTGCTTGCGCAGCGTGTGCGCGCCGGCGTTGCTGGTCATCACGATCACGGTGTTCTTGAAGTCCACGACGCGCCCCTGGCCGTCGGTGAGCCGCCCGTCCTCGAGGATCTGCAACAGCACGTTGAACACATCCGGATGCGCCTTCTCCACCTCATCGAACAAAATCACGGCGTAGGGCTTGCGGCGCACCTTCTCGGTGAGCTGTCCGCCCTCCTCGTGGCCCACGTAGCCCGGTGGCGAGCCGATCATGCGCGACACCGAGTGCTTCTCCATGTACTCGGACATGTCGATGCGAATGAGGCTGTCCTCGTCGCCGAACAGCGCCTCCCCCAGCGCCTTGCAAAGCTCGGTCTTGCCAACGCCCGTGGGGCCCAGGAAAATGAACGAGCCGATGGGCCGGTTCGGGTCCTTCAGCCCCGCGCGCGCGCGGCGCACGGCGCGCGACACCGCCGCCACGGCCTCCTCCTGGCCCACCACGCGCCGGTGCAGCGTCTCCTCCAGGTGAATCAGCCGCTGCGCCTCGTCCTGGGTGAGCTTGCTCACGGGCACGCCCGTCCACAGCGCAACGATCTGCGCGACCTCCTCCTCGCCCACGGTCTCCATCTTGGAGTTCAGCCGCTGCTCCCAGGCGCTCCTGCGCAGCTGCATCTCGTTTTGCAGCTCCTTCTTCTTGTCGCGCAGGTTGGCGGCGGTCTCGAAGTCCTCGTTGGCCACGGCCTCCTCGGTCTCCTTGTTGAGCGCCGTGAGCTTCGCCTGCTGCTCCTTCATGTCCGGCGGCGCGGTGAAGGCGTGGATGCGCACGCGCGAGGCCGCCTCGTCGATCAGGTCGATGGCCTTGTCGGGCAGGCAGCGGTCCGAGATATAGCGGTCGGACAGGTACACCGCCGCGCGAATGGCCTCGTCGGTGATGCGCACGCGGTGGTGCGCCTCATAGCGGTCGCGCAGACCCGCCAGGATCGCGATGGACTCCTCCCGGGTCGGCTCGCCCACCTGCACCGGCTGGAAGCGCCGCTCCAGCGCACCGTCCTTCTCAATGTGCTTGTGGTACTCGCTCAGCGTGGTCGCACCGATGCACTGGATCTCGCCGCGCGCCAGCATGGGCTTCAGGATGTTCGCCGCGTCGATCGCGCCCTCGGAAGCGCCCGCGCCCACGATGGTGTGCAGCTCGTCGATGAACATGATGACGTTGCCGGCCTTCTTGATCTCGCCCATGGCGTTCTTGAGGCGCTCCTCGAACTCGCCGCGGTACTTCGCGCCCGCCAGCATGGCTGCCAGATCCAGCGACACCACGCGCCGCCCGCGCAAAATCTCGGGGATGTTCTCCTCGACGATCAGCTGCGCCAAGCCTTCGACGATGGCCGACTTGCCCACGCCCGGCTCGCCGATGAGCACCGGATTGTTCTTGCGGCGGCGGGAGAGGATCTGCACGATGCGCTCGATCTCCTTCTCGCGGCCGATCACTGGGTCGAGCTCGCCGGCGCGCGCCGACGCGGTCAGGTCGCGGGAGAACTGGTCGAGGATCGGCGTCTCCCGCTCCTCAGCGGAGGGGTCGCCCTCCTCGGCGCCGCTCAGGATGTGCAACAGCTCCTCGCGCGCCTTGTTGAGATCCAGGCCCATCTTGATCAGCACGTGCGCCGCCACGCCCTCGCGCTCGCGCATCAGCGCCAGCAGGATGTGCTCCACGCTCACATAGTTCTGCTTGAGCTCCCGCGCCTCGCGCACGCTCTGCTCCACCACCTTCTTGGTGCGCGGCGTGTAGACCATCTGCTTGCCGTCCACCGCGTCGGCGCCGCGGCCGAGGATGTTGATAATTTCTTCGCGCGCGGCGTCCAGCGTCACGCCCCGCAGCACGCCGGCGGCCGCGCCGGGGTCGGTGAGCACGCCCAGCAGCAGATGCTCGGTGCCCACGTAGCTGCGGCCCAGCATCTTAGCCTCGTTCTGGGCGTTGATCAGCGCGCGCTGGCCGCGCTCGGTGAATTTTGCGAAATAAGCCATAATGTTTCCTCCGGGTTTATTCTTCCTTGGACAGGGCCTTTAATTCCTCTCGCAGGGTCTGCGCCCGCAGAATTTCGCCCTCGCGCTCGCCGATCAGCCGCCCGGCGCGCACGCCCAACGACCCCGGCTGCAGATCCATCATCAGCACGTCCAGCGCTGGGATCGGCAAATGCAGATAGCCCAGGCTCGCCGCGTAGCGGATATCCGAATAGCGCTTCATAAATTCCTTCGTGCTCATCAGCCGCGCCTCCATGGTCTCGCCCCAGGAGCGCATCAGCGCGTCCTGCAGCTGCAGCATGTCGCGCTTCTCGGCGTTTTCACGCATGGCGCGCTCGTGGCCGGCGATCTCCTCCGTGGCCACCGCGAGCGAGCGGATCACGTCCTCCTCGCTGCGCCCCAGGGTCGCCACGTTGCTCATCTGGTACAGCTGCCCCTGCGCCTCCGAACCGGCGGCGTACAGCCCGCGGATGTTCAGGCCCAGCTTCGCCACCGACTGCATCACCGCGCCCATCTGCCCCGCCGCGACCAGCGCCGGCAGGTGCAGGATCACACAGGCGCGCAGGCCGGTGCCCGTGTTCGCCGGGCAGGCGGTCAGAAAGCCCCACTGGCTGTCGAAGGCGTAGGGATGGTCGTCTCCCACCTTCTCGTCGAGCCCCAGCGCCATCTCCGCGCTGCGCTCGAGCTGCAGGCCCGGAAGCAGTCCCTGGAAGCGCACGTGATCCTCCTCGCACATCATCACGGAGATCGTGCCCGCCGAGGACACCATCGCCGCCGAGCGCCCGGCGTACTTGAGCAGGTCGTAGGAGATCAGGTGGTGCTCCACCAGCCGGCTGCGGGCGTCGTCCTCCAATTCGCGCATCTTGAGCAGCATGAACGATGCGCCATTTCGGCTGCTGAACACGGAGCGCGCCGTGCGGTCGACGACCTCCTCGGCGTACTCGGGAGTGAGCTTGGGCGAGAAGGGCAGATCCTCATAGTTGCGGGACAGCCGCACGCGGCTGGAGATGACGACGTCCTGATCGGGCGCGCTCACGTACTCACGCATGGAAGTCCGCCCCCTCTCCGTCGGCGCCGTTTCCAATGCGCTCTGGCGGCGGCACGTTGATGTTGCGCTCCCGCTGTTCGAGCTGCGCCGTGAGCGAGCGAATCGCGTCTCGGTAGCGCGCGGCCTGCTCGTACTCCTCAGCGGCCACGGCCTTCTGAAGCTGCTGCTTCAGGCGGTCGATGTTCATGCGGATGGAGGTGCCGCTGTGCGCACCGCCGGGGATGCGGCCGGCATGCTGGGTGTTGCCGTGAATGCGCTGCAAGAGCGCCGTCATCGGCTCGCGGAAGGCCTCGTAGCACTTGGCGCAGCCCACCATGCCGCCCTTCTTGAACTCGCCGTAGGTCATGCCGCACTGCTCGCAGGTGATCGCCGCGACCTCGGGGGCAATCTCCTCGCGCTCGCCGCGCCCGCCGTCGATCAGGTGGTTCAATATGCCCGCCAGATCCTTGATGTCGAGGCCGGGCAGCTGCCGCTTGTATTTTGCCATGCAGGCCGGGCAGAGATTCCGCTCGGTTCTTTCCTCATTTCGGATGGTTACAAAGTGGAAAACGGCGGGATTCACGCCGCAATCTTCGCACATCATCATTCAGACACCTCCCTCGGCGTTTCGGAACACCTGAATCAGCATATTTTTAAACACCGCGGCGCGAAGCACGTCCTTGCCGCTCACTGGCAGCGCCAGCGCGTTGCGCCCCGTGGCCGCGCGCAGCAGGGAAGCTTCGTTTTCGGTCACGATTTCGCAGTCGCGCAGGTGCTGGATGATGGCGTTGACCGTCTCCTCGTCGATGGAATTGCCCACGCGCTTGATCAGCGCATCCAAAAGGTTGCCCTCCTGGCGCGCGCGCATCCGCACGATGCGCACATAGCCGCCGCCGCCGCGCCGGGATTCAATCAGATAGCCATGATCCACCGAAAAGCGCGTCGCCAGCACATAGTTGATCTGCGAGGGCGCGCAGCCGAAGTGCTGCGCCAGCTCGTTCCTGCGCAGCTCGACGTGCTGATCCTCGCTCATCAGCTCCTTGATGAAGCGCTCGATGGCGTCGCTCAGCTGTGCCACAGGCATCGCCTCCTTCCACGGTCAAAGCTTTATTTTGACCATCTTTGACTATTATAGCGCGCCCATGTCAAAAATGCAAGCGGTAAATGTAAGAAAATCGAAAAAACGCGGCCGCCCGTTCGAGCGGCTGTCCATCGCGCATTCTACTCCTCCGCGTACTCCTCGGGATTGATTCCCTCGTAGAGCACGCTGTCGTCCGGCTCCGCGACCTCGCGCAGCAGCGCGAGCGCGTCCTCCGGTTCGCGCACCACGCGGATGGACGAGCCGGGAATGCTCTCCCCCTTGTTGATGCCGCGCAGCACCTGGCGCGTCTGCTCGGGGCCGATCAGGAAGGCGTAGTCCGCGCAGGAGGCGATCTGCAGGCCGAGCTGGTAGTTGGCATCCGCCGCACCCGATTCCAGTTCCGTAAGGCCCGCCGTCACCACGATGCGCCTGCCGGGGAACTCGGACAGCACGCGCAACGCCTCCGCTGCGCCCTCGGGCAGGGTATTGAGCGAATCGTCGATGTGATTGATCTCACCGGGTACGAGCTGCAGATGGCCGTGAATGGGCAGAATCTTTTCCACCCCTGTCTTGATTTCGTCCATGCTCATGCCCATCCGGCGCGCCACGGCCGCGGCCAGCGCGATGTTGCGCGCGGCATAGTCGCCCAGAAGCCGGGTCTGCATCCAGGCACGTTCACCATCCGCGCAGATCAGCTCCATGCGCGTGCCTCTGACTCCGGTCTCCACATGCTCGGCGCGCATGTAGCAATCCTCCACATCGCCGAGCGCGGCGCGGTACTTTTCCATCGGGCACAGCCCGTAGAGCCGGTCGCCGAACCCGCCATCCGCGCCGAAGAACGCCTCGCCGCTCTTGGGGAGGCACTGGATCAGCTCGTATTGGGCCTGCGCCACGGCTTCCAGCGAGCCGAAGCTGTCCAGATGCGCCGGGCCGACGCAGGTGACGATTCCATACTTGGGACGAATGATCCGGGCGATCTCGCGCACCTCACCCTTCTTCTGCGCGCCCAGCTCGGCGATGAATACCTCGTGCTTCTTCGTCAGCCGCTCGTTGATGACGCGGGACGCGCCCATGGCCGAGGAAAAGCTCGGCGGCGTAACCAGAACGTTGTACTTCTCGGCAAGGATCGACTTGAGGATGAGCTTGGTCTCGGTCTTACCATAGCTGCCGGACACGCCGATGCGAATCAGCCCCTTGTGCTCCAGCAGTTTGTGGCGGGCGGCGCGATAGTAGCGCGCATTGATGCGGTTTTCGATGGGGCTGATGATAAATGCGGCCCCGACCACCACGTAGTCAGACGCCGCGAACATCAGATACGGCGAAAGCGTCAGCATATGCAAAATCGTCGTGCCCAGCAGGTTCAGCGCAAACGTCACTCCCAGCAGGCGGCTCATGCGCTGGGAGAGGTTAAATTCCTTCTTCAGCGGAATGCGCCGCTTCTGGAACCACGCGAAGACCGTCGCGCCGGCAAACAGCGCCAGCGTCAGCCAGCTGCACAGCGTTTCGCGCATCGCTGCCTGCTGCATGAACAGCGAGAAAACCACCGGCATGTACCAGTTTACCACCGTCGCACCCGCCGCGATGGAAATGTTCGTCCACGTCAGCAGATCGCGATGGCGGCGCAGCTCCCGCCGCAGCTGGGGCATCTGGTAGCGTTCCTCCTGCAGCATGTGCATTGCCCGCACGCCCGAGAGCGTGCAGCCAATCGCGATCACCAGTATCCGAACCACCGTATACAGCATAATGCCTCCGATCCAACCTCCGCCGGCATGGATTTATAGAAGATTTCAACGATTGCCGGCGCGCTTCCCTTTCACTGGGAATCCGGATTCTCCACGACCAGCAACGGATCGTCCTCCGGATGCCCCTCCGGCAGCTGTTCCAGCGCCATGATGAGCGCATCCTCCCGGTTCTCATAGTAGCGCTTCCGATAGCCGACGTCGATGAAGCCCAGCTTGTGATACAGCGCCTGCGCGGCGGCGTTGCTCCGGCGCACCTCCAGCGTCATCCAGTTCATGCCGGAATCGGCGGCGAGCTGAATCATCGCCCGTGCGGCCATCTCGCCGTAGCCCATGCCCCGGCGGTCCGGGCGCACGGCGATGTTGGTGATGTGGCCCTCGTCCAGGATGAACCACACGCCCGCGTAGGCGATGGCGCGGCCGTCCTCGCGCACCACCACGTAGCGCGCGCACTGGTTCTCCTCCACGTCGTGCAGTATCGTCTCCCGCGACCAGGGCGTGGCGAAGCTCGCCACCTCGATCTCGTGCACCGCGTCCACGTCCGCCGCGGTCATCAGTCCCACCGTGATCTCACCCACGTCCGCTTCCCTCCGCTTCGCGCAGCCGCCGCGCCCGCTCGCGCTCGGCCTGGGGCGCGCGCAGATAGATGGGCGTCAGCGCCCGGGCCTCCATCCACTCGTCCGCGCGCGCCGCCGCCAGCAGGCAGGCCGCGTCCGCGCGCAGATCGCGCAGGTTCGCGGGAGCGATCGCCGCCTCCGGCAGAAGCTTGCGGATTTTCTCCTCGTGCGCGCGAAGGCCGTCGCCCAGAAACGCCAGCCGGCGGTCCTTCGGCAGAAGTTCCAGAAACGCGCCGAGCTCCATCGCCGCGTCGGGAAGCGCGCGCTCGGGCAGGCCGCTTCGCATGTCAAAGGCGGCGCAGTACACCTGCCCCCGCCGGGCGTCCAGAATCGGGCAGGCCAGTCCGTCAAAATGAGCGAAATTCATCGCCAGCGCCTCCAGCGCGTCCACGCGCGCCACAGGCTTGTTCCAGGCGTGGGCCAGCCCCTTGGCCGCGCACACACCGATGCGCACGCCCGTGAACGAACCTGGCCCCGCCACCGCGGCGAAGCAGTCCACGTCCGAGCAGCGCAGCCCCGCGCCTGCCATGGCGGCATCCAGCGCGGGCATGATCGTCTCCGAGTGGGTCAGCCCCCGGTTCATGGCGACCAGTTCGGCCACCGCGCCGTCGCGCAGCACCGCGCAGCTCGCCGCCGGGCCGGAGGTGTCGATCCCAACGATAATCAAGCTTCCATCCTCCAATCCGCCAGCCGCGGAAATTCCCCGTCGATCTCGATCTCCCGCGCCTCGTCGCCCAGCGGGCTGCGCGAGATGCGCACATGAATCGCGCCCTCGGGATCGAGCTCCGCCATCTCCGGCCACTCGATCAGCGCGATCGCGTCGCCACCCACAAACTCGTCCAGTCCGGCGGCGTAGAACTCCTCCGGGTCGCTCAGGCGGTAGAGATCGAAGTGGACGACGCGCACGTCGCCCTCGTAGGGAATCATCAGCGTGAACGTCGGGCTGGGCATCGCGCCGCGCACGCCCAGGGCCCGGGCCGCGCCGCGCACGAACACCGACTTGCCCGCGCCCAGATCGCCGCGCAGCAGCACGCAGTCGCCGGGACGCAGCGATTCGGCGAAGCGCGCGGCCAGGGCGCGGGTGTCCGCCTCCGAGCGGGTCAGGTATTTCATCGAATGGATACCACGCCCTCGGGGCGGACGCTCAAAATCGTGGTCGCGCCCGCGCCGAACGCGGCGTCCATCGCCGCGGCATAGCGAGGCATCCAATCCTTTGGCACTACGGCCACGATCGTGCCCGCGAAGCCGCCGCCGTTGATCCGCCAAGCGCCCCTGCCCTCGAGCATCCTCCGGCTCATCTCCAGCGCCAGCGGAAGCTCCTCGTTGTCGCTTCCGGGAACGTAGAGATTCTGCAGCAACTTCCAGCTGCTCTCACCCGAGCGCACCAGGCAGTCCAGGAAGGCAGGGAAGTCGTCCCGTTTGAGCGCCGCCACGGCCTCGGTCACGCGCCGTGTTTCATCCACGAAGTGGAAGGCGCGCAGGATCGCGCGGTCGCTCACCTTGCCCTTGAGCTGCGGCACGGCGGCCATCAGCTCCTCGGGCGTCACGTCCATGAGCACCTCCCGCCCCAGCGCCTTCGCCACCTGCTTCATCTCGCCGGGAATCGCGGCGTACTCCGCGGTCAGATTGCCGTGCTCGCCGCCGGCGGAAACCACGCACAGATCATACCCCTTCTCCCCGAAGTCGCAGGCGATGGCCTCGACGTCGGGCAGTTCGGGCGCGAAGTCGAAGCTCACCAGCGCGCCCACGGCGCTGGCGGACTGATCCATCACGCCGCAGGGTTTGCCGAAGTAGGCGTTCTCTGCGTACTGGGAGATGCGGGCGTTCAGTTTGGCGTCCACCGTCCAGCCGTTGTAGAGCGCGTCGAAGGCCGCCACCAGCATCACCTCGAAGGCCGCCGACGACGAGAGCCCGCTGCCCTTGAACACGGTGCTGTGCACCTGCGCGTCGAAGCCCCCGATGGCATAGCCCAGCTCCTTCAGTTTCGCCGCCACGCCGCGAATCAGCGCGGAGGTCGTCTCCCGCTCCTCGGGATGGACGCTCAGGTCAGCCAGATCCACCACGAAGGGCTCGTCATATCCGGCGGAGTAGAGCCGCACGACGCTCCCCGCGGCCGGCGCGACCGCCGCCACGGTATCCAGATTCACCGCCGCTGCCAGCACGCGCCCGCGGTTGTGGTCGGTGTGGTTGCCGATGACCTCCGTGCGCCCCGGCGCGGAAACGAACATCTCCGGTTCCCGGCCGAAGCGCGCGCGGAAGTCCTCCGCCAGCGCGCGATAGCGCGGATATTGATCGACGCCTCCGTAGAGCTTGTTCAGGCGCTCGGAATTCCTTTCAAATACGGCTTTGACATCCATATGGTTTCCCTCCATTTTCATCGGGCACATTTCTCTGATTGTATTGTAACCCAATTTGTCGGATTGTGCAAGGGATTTTCGATTTTTCCCCGCCCGCGCTTGACAGCGCCCGCGAATCCGCGCATAATGGAGGTAAGAAATGGACGGAGGGGTACGGACATGACGAAGGATGTCACGCGGCTTTTGCACGCGCTTTTGGATTTTGCCGAGGACAAGGGGCTCATCGAGGCGGAGGACCGGGTCTTCACCTTCAACCGCCTGCTGGAGATCTTCTCGATGGATGCGCCGGATGGCGAGCGCCACCCGCACGCGGCCGCGCCTGAAACGGCCACGCCGATTCTCGATCCGCTGGCCGAGCTGGGCGCGCGGATGGGGCTGTTCTCCGACAGCGGCGAGGCGCGTGACCTGTTCACCGCAAAGCTCATGGGCGCGTTGACGCCCCATCCCGCGCAGGTGCGCGAGCGCTTCGCGCAGCTTCGCGCCGAGGCCGGGCCGAAAGCCGCCACCGACTACTTCTACAAGATGTGCCGCGACGCGGACTACATCCGCGTGGACCGCATCGCGAAAAACGTCGCGTTCCGCCACGACTCCCCCTGCGGCGAACTGGAGATCACCATCAACCTCTCCAAGCCGGAGAAGGATCCCCGGGACATCGCCGCGGCGCGCAGCGCGAAGCAGACGGGCTATCCCCGGTGCATGCTCTGCATCGAGAACCCCGGTTACGCCGGCCGCGTCGGCTTCCCCGCCCGGCAAAACCACCGCATCGTGCCCGTGACGCTGGGCGGCGCGCCGTGGTACTTGCAGTATTCGCCCTACGCCTACTACCCGGAGCACTGCATCGCCCTCAACCGCGAGCACATCCCCATGAAGATCGACCGGGGCAGCTTTGTGCGGCTGCTGGACTTCGTGGAGCAGTTTCCCCACTACTTCATGGGGTCAAACGCAGATCTTCCCATCGTGGGCGGCTCGATCCTCTCCCACGACCACTTCCAGGGCGGCGGCCACATATTCCCGATGGACCGCGCCGGCGTGCGCATCGCGCTGAGCTCCCCCGTGCCGGGGATCGAAGCATGGGTGGCAGACTGGCCGATGACCTGCGTCGCGCTGCGCGGCGAAGACCGCGAAGCGCTCACCGATCTGGCCGACCGGGTGCTCGCCGCGTGGCGAGGCTGGTCGGATCCCGCCTGCGAAATCTACGCCGAGACGGACGGCGCGCCACACAACACCATCACCCCCATCGCCCGCATGGAGGGCGGCAAATATCGCCTCAACCTGGTGCTGCGCAACAACCGCACCACGCCCGAACATCCGCTGGGGCTGTTCCACCCCCACGCCGAGCTGCACCACATCAAGAAGGAGAACATCGGTCTGATCGAGGTGATGGGCCTGTTCATCCTGCCAGGCCGCCTGGTGGGCGAGCTCAAGGGCCTGGAGGACTACCTGACCGGCGCCACTTCCATCGACGCCGCGCCGGAGGCGGACTCTCCGCTCTCGAAGCACTACCCCTGGATTCGCGAGCTGGCCGCTCGGCACGGGACGAAGCTCTCGCCCGAGGCGGCCGAGGCCGCGCTGCGCGCGGGGCTGGCCGAGAAGTGCGCGCAGGTGCTGGCGGATGCCGGCGTCTACAAGCAGACCCCGGACGGCGACGCCGGCGTGCTCCGCTTCCTGGGAAGCCTCGGCTTCGCGCGGGCCTGATTCCCCGCGAAACCTTTTCCCCTTCGATCCATGACAGCCGACGCGGAGCGCACGCTCCGCGTCACATTATTGTTCCGGCTTTGTCCAGCTTTTATCGCGCCGATTTTGCCCGCGCCGATTGATTCCCGGCGGGGGCTTTTTTATAATGATAATATAACATGGTATATTTTGGATGGCTGTCACTCTGCGCGGCCACGGTCGGAGGGATGCAGATGATGAAGCGGCTGATCGCCTTGGCCCTGGCGCTGTGCGTGCTCTGGGGTGACCTTCCCTGCGCGTCTCCGCGCGCGCGGGCCGCGGGCGCGACCGTGTACGTCGTGTCGAACACGCTCAGCGTCTACAAATCCGCCTCCGAGTCGTCCAAGCGCCTGGGAACCATGTCCTACGGCGAGAGCATGACGCGCGTCTCCGCGAGCGGCGAGTGGACCAAGGTGCAAAACGGCGCGGGTGCGACGGGCTACTGCCGCTCCGACGGCCTCTCGAATTCCGACCCCAACAACATCAACATCTCCGCCCGCATCACCGCGGCGAACACCCCCGTCTACAAGAAGCCCTCCACCGACGCGGACGTGTGGATGAAACTCAAAAAGGATTCGACCTACACCGCCGTAGCGATGACGCGGGACAATGCCTGGGTGCGCCTGAAGAACGGCAAGTATTACGGTTACGTGCAGGCGAAGCGCCTGTCCATCTCCTCCGGCGCGACCCCCGCGCCGGAAGCTTCGCCCGCGCCCTCCGGCGGGCTCAGCGGCAAGGTTTACGTGGTTCAAACCGCGCTCCCGGTCTACGCGAAGGCGTCCTCGAGTTCCAAGTCCATGGGCAGCGCCTACTACGGCCAGAGCCTGACCTGCGCGGCCGTCAGCGGAAGCTGGGCGATGGTGCGCAACTCCGCCGGCGCCACGGGCTACTGCAAGGCCGCCGGCCTCTCCGCCTCCGATCCCAACACACTCTCGCAAACAGTCTACATCAAAACCGCCGACGCGCCCGTCCACAAAAAGCCCTCCGCGAGCGCCGCCGTATGGGCGAAGCTCAAGAAGGGCTCGTCCTACACCGCCGTGGCCGTCACGCCCGACGGCGCGTGGTACCGGCTCAAGAGCGGAAGCTACTACGCCTACATTCAGTCGAAGTACGTCTCCGCCGAGGCGGAACCGGAGGAGGAAGCGCCGTTCGAGATACGCACCGTCTACGTGACCGCCGCCGTGCTGCCCGTCTATGCCGCCGCGTCCGCGAGCGCCAAGGGGATGGGCAACATGTATCTGGGGCAGTCCCTGGAATTGATCGGCGCGGCGGACGGCTGGGCGAAGGTGCGCAATTCCGCCGGCGCGATTGGTTACTGCGCCAGCGCCGGCCTGACGGATCGGAATCCCAACGCGCTCAACCGCCCCTGCTATGCCAAGGACAAGAGCGTCAAGCTCTACGCCAAGCCCAAATCCGGCGCGAGCGTCGTGCGTACCGTCGCGCAGAACGCGAGCCTGATGGTGGTGTGCGTCTCTTCCGACGAGCGCTGGGCGCGCGTCGATCTGGGAGGCGGAAGCTACGCCTACGTCCCCGTGACGGAGCTGTCCGAAAAGAAGGTCGACGACGGTTCGCAGATCGAGGAGATCTCCCCCGTGACCGTGTACGTCCTGCCCACGCTGCTGACCGTGTACGCCTCCCCCAGCGCAAGCGCGAAGTCGCTGGGCGCGATGTGCTTCGGCGAAACCATGACCTGCACCGGAAAGAGCGGCGAATGGGCGCGCGTGGTCAACTCTCAGGGCACGGTGGGCTACTGCGCCGCGGGGTCGGTCAGCGCGGAGAATCCAAACGGCTACAGCGCGAAGCTCTACGCCCAGGCGGACGGCGCGAAGGTCTACCGCAAACCCCAGACCTCCGCAGCGGTGCTCGCGACGCTGGCAATCAACGCCGAGGTCACCGGCGTGGCCGTCAGCGAGGACCGCAAGTGGTATCGCGTGAAGAGCGGTTCCTCCTTCGGCTACGCACCCGCGGCCTACTTCGCCACCAGCAAGATCCAGGAGGAGGAGAGCGACGCCATCGTCAAGGTCGTGACGCTCGCGAAGAAGTATCTGGGCGTGCCCTACGTCTACACGGGCCAGTCCCCCGACGGCTTCGACTGCTCCGGCTTCGTCTACTACGTGTTCAAAAACGCGACGGGCGTATCCCTGAAGCGCACGGCGTACAGCCAGGGCTACGATGAGCGTTACAAGAAGATTAGCAGCAAGGCGGATTTAAAGGTGGGCGATTTGCTGTTCTTCAACACCGTCACCAACGATGACGACGCCTGCGACCACGTGGGCATCTATCTGGGCGGCGGCCAGTTCATTCACGCCTCCTCGGGCGGCGGCAAGGTGATCATCAGCAGCCTGGGCAGCGGAAGCAACAGCTACTACTACCGCACCTACTCCTGGGCGCGGCGCATCCTCTAGCGGCGGAGCGGGCCTCCGCCACTCTTCCATATTTTGCCCAAAATTGGACGCGCTTTCGACAAATCTTCGATTCGATTGACCCCATGCGCGCGGAATGTTATAATACCAGTAATTGAGTGGGAGGTGTGTGCCATGCAAAAGCTGCGGGCACTGTTGAAGAGCGACCGCTTTCGGGAAATCTTCGTTTACGGCGTGGTGGGCGTGCTGACGACCGTCGTCAATTACGTCGTCTACTTCGCGTTCAGCCGCGGCGTGGCGGCGCTGCTGGGGCTCGCCCCGGATCACGCCGCGATGATCCTCGCCGCGAAAATCGCCGCCTGGGTCGCCGCCGTGAGCTTCGCCTTCTGGGCGAACAAGGTATTCGTGTTCCACAGCGCCGACTGGAGCGGCGCCACGCTGCGGCGGGAGCTGCCCAGCTTCGTGTCCGCGCGCGTGCTCTCGCTGATATTCGACGCGGCGTTCGTGGAATTCGCCGTGCACGCGCTGGGCATGAACGATTTGATCGCCACGCTGATCTCCAACGTCATCGTCGTCGTACTCAATTACTTCGCCAGCAAGTTCTGGATCTTCCGGAAGCGTTAGTCTGGCAGGCGGGAGGAAACATGAAGAAGATGCTGTGCGCGCTGCTTGCGGCGCTGACGCTGTGGAGCTGCGCCGCCGCAGAGGCCCCGGAGGATGTCGCGCGAACCGCGGAAACGAAGATCGTCTCCGCCGAAGCGGCGGAAAGCGCCGCGCCCGACGAGACGGCAGCACCCGACGAGACGGCGGCCCCCGAGGAGACCACCGCCCCCGAAACGGTGCGGATCGGTTTCGAGGACGGCTTCGCGCTGGAGCTGCCCGAGGACTGGCTCCACCATCCCGTCACCGGGGACATGGCGGAACAGGGCGTGATCTACTGCCTGAGCGACGCGGAGGGCGCAGGCTGGCTCTACATCCAGAGCTGGGATACCGACTGCGCCGACATGAACGCGCTCAAGGCGCTGATCGACCGCGCCGCGTCCGCGCAGACCTCCGGCGTATACGCCTTCAACGGCGTGGACTTCGTGGTCTACGACCTGACCGAGGCCGACGTGAGCTGCTGCGCCGCGCTGCTGAACGGCAAGATGCTCAATCTGGTATTCACTCCCCAGTCCGACGCCGGCTTCATGGCCGTCGCCGCGCAAATTCTGAATACGTTCGAACTGCTGTAAGCGCGCGGCAAACCGCCCGCCTGCGAAATGGTTCCGTCGAATGGCGGAGCCCTTTTATTTTTGCGGCCGCCGCCGGCGTAGCCGTCGTCCACAAGTGACGGCGGCCGTTGGCGCTCGCCCCGATCGCCGCGCTGCTCATTCCGCTAATTTGGATCGGCCGCCGCTTCGCTGCCCATCCTCGGATCGAGGCGGAAGAGCGCGGGCGACCAGTGATCTTGCTGCGCAATGCACGCGAGTGTGAGCGCTTCGGATGAGTTTCGCCGAAAGAAAAGCGCGCTAGAGAACTTAACAGCCCCTCCTCTATAATGTCTATGCGACATTTTACAGGAGAGGGCGAGCGCATGACCCAGGCCGAGGCACACTACAAGAAAATGACCGAGACGCCCGTGGAGCGGCTCGTGCTCCAGCTCGCGTTTCCCTCGGTGTTGAGCATGCTGATCACCAACGTCTATAACCTGGCGGACACCTACTTCGTGGGCTCGCTGGGCGTGAGCGCCAGCGGCGCGGTGGGCGTTGTGTTCACACTGATGGCGGTTTTACAGGCGCTGGGTTTCATGCTGGGCCACGGCTCCGGCAGCGTGATCTCCCGGCTGCTGGCCGAGCGGGACGTGGACATGGCCTCGCGCTACATCTCCACCAGCTTCTTCGGCGCGCTGGGCCTCGGCGGCGCCGTCGCGCTGATCGGCATTCCCTGCATCACGCCGCTGATGCGCCTGATGGGCAGCACCGAGACCATCCTCCCCTACGCCCGGGAGTACGGCCTGTTCATACTGCTCTCCGCGCCGCTATTGATGGCGAGCCTCGTGCTCAACAACGTGCTCCGGTACGAGGGCAAGGCCGCCTACGGCGCGGTGGGGCTCACGCTGGGCGGCCTGCTCAACATGATCGGCGACCCGATCCTGATCTACGGCTTCGGCATGGGCGTGGACGGCGCGGGCCTCTCCACCGCCATCAGCCAGGCGATCAGCTTCGCGGTGCTGCTGTTCATGTTTTTCCGCCACGCCCAGAGCAAAATCTCCCCGCGTAGCCTCGCGCGCACGAATCCGCGCATCGTGGCGGACATCGTCACCACCGGCTTCCCGAACCTCTTCCGGCAGGGATTGATGAGCGTGTCCTCGGGCATCCTCAACCACTGCGCGGGCGCGTTCGGCGACGCCTGCGTGTCCGCCATGGCGATCACCTCGCGCGTGCAGAACTTCCTCACGTCCATCGCCATCGGCATCTGCCAGGGCTTCCAGCCGGTCGCGGGCTTCAACTATCAGGTGAAGAAATACGCCCGGCTGCGCCGCGCCTTCCGCTGCACGCTGATTCTCAACCTGATCGTTCTGGCGGCGCTGGGTGGGTTGAGCCTGTGCTTCGCGCCGTTCATCGTCAGCCGCTTCCAGTCCAGCCCGGAGGTGCTTGAAATCGGCGCGCCCGCGCTGCGCTACACCAGCGCCTGCCTGATCTTCGCCGCGTTCAACCTGGCTCCGGCCATGCTGTTCCAGACCTGCGGCATGAAGGGCCGGGCGCTACTGCTGGCCAGCCTGCGCGGCGGCGTATGCTTCATTCCCTTCATACTGATCCTGCCGCCTATCCTCGGCCTGCTGGGCATCCAGATTTCCCAGCCGCTGGGCGACATACTGATGGCGGCGATCTCCATCCCTTTCACGGTTCAGTTTTTCCGCTCCATCCCCCGGGAGGATCAGCACGTGCGCGAGGACGACATCGCGCCGGGCGGCGAGACACGAAATGGAATAGTTTCTCCATCGTAAGGTTTTGGACAATTTGAAGGGGTACCCCTGAAAGGGACACCCCTTCGCTTCGCGAAAGCAGTTCAATCTCTCCGATCAGCTCTCCCGCAGCCGGAAGGTCATCCGCACGGGATTGTGATCCGTCGTGGCGAAGCCCGTGTCGATCACCTCGCAGCCCGTGACCTCCACATTGTCCGAAACGATGAAGCCGTCCAGCGTGACCTCGTAGGTCACGCCTTTTTCATAGGGCGCGCCGGTGTCGCGGCAGGAGGGCACCGGATCTTCCGGGTTCAGCGAGTCCACCAGCGTGAAGCCCTCGGGCAGCAGCTCCGTCGGGAACGGCTGCGCCCAGCTGTAATCCGCGCCGGAGATGCCCGTGACGGCAGAGGTGTCGCCCCACACGTCCTTGTTGAAGTCGCCGCCGGCGATCACATAGCGCCCCGCCGCGCGCTCGGCCGCCATCTCGGCCAGCAGAATGCGCAGCTGCTCGGTGGCGATGCCACCGTCGGCGGTGTAGGCCGACAGGTGCAGATTGAACAGGCAGAGCTCCCCGCCGTCGGACAGCGGGATGCGGCTCACGTCGTAGCAGCGGTCGAGGTCGAGGAGCTTGCGAAAGCCCGCCTCGACGGGCAGGCTGCGCCGCACCGAGCCCTCGATCCGCGCGTTCGAGAGCGTGAGAATTCCGCTCTTCGAAGCGCCGATGGGCTCCGTGAGCGGATAGAACAGATAGCTCGAATCGTAGTTCTGGGCGAACACGGCGCTGTGACCCGGAAAGCTCTCCTCAATCAGCGCACGCTGATCCACGTGATAGCTTCGGGTGGAGTCGATGTCCACTTCCTGCGCCAGCACCAGGTCGGGCTGCATCTCCCGCAGGCGCTCCGCCGCCGCCAGCACGTTGTCCCGGGCCGCCTCCTTCGAGCGCGCGCGGGACTCCTTTCCGCCGTCCATAAAGAACGAATAATCCGCGCTGTACGCGCCGAAGCCCACGTTCCAGGTGGCGACGGTCAATTCCTCGCCCACCGGGAGCGCCCCCTCTGCGCGCTGGACGACCTCCAGCGGCAGGTCGTCCTCCAGGCGGTGGTAGTCGATGAACACGTAGGCGGCGTACCCGCCCACCGCAAGCACCAGCGCCAGCAATACCGCCAGCAGCGCGATCCACACCTTCCTCATCCTCACATCCCACTCTACTTCCGTGTCTGCGCGGGGCCTCGGCCCCTTCGGCGATGGCCTCTAAGGTCGCCGCTCTCGCGCGGCTATTTCCGAATCCGCCGCCTAGCAGATGTTCAACAGCATCGTGTGCTGGTCGTCCATCTCGATGCGGAGCAGTCCCTGCTTCTCCAGCGCCTTCATCACGTCCGAGAAGCGCTTGAAGCCGATCTGCTTCTCCTCGAAGCCGGGGTACTCCTCCAGGATCGTCGCCTTCAGGATCGACGGATTCACGCGGTCGAAGCCCTCGTTCTTGAAGCCCTCCAGCGCGGCGGTGAAGGCCGGCAGCCAGTTGTTCCTGTCGAGCTTCTCCTCCTCGCCGCCGCCCTCGAGGCCGATCATCAGCGAGGACTCCTCCGTCCAGCTCGTCAGCTTGTCCGACTTGGACGAAATCAGCGCGATGAGCTTGCCGAAGGTGGTGCAGCCGAAGCTGCGCTCGCTGAAGTCCGGGCGCAGGCGCATCAGCGTGTCCTTCAGCTCGCTGGCGTACATCTCCTGCTCCTCCTGATCCTCGACGATGGTCTCCACCTGGTCGATCAGCGCGTTCAGATCGCCGCCGCGGTCGCCCGCGTCCTCGGCCTTGCGCGCGCCCTTCTTCTGGGGCTTGGGCTGCTGTTTGGCCGCCACCGTCTCCAGAAACACGAACTCATTGCAGGCGTTGATGAAGATGCCCGACGCCGCCTCCGAGCGCGAGATGCCCAGCACGAACTTGCCCATGCTCTTGAGCTTGCCCACCAGCGGCATGTAATCGCTGTCGCCGGAGACGATGCAGAAGCTGTCGATCAGCGGGTTGGTGTAGGCCACCTCCATCGCGTCGATCACCAGCGTGATGTCCAGATTGTTCTTCTGGTTCTTTCCGTAGCGCAGCGAGGGCACCACCTGAAAGGTGTTCGATAGCAGCACCGGCTTCAGATCGGAGTAGTGATCCGTGTAGCCGTACACCTTGCCCAGCAGGATGTCGCCGCGAATCTTGACCTTCTCAATGATGGAGCGGAGCATGCTCTCCTTGCCGCCCACGTTTTCCAGATCCACAAACACCGCGAAATTTGATTTTCCCACTCGTATTTCTCCTTATGATTTCAGATTCTCCGGATTCAGGCACTGGAGCGCCTCGGGCACGAAGCGCCCATCCCTGCGCACCAGTTCGCCGTCAAACCAGATCTCGCCGCCGCCCCACTCCGGGGTCTGGATGCACACCAAATCCCAGTGCAGCGCGGAGCGGTTGCCGTTGAAGCAGTCGTCGTAGCTCATGCCGGGCGTGAAGTGGAACGACCCGGCGATCTTCTCGTCGAAGAGTGCGTCGCGCATGGGCCGCGAGATGTACGGATTTACGCCCAGCGCGAATTCGCCCACGTAGCGCGCGCCCTCGTCCATGTCGAAGACGCGGTTAATGCGCGCGGCGTCGTTGGCCGCCGCCCGGACGATCCTTCCCTTTTCGAACGTGAGCTCGACGTTTTCAAAGGTGAAGCCGTCCTGAATCGAGGGCGCGTTGTAGCGAATCACGCCCTCCACGCTGTCGCGCACGGGAGCAGTGTAGATCTCGCCGTCGGGGATGTTGCAGTCCCCGGCGCACTTGATCGCCGGCAGCCCCGCGATCGAGAAACGCAGATCGGTGCCCGGCCCGACGATGCGCACCTCGTCCGTGCGCTCCATCAGCGCCTTGAGCGGATCCATCGCCGCGCTCATGCGCGCGTAGTCCATGGTGCAGACCTCGTAAAAGAAGTCCCGGAAGCGCTCCGTGCTCATGCCCGCGGCCTGCGCCGCCGCGGCGGTCGGGTAGCGCAGCACGCACCAGCGCACGCCGTTCTTCTGAATCGCGTCGAACATGGGATCGTCGTACACGCGCGCCAGCAGCTCCGCGCGCTCCGCGGGCACGTCTGAGAACTCAGAGTCGTTGTTCACAGCCGAAAATCCGATGGTGGCCTGCATCTTAGCCATCAGCATCGCGTCCGCGTCCCGGCGCAGCGCGAGCTGTTCCTCGGTGCAGCCCAGCGCGAGCTCGCGCTCGATCTCCGAATCGGTCAGGCGCACGAAGGGCGCGCCGCCCGCCGCGTAGACCTCCCGCACCAGCGCACGCACCAGTTCGCGCCCGCCGCTCCGGGCTTCGATGAGCACGTTGTCGCCCGCGCCCACGCGGGTCGAATAGCACACCAGCGTGCGCGCCAGCTTCTCCACTCTCGGGTCCATGGCGAATTCCCTCCCATGTATCACGCTCCGTCCGATATTATACCACAGAACCCAGCAAAATAGCAAACCCTTCCAGTTTCGGCCAATTTTTGTATACCTCGGCGGCCGCGCGGCAATACTTCTGCCGTTGGAGGTGAAGAAATGAGCCTGAACAAAGTGGAAATCTGCGGGGTGGACACGGCCTCGCTGCCGGTGCTCTCCCACGAGGCCATGCGCGAACTGCTGGAGCGCGCCCACGCCGGAGACATGGACGCCCGGCGCGAACTGATCCAGGGCAACCTGCGCCTGGTGCTGAGCGTGCTGCAGCGCTTCCACAACCGGGGAGAGAACGTGGACGATCTGTTTCAGGTGGGCTGCATCGGGTTGATGAAGGGCGTGGACAACTTCGACCTGACGATGAACGTGCGCCTGAGCACCTACTGCGTGCCCATGATCATCGGCGAGATTCGCCGCTACCTGCGCGACAACAATCCCATCCGCGTGTCGCGCTCGCTGCGGGACACCGCCTACAAGGCGCTGAAGGCCCGCGACGCGCTGTCCGCCCGCAACAATACGGATCCGACGCTGGCGGAGGTCGCCAGGGAGATGGGCGTGCCCGAGGAGGACGTGGTGTTCGCGCTGGAGGCGATTCAGGACCCGATCTCCTTCTCCGATCCGGTATATCAGGACGGCAGCGACGCCATCTACGTGGCCGACCAGATCCGCGACAACCGCGTCAGCGAGGACGAATGGGTGCGCGACCTGTCCATCAAAAATGCCATCGACCACCTGGCCAAGCGCGAGCAGCGCATCATCCGCCAGCGCTTCTTCATGGGCAAGACGCAGATGGAGGTGGCCGAGGAGATCGGCATCTCCCAGGCGCAGGTTTCGCGGCTGGAAAAGGCGGCGCTGAAGCAGATGCAGAAATACATCTGACCCGGCGTCCGCGCGGCCCGTCCTGCCGCCGCTTTCGCTTCGGCAAGGCCAAATGCGGCGTTCGCGCCGCCGGATTTAATGAAATTGATTCGGCGGCGCGCAGTTTTTGGGCGGCCCAACGCGGCGGGGAATTCACTTTCCAGCCGCGTTTTCGTTCCCGCTTTTGGCTTTACAGCGGGGGCCTATCGTGGTATGATGGACGCATCAAGGCTGTGAAGGGGCGTGCACATGAACATTCTGGACTATCTGGATTGGCGGGGTGATCTGAGCTTCGCGGCGGCGGAAATCGGCGAGGTGGACGCGCTGATCTTCGCGTGGCTTTCCTACTATCGCTTCGAGGAGCTGGGCGAAGCGGCGTTCGACGGACTGACGCTCGCCGAGCTGGCCGCGCTGCACGAGCGGAAGCTGGGACCCATTCAAAAGCTCAACCCAAAGACGACCATCGAACCGAGCGTCACCGCGGCATGGCTGCTGCGAAGCGCCGCGAGCACGCCGCGCTTCTCCTCCGTGCGCGCGCGGGACTTCAAGCGCGCGGCCGACGCGGAGCGGGGCATTCAGTTCGCCGCGGTCTCCTTTCTGATCGACGGCGGACCGCGCGTCGTCGCCTTCCGTGGGACGGACAACACACTCGCCGGCTGGAAGGAGGACTGCTACCTCGCCTTTTCCGAGGCCGTGCCCGCCCAGAAGCTCGCCGAGCGGTATCTGGAGGGCACGGCGGACGGACGCGAGGCGCTGGTCTGCGGGCACTCCAAGGGCGGCAATCTGGCCATGTACGCCGCGCTGCACGCCTCCGACGCGCGGCTGGCGGACGTGCGCCGGGTTTACAACTTCGACGGCCCGGGCTTCAACTTCGATCTGCAGAAGTCGGAGCGCTACAACCGCGTCCGGGAGCGCGTCGACACCATCGTGCCGGAATCCTCCGTCGTCGGCATGCTGCTGAATCATGAGGAAGACTACCGCATCGTCAGGAGCCAGATGGCCGGCATCCTCCAGCACGACGCAATGTTCTGGCAGGTTCTGGGGCCGCGCTTCGTCTACGCGGACAAGCGAAACGCGTCCAGCGTCTATCTGGACCGCACGCTGCGGGGCTGGATCGACGGCATGTCCTTCGAGGAGCGCAAGGAATTCGTGGACGCGGTGTTTTCGGTGCTGGAGAGCACCGGCGCGACGCTCACCTCGGAACTGCCCGAGAAGATCGCCCAGACCGGCGTCAAGAACCTGCTGAGCGCCGACACGCTGAACCCCGAGCAGAAGCGGATGGTGTTGCGGCTGCTGCTGAATCTCTTGAAGGCGGGAAACGCGAACCTCTACGATTCGATGCTGCGCTCCGAGCTCGCCGGCGAAATCGCGAAGGGACTCGCGGACGGCACCAGCTACCTCTCCGGCGCGATCGACCGGGGGCTGGACGCGCTCACCGAACGCCTCGGCTCCGGGCGCGGCGCGCGCGAGCGGGCCAAATCCGCCGGGCCGGAGAGCTTGCCCGAACCGGAAGAACCGTGATACATACTCTCTATGCGAACTGCGAAAATAAGCTAAATGGAGCGCTCATCCTTTAAAATCGCCGTGGTGAAGTAGCCGCGCCCGGCCTCGGGGACCTCGGCGAGCGGGCCGGTCCATTCGCCCTCCATGCCCAGATTGCGGGCGGCGTAGGCCGCGCGGCCGCCGGCAGCGCGGCGCAGCGCGTCCAGGCCGCGATCCGCCTTCATCACGACCACGTTGCCCTCCGGCAGCACCTCCTCCATGCGGTCCAGCACGGTCAGGCGCTCCCCCTGCTCGCACAGCGGCACGCCCAGTGCCGCGGCCGCGGCGCACATCGCCGGCACGCCCGGCACGATGGCGCAGGGGTGGCACGGCCGGACGCGGCGGTACAGGTAACCGCTCGTGGCGTAGACGCCGGGATCGCCCAGCACCGGGAAGGCGATTCTAGGATACCGGTCGAGCCACTCCAGCAGCTGTTCGGCGGCGCGCGCGTGGGCCTCCTCCCAGTCCTCCCGCCTTCCCCGCATGGGCAGATCCAATTCGAGCAGCGGCTTGTCCCGAACGAATCGCCGGACGATCCGCAGCGCCGCGCCCCGGTCGGACAGGGCGACGGCGTCCGCCTCGCACAACAGCCGCACCGCCTTCAGCGTCATCAATTCCGGGTCGCCCGGACCCACTCCAATGAACGTCAGCATCTCTCCACCCCTCGCTTCGGATTCTGCATCGCAAAGATATATACCGGATTCTGCGCCGTCATCAGCGAATGGCCGCCCACCCGGCGCGGCTTGCTCACGGCCACCTGCGCCACGTCGCAATACTCGAATTCCCCGGCGAGCTCCGTGAGCTCCGCCACCGTCTCCAGCGTCACGGCGTTGACCACGATGCGCGCGGCGGGATTCTTTTCGAGGATGCGCTCGACGATCTCCCGCAGCTTGCCCGCGCTGCCGCCGATGAAGGCATGCGTCGGCGCGGGCAGATCCTTCAGCGCGTCCGGCGCGCAGCCCGCGACCAGCTCCACGTTGGTCAGGCCGAACCTCTCCACGTTGCGCCGCGCCAGCGCCAGCGCCTCCTCCCGGCGCTCGATCGCGTACACGCGCCCGTCCCGCGCGGCGCGCGCGGCCTCCACCGTCACCGAGCCGCTGCCCGCGCCCACGTCGTACACCACCGCGCCGCGCGTCAGCATCAGCTTCGAAAGCGATACGGCGCGCACCTCGGACTTGGTCATCGGCACGCCGCCACGCTCGAACGCCTCGTCCGGCAGGCCATAGGCGATGGACTCGCTCTCCCAGCGCTCGTTTTCGATCAGCAGCACGCTCAGCGGATCGAAGTCCTCCCGCGCCAATTCGGCCGCGCCGCCGCTTCGAACGCGCTCGTCGGGGTATCCCAGCCGCTCGCCCACGTGCGCGCGGCATGCACCGAGCCCCGCGCCGCACAGCCGCTCGAGCGCCCGCTTCGCGCCGCCCTCGCCGCCCACCAGCGCGAACACGGCCGGATGCTCCCGCACCTCCCGCGCGAGGTCGCAGTCCCGGCCGTGCAGGCTGACGGCGCGCACGTCCTCCCAGGGGCGGCGCAGCTTCGCGCAGAAATACTGCAGGCTCCCGATTCCCGGCAGCACGGTCAGTTCCGCGTCCGTCAGCTCCGCGATCAGCTTCTTCGCGCCGGAGTAGAAGCCCGTGTCGCCCGAGAGTAGCACGGTGAAGCTGCGCAGCGGGCTCTCCCGCACGATCCGCGCGATCTCCGCCGGAGCGACGGCGGCGGCGCGCGGCTTGCCCGCGCAGTCCACCGCCTCCAGCATCCGCTTCGCGCCGATCAGGCAGTCGGCCTCCTCCACCGCCCGGCGCAGGCCGAGCGTCTGCGAATCCGCGCCGCCCATGCCGGCGCCCGCGAGCGTCACGCGCTTTTTCAGCGGCGCGAGCTCAAAGCGGCGCTCGATCTCCCGCAGCATCCGTTCAAACGAAAGGCCCTCGCGCTGGACGGGCCGGCCGATCACGACCACCCTCGCGCCCGCGCGCTCCGCCGCGCGCAGCTTGGCCGCGTAGCCGCCGGCGCTCCCCGTGTCCTTCGTCACCAGCCAGCGAGCGCGCGCGGCGCGCAGCATGGCCAGATTCATCTCCTCGTCGAAGGGGCCCTGCATGGCGAACACGCGGTCGGGCCGCACGCCGCAGTCAAAGCAAGCGCGCAGCGACGCTTCCGCCGGCAGCACGCGCGCGTAGATGCGCTCGCACAACTCGAGATGCGCGCAGAAGGCGGGCAGCTCCTTGCTCCCCGTGGTGAGCAGGATGTTGCCCTCCGTGCGCAGCAGGTATTCCGCGCAGGCGGCAGCATCCGGCACGAACGCGCCGTCGCCTGCCCCCGCGCCGCTCTCGCGCAACAGGCGCAGGCAGGGAACGCCCGCCTCCGCGCAGGCGGCGAATATATTCTGCGTGACCAGCGCCGCGTAGGGATGGGTCGCATCCACAACCAGATCGAAGCGCCCCTCCGCGAGGAAGGCCGCCATCTCCGCCGCGTCCATGCGGCCCGGGCGCGTGCGCACGTCCCGTCCGCCCAGCAGCGCCGAGCCGTACTCCGTGGCGGCGCAGGCGGTGATCTCCAGGCCGCGCCCGGCCAGCAGCTCCACCAGCCGCCGCCCCTCGGTCGTGCCCGCGAATACGCACAGCCTAGACATCCCGATACCCCCTCGGCGTGACCATGCGGCCGTCGATCTCGCGCGTTTGGCTGTTGCCGATGAATACCGTGGTGAACATGTCCGCCGGATAATCCTTCAACCGCTCGAGCGTCATCACCTCCGCGCGCTCGCCCGCGCGGCCGACGCTGCGCACTATGCCGCACACCGTCTCCGGGGAGGCGCATCGCAGCAGGATCTCGCAGGCGCGGCGCAGGTAGTCCGCGCGGCGGTGGCTGGCGGGATTGTAGATCGCGACGCAGAAATCCGCCCGCGCCGCCAGCTCCAAGCGGCGCTCGATCCGCTCCCAGGGCGTGAGCAGATCGGACAGGCTGACGACGGCGAAGTCGTGACCCAGCGGCGCGCCCAGCAGCGCGCCGCCGCTGAGCGCCGCCGTCACGCCGGGAACGATCTCCACCTCGACGCCCTGGCCCCGCGCCAGCTCCAGCGCCAGCCCCGCCATGCCGTACACGCCCGCGTCACCGCTGGAGACCATGGCCACCGTTCGGCCGGCGCGGGCCGCGTCGATGGCCGCGCGGCAGCGCTCCGCCTCCCGGCGCATGGGGGTGACGAGGTACTCCTTATCCGGAAACAGCGGCCGCACCAGTTCGACATACACGCCGTAGCCGGCGATCGCCTCCGCCTGCGCGAGCGCCTCGCGGGCGCGCAGCGTCATCTGATCGGGCGCTCCCGGGCCGATACCCACCACGTACAACTTACTCAAAGCAGACCCTCCAATCCTCGCAGGCGACCGCCACCGTCACGCCGTCCCCGGCGCGCTTTGGCGCGATCAGCCGCGCCCCCGGCCCCGCCGCGCGCATCGCGGCGCGCTCGCACACGTTGTCCACGCCCACGGCGCTCTGCACAAAATCCGAAGCAGCGAACTCTCCCGGCTGGTCGCGCAGCTCGCGCGCGGAGTAGAACTCGATGGGAATGCCCCGCTCCGCGAAGAACGCCAGCAGCCCCGCCTCGTCCTGCTTCACGTCGATGGTCGCCGCGCCAGCCACGGCCTCCGGGCGCACTCCGGCCTCGTCCAGCGCCGCGCGCACCGCCGCCGCGATCCGCTCCGCGGGCGCGCCCCGCTTGCAGCCCAGGCCGATGTGGACGACCCTCGGCACCAGCGCCAGCGTCTCCTTGAAGGGGCCGCGCGTCCGGCACGTGACCGCCGCGCCGAAGCTTCCCCGCTCCGCGAAGAACACGCCCGCCGGTGGCGCGCCCGTCACGGGAAATTCGGAATACAGCGGCAGATCGCGCTTCAATATCTCCGCCGAAAAGCGCTTCGCCAGCTCCATATCGGGGATGCACAGCCCGCATCGCGCGGCCCATTCGTCCACCGAGAAGCGGCCGTTGACGTCGGTCGCCGTGGTGATCACGGCCTCCCCGCCGGTGAGGCCCGCGACGCGCAGCGCCAGCGCGTTCGCGCCGCCGATGTGGCCGGAGAGCAGCGAGATCGCGTGCCTTCCCAGCTCGTCCACTGCGACCACCGCCGGGTCGCTGACCTTGCTCGCCGCCAGGGGGCCCACGGCGCGCACCGCGATGCCGCACGCGCCCACGAAGATCAGCGCGTCCACCGACGGAAACAGCTCCGCCGCCGTCGCGGCCAGATCGCCCCGGGGGGCGTAGAATTCGACCTGCCATTCCCCGCGCAGCCCGCCGCCGATCCGGGCCGCCAGCGCCGCGCCGCGCGCGCTGAAGGAGAGTATCGCCGCGCGCTTCACCGCTCCGCCTCCCGGAACTCAGTCGCGAAGCCGGGATCGTAGAGCTTCGAGCGCTCGAAGCCGTCCCCCAGAAAGCCGCCCACCAGGATCAGCGCGGTCTTGGAAATGCCGCTCTCCCGCGCCGCCTGCGGCAGCGCGTCCACCGTGCAGCGGCAGATTCTCTCCTCCGGCCAGCTCGCCTTGTAGACGATGGCGGCGGGGGTGTCGGGCGCGTATCCGCCCGCGAGCAGCTCCGCGCGCAAACCGTCCAGCAGACCGGCGCTCAAGAACAGCACCATCGTGCTTCCGTGCGCCGCCAGCGCGCGGATGCGCTCGCGCTCGGGAACGGGGGTGCGGCCCTCCATGCGGCTGATGATGACGGTCTGACTCACGCCCGGCAGCGTGTACTCGGCGCGCAGGCTCGCCGCCGCGCCGCAGAAGGCGCTCACGCCGGGGCAGACGTCGTAGTCGACGTCGCGCGCCGCCAGCGCGTCGAACTGCTCCCGCACCGCGCCGTAGATGCTGGAATCGCCTGTATGCAGCCGCACGGTGGTCAGCCCCCGCGCCTCGGCGTCCTCGATGATCGCGAGCACCCGCTCCAGCGTCAGCTTCGCGCTGTCGTAAACCGCGCAGCCGGGCTTGGCGTACTTCAAAAGCTCCGGATTGACCAGCGAGCCGGCGTAGATGATCACGTCCGCCTCGGACAGCAGCCGCGCGCCGCGCACGGTGATCAGATCCGCCGCGCCGCAGCCCGCTCCGACAAAGTGTACCATGAGCTACTCCTCCCTCTCGGCCATCTGGTAGAGGATCGAATTCACGATCGCCGCGGCCACGTTGCTGCCGCCCTTGCGCCCCCGCGCGACGATGTAGGGCACGCCCAGCGCCATGATCTCCTCCTTGGCCTCGACCACGTTCACAAAGCCCACCGGCACGCCGATCACCAGCTTCGGCGCGAGCCTGCCCGCGCGCACCAGATCGCGAATCGAAAGCAGCGCCGTGGGCGCGTTGCCGATGGCGAACATGCAGTCTCCGAGCTCCCGCGCCGCCTTCTCCATCGATACCAGCGAGCGCGTCGTGCCCCGGCGCTTCGCCTCCTCGGCCACGTCCGCGTCGCCGATGAAGCAGCGCGCCGTCCCGCCGAACTTCGCTAAAATTCGCTTGTTGATGCCCGAGAGCGCCATGGTGGTATCGGTCACGACGTCGCAGCCGGAGCGGATCGCCTCCATCGCGGCGCGCACCGCGTGGGGCGAGAACGCCAGGCTGTCCGCGTAGTCGAAGTCCGCCGTGGTGTGAATCACGCGGCGAATCAGCAAGTCGTACTCGGGATCGAGCCTCCGATCCCCCAACTCTTCGGCGATGATCTCAAAGCTCCGCCGCTCGATGTCCATCGGCTTCACGCCGCTTCCTCCTCTCCGCGCACGCCTCCACGAAGCGCCGCGCCGCGCTGGGATTGCTGTAGAAGTACAGGTGCGGATAGCCCGCGTAGAGCGCCTCGCCAACGTATCCGCAGCGCCAGCTCCGCCCGTTGGGCTTGACGGCGGTCAGCGCGTTACCCGGATCGTCCGCGTCCCAGTAGTGGAACTCATGGGCGCGGATCTCCTCCCCGGCGCGCAGCAGAAGGCCGTCCGCCTCCGCACGCAGGGTCGCGTAGCCGAACCGCGACAGCCTTCCGGCGTCGCGGCAAGCCGCCGGGAGCGCGCCCGCCATGCGATACTCTCCAATGCGCTCGCACAGCAGCATGAAGCCGCCGCACTCGGCCACCGTGGGCAGCCCGCCGCGCACCGCCGAGGCGATGGAGTCGAGCGCCGCGCGGTTGCGCGAGAGCTCCCGCGCGTACAATTCCGGATAGCCGCCGCCGATGTACAGGCCGTCGCAGTCCGGCAGCGTCTCGCTCGCCAGCGGGCTGAACTCCACCAGCTCCGCACCCAGCGCCTCCAACAGTTCCAAATTGTCCCGATAGTAGAAGCAGAACGCCCGGTCCCTCGCCACGGCGATCCGCGCACGGCCCACGGACTCGATTCGTTCCGCCTCGGCCTCGAGCGGCGCCTGCGCGCGCATCAGCTCGATCAGGCCGTCCAGATCGAGGCTGCGCTCCGCCTGCGCCGCGAGGGCGTTCAGCTTCTCCCGCAGCCCCGCCACCTCCCGCGCGGTGACCAGCCCCAGGCGACGGCTCTCCAGCGCGCAGCCGGGCAGCGGCGGCAGATAGCCGTAGACCCGGACGCCGCACTCCCGCTCGACGACCTCCTTCAACCCCGGATAGCTCATGGGCGAGATATTGTTCAGAATCACGCCGCGGATGGTGTTCGGCCGCAATTCGAGGAAGCCGCGCACCGCCGCCGCGGCCGACAGCGCCATGCCCCGGGCGTCGATCACCAGCGCGACGGGCGCGTCCAGCGCGCGCGCCACGTGGGCACTCGACGCCTCGTCGGAATCCATGGCGAGCCCATCGTAGCAGCCCATCACGCCCTCGATCACGTTCAGCTCCGCCGCGTGGGCCAGAAAGCGCTCGCGCAGCCGCGCCTCGTCCAGAAAGAACAGGTCAAGGTTCGAGCAGGGAGCGCCGATGACCTCGGTGTGGAACATGGGGTCGATGTAATCCGGGCCGCACTTGAAGGAGGCGAGATCGCACCCCCGGTTCTTCAGCGCCTGAAGGATCGCGCAGGTCACGGTGGTCTTGCCGCAGCCGCTGCCGGCGCCCGCGATCAGCAGCCGCGCCGCCGGCTTACGCATCGTCCCAGCGCCCCAGGGGCGCATCGCCGCCGCGCAGAATCGCGTACAGCGCGTCCATGTCGAGGCTCTGGCGCACCGCGTCCGCCAGCCGGTCGAACTCCCGCTCCCGAAACTCGGCCATGGTCAGGGGCCTCGCTTCGCTCGGATCGAGCCCCTTCTCCCGGCGCGCGCGGTTGACGATCTCGTGCCAGAAGCCGCCCGCGTCGAACAGCCCGTGCAGGTAGCTTCCGAACACGTTGCCCGCCGCGTTCGCCACGCCGTCGGGCGCTTCGCTGCCGTTCAGATACAGAAACGACACGCAGCCGGGGCCGAAGTCGTTCGTGCCGCTGTGAATCTCATAACCGTCGAGCAAAAGCCCGTTCAACTCCCTGAGCCAGCCCGCCTCGCAGCGGATCGCGCCCGAGGACTGCACCGTGCGCTTTTGGGCATGGAAGGTCACGTCGAAATCCAGCAGCCCCAGCCCGGCGATTTCCGGGATGCGGGACTCGCTGTGCTCCGGGTCGCGCAGGCGGTTGCCCAGCATCTGATAGCCGCCGCACACGCCGATCACCATGCCGCCGCGCCGGGCGTGGCACACGATCTCATCCGCGAGGCCGTGCCGCTTGAGCCAGTTCAGATCCTCGATGGTATTCTTCGTGCCGGGCAGTAGGACGATGTCCGCGCCGCGCAGCTCCGACGCGCGCTGGACGTAGAACGCGCTCACGCCCGGCTCCGCGCCCAGCAGGTTGAAGTCCGTAAAGTTGGAAATGTGCGGCAGCCGCACGATGGCCGCGCGCACCTCGCCGCCGCCCGCGCGGCGCTCGAAGCGCTCGGTCACGCTGTCCTCGTCCTCGATGTCGATCTCCATCCACGGAACCACGCCGATCACCGGAATGCGCAGAAGCTCCTCCAGCATCTTCAGCCCCGGCTCCAAAATCTTCAGATCGCCCCGGAACTTGTTGATGACGATGCCCTTGATCCGCGCGCGCTCGTCCTCGCCGAGCAGCATCACGGTGCCGTAGAGCGCAGCGAACACGCCGCCGGGGTTGATGTCGCCGATCAGTATCACCGGCGCGTCCGCGACCTTCGCCATCGCCATGTTCACGATGTCGCCCGCGCGCAGGTTGATCTCCGCGGGGCTGCCCGCGCCCTCGATCACCACCGCGTCCACGGTTTCCTCCAGCGCCTCGTAGGCTTCGCGCACGGTCTCGCGCAGCCGCGGCTTGTACGCCTCGTACTCGGCGGCGGACATCGTGCCCACGCTCCGCCCGTTCACCACCACCTGGCTGCGCCGGTCGGAGGTGGGCTTCAGCAGCACCGGGTTCATCCGCACCGACGGCTCGATCCCCGCCGCCTCGGCCTGCGTGACCTGCGCGCGGCCCATCTCCAATCCCTCGGAGGTGGCGTAGGAGTTAAGCGCCATGTTCTGCGCCTTGAAGGGCGCGACGCGCAGGCCGTCCTGCCGCAGAATGCGCAGCACCGCCGCGCAGAGCAGGGACTTGCCCACCGACGAGCCCGTCCCCTGAAACATCAGCGACTTCCCCCGCATAGCGTCGCCTCCAATTCCTCGATCAGCCGCGCGTTGGCGGCCTCGTCCTTCACGGCCAGCCGCAGGTGGCGGCCGTCGTCGATCCCGTGAAAATCCATGCACTGCCGAACCAGTATGCCGCGCGACCGCAGCTTCTCCGCGATGGGCGCGACCTCCCGCCCGAAATCCGCCAGCAGAAAGCACGCCTCGGACGGGTAGACGTGCGCGCCCAGGCGCTCCAGGCCCCGGCGCAGCGCCTCGCGCCGCCGCCGGTTGAGCGCCGCCTCCGCGCGCAGCTCCCCGGCATGGCCGGGCAGCGCGCGAATGACGGATTCCGCGAAGCAATTGAGCTCCCAGCTTCGCTGAAACTTCGCGAGCGCGCGCAGCACCTCCGGCCGCGCGCAGACATAGCCCGCCCGCGCGCCCGGGATGCCCAGCGACTTGGTGAGCGAGCCGACGATCGCGAGCCGGGGATGCTCCGCCAGCAGGCCAACGCTCGTGTACTCCGGACAGCAGTGAATGAACGCCTCGTCCAGCACGAGCCACCCGTCCGCCGCCTCGACGGCCGCCAGCAACGCCGCGATCTCCTCCCCCGAAAACGCGCAGCCGACAGGGTTCAGCGGATTGCACAGCCAGACCGCCGCACCCCGGGTCATGCTCCCCGCCAGCGCGTCCGCCGGCGCGCGCAGCGCGCGCCGCCCGGCCAGCAGCGATACTTCGCGAACCGGAACGCCGAAATTCCCGGCGATTTCGGCGTACTCGCCGAAGCAGGGGCCGAACAGGATCATCTCCGGCGCGTCCAGCCGCGCCGCCAGTTCGATGGCGGAGATGCCGCCCGCCGTGGGAAGCGTCCAGTCCGCGCCGAGGCCGAGATACTTCCCCAGCGCCGCTCGGGCGCGCTCCATGCGCAGATCGGGGTAGTAGGAGACTTCGTCGATCGCCGCGGCGAGCTCCGCGCGCGCCCAGCCGGGCGGGCCGCCGGGGCGAACGTTCGCCGAAAAGTCCAGCCATTCGCCGGGAGCGCGCTCCCGCCACACATCGCCGCCGTGCATCACGCTTCCCCCTCCATGCAGCAGCCCAGCAGCTCGCCCCGCCCATCGGCGAAGGCGACGCTGATTCCGATCTCCCCGCGCGTGCGCAGCTCGCAATAGCGCTTCGCGGCGCGGGCGAGATTCTTCCACACGCCGTCGAAGCCATCGCGATGGATGGCCGCGAGCGCGGCCTCGGTGGTGGCACTGTCCATCACGTCCCGAATCAACGTAACCGGCGCGCCCATCAGCGCGAGCTGCGCCGCGATGGCCTCCCGGCGCGCGTCGGCGGTGCGGCTGTGGGTCTGCATCACGCCCGCGGCCACCTTCGCCAGCTTCCCCGGGTGCCCGCCGATCAGCAGATGCTCCACACCCAGCTCCAGCGCCGAATCCAGCATGAAGCCCAGCTCGTTGCTCACCTGCACGGCGCGCCAATCCGGAAACAGCGCCCGCATCACCGCCTCGCCCTGGTTGCCGAAGGTGAACAGGATCGACCGCTCCCCCTGCTCCGCGCGCATGCGCAGCTCCGCGTAGAGCGAATCCCGCAGCGCCTGCTCGCTCATGGGCCGCACCACGCCGCTGGTGCCCAGCACCGAAAGCCCGCCCACGATGCCCAGCCGGGGATTGAATGTCCGCTTCGCCAGCACCTCGCCGCCGGGGATGGACACCGTCACCCGCGCCGCGCGCGCGCCGAACACGCTTCGCACGGCCGCTTCGATCATCCGGCGCGGCACGGGATTGATCGCCGGTTCGCCCACGGCGCACTTGAGCCCGGGCTCGGTGATCGTGCCCACGCCGGGGCCGGCGGCGAATTCGATCTCCCCGTCGCCGTCCAGCGGCTCCACGCGGACGCGCACCTCCATGCCATCGGTCACGTCGGGGTCGTCGCCGGCGTCCTTCACCACGCCGCAGCTTCCGTCGTCGTGGGCGACGATCTCCGGCGCGAAGCGCCTGCCCTCGGGCAGCGCGATCTCCACCCGCTCGGGGCACTTCCCGTCGCGCAGCCGCAGGCAGCAGGCCAGCGCCGCGGCCGCCGCGCAGCTTCCGGTGGTAAATCCCTCGCGAAGCTTCTTCACAGCACCACCCCCAGAACCGCCCACAGCGCCGCCCACTCCAGCGCGGAGGCGTACATCAGCCGGTTCGCGCGCTCAATATCGGCGCGCTCGATCTCGCGCATCGCGTCGCCGATGGACGGCTTTTCCACGACCTTCCCAAAGTAGCGGTGCGCCCCGCCCAGCCGCACGCCCAGCGCCCCGGCCGCGGCGGACTCGCTCCACGCGCAGTTGGGGCTCAGATGGTTGGCATGGTCGCGCCGGAGGATCCGCCGCGCGCCGCGGGCGTCCAGGCCGCAGAGCGCGGCGGCGGCGCACATCAGCGTGCCGCAGATTCGCGCGGGAATGAAGTTCAAAGCGTCGTCCAGCTTCGCGCTCGACCAGCCGATGTCGCGGTAGCGCTCGTCCAAGTAGCCCACCATGGAGTCCAGCGTGCTGGCCGCCTTGAAGCCCAGCGCCAGTACCGGGCCGCCCAGCGCGAGGTAGAGCATCGGCGAAATCACGCCGTCGGTGGCGTTCTCCGCCACGGTCTCCACCGCGGCGCGGAGGATCTCCGCCTCGGAAAGCTCCGCCGTGTCCCGGCCCACGATGCGGCCCACCTGCCTGCGCCCGCGCTCCAGCGAGACAGTCAGCGCCGCCGCCACGCCCCTGGCCTCCTTCGCGAGGCACTTGGCCGAGATGCAGGTCCAGGAAAGGGCACACATGCCGGCAAACAGCGCGGCCCGCCCCAGCAGCGAAAGCGCGAACAGCAGCATCGCTGTCAAGGCCATGGTCAGGAGCACCGTGCTCGCCGTGAGCCACACGGCACCGCGCCGCAGATTCCCGCCCCGCGCGCGCAGCCTTGCCTCCTGGAAGGAGACGTACTTTCCAATCCAGATCACCGGATGCGGCCAGCCCTCCGGATCGCCGATGAGGAAGTCCAGCGCAAGCCCGGCCAGCATCGCGGCAATGTTCATTCGAAAAAAGCTCACCATCGCTCCAACTTCCCCAGCGCCTCCGCCAGCTCCAGCACCTCGCCGATTCGCGCGTTCTCCGGACCGATGGTCACGCCCGCGTCGATCACGCGCGCGCAGCGCCGCACCCAATCCTTCGCCCGCTCGACCGCGCCATCGTCCAGCGGGCGAAACGGCTCGACCTCAATCACCCGAACGGCCAGCAGCCGCGCGAGCTGACAGTCCACGTCGTTTTTGCAGAGCACACCCGCGCAGAAGGGAATCCCCTCCCGCTGCAGCCGCCGGTACACGGGAATGCCCGTGCCGCAGTTGGACAGCACCAGCGCCCGGGGCTCGCCCTCGATTCGCGGCAGCTCGACGCTGCCGAAGCGCGGATCGTAGGTCCCGCCGTCCAGCTCGTACAGCTCGCGGATCCACTCCTCCCGGAAGATCTCCTCCGGCGCGCCGCAGTGGGAAATCCGCTCGCCCTTCACGCAGAGGATGCGGTCGGACACCTTCTGCGCCAGGTCGATCTCATGCAGCGACATCAGCACCGTAATGCCCCGCTCCTTCGCCATCCGGCGCAGGATGCCCAGCAGCTCCAGCTTGTGGCGGATGTCCAGGTAGGAGGTCGGCTCGTCCAGCACGATGATCTCCGGTTCCTGACAGATGGCGCGGGCCAACAGCACGCGCTGGCGCTGGCCGTCGCTGACCTCGTTGAAGTCGCGCCCGGCGATCTCCCGGGCGTGCACCGCCTCCATCGCCTCGTCCACCTTCGCTTCGTCCTCCGGGGTGAGCAGGCCCAGGCGGCCCGTGTAGGGGTAGCGCCCCGCGGCCACCACGTCGCGGCAGGTCATCAGCTCCGGCCGCATGCGCTCGGTGAGCACCACCGCCTGCCGCCGCGCCAGTTCCCGGTAGGACAGCGCGCGCAGCTCGTCCCCGCCGATGTACACCGCGCCGGCGACCGCCCTGAGCTGGCGCGTGACGCTCTTGAGAATCGTGGATTTGCCGGAGCCGTTGGGGCCGATCAGCGTCACGATCTCCCCCGGCTCCACGTCGATGGTGATGTCCCGGATCAGCGGCGCGCCGTTGTAGCCCACGGCGAGCCGCCGCGCCTCAAAGTAGTACCTCGCCATGGCTCACCTCTCCCTCTGGCGGCGCAGCATCATCGCGATGACCACCGGCGCACCGAATACCGAGGTGACGGTCGATATGTTGAGCTCGGTGGGCGCGAAGGCTGTGCGCGCGATCAGATCGCAGAGCATGCAGAACACCGCCCCGCAGAGGAAGGTGGCGGGAATGACGATCAGCGGCTTCGAGCTGTTCAAAAAGCGCTTGGTCAGGTGCGGCACGGCGATGCCCACGAAGGAGATCGGCCCCGCGAACGCCGTGACGCAGGCGGAGAGCACGCTGGAGAGCAGAATCAGCCCCACGCGGAAGGCGCGGACGTTCACGCCCATGCTGCGGGCATAGTTCTCGCCGAGCTGGTACGCGCCGATGGGCTTGGCCATGCAGAACACCAGCGCCGCCGCCGCGCCCACCACGGCCGCGGCCACGGCCACGTTGTCCCAGCTCATGCCCGAAAAGCTGCCCAGCGACCAGCCGTGGAGGTTCACGATGTCGCTGTCCTCGGCGAAGGTGACGACGAAGTCCGTCGCCGCCGAGCAGATGTAGCCGATCATGATGCCCGCCACCAGCAGCGCCGCCATGTGCTTCAAGCGCCGGGAGAACAGCAGTATGAAGCCCATCGAGAGGAGCGCCCCCGCGAACGCCGCCAGAATCAGCACCCAGGAGGAGACGCTCCCCAGGCGCTCCAGGAAGTAGATCATCGCCAGCGCCACCACCATCTTCGCCCCCGAGGAGATGCCCAGCACGAACGGCCCGGCGATGGGGTTGCCGAAGAAGGTCTGCAGCAGAAAGCCCGAGAGCGACAGCGCGCCGCCCAGCAGCGCCGCCATCGCGATGCGCGGCAGGCGGATCTTCCAGATGATGCTCAGCTGCACGGGATCGCCCGCGCGGAGAAAGAGGATGCGCGCGATCTCCCGAACGGGAATCGGCACGGAGCCGATGTTGATGTTGAGCACCACGATCACGCACAGCGCCGCCGCCAGCGCGAGGAACACGCACTGGCAGCGAACGCGGCGGCGCAGCTTCGCGGCGTCAAAGCTTCTTTCGCTCATGCCTGCCTCCGGCGGTCAATGCAGCTCGTAGAGGAAGTTCATCTCCTCCTCCCGGCCCGTGAGCATCCTGTGAAAGTCGAGAATCGTATCCGCCACGATGTCCGTGGCCTGGTACAGGTACTTGCCCGTGCAGAACACGTTGCCCTCCTTCACGGCCTTGAAGTCGGCGAACAGCGGACTCTTGGCGAGCAGGCCGTTCACATCGGCCAGCGGATCGTCGATGGTGGCGTTGTACACCAGATAGTCCGCGTCCACGGCGGCGGCGTAGAATTCCTCCAGAGAGATCGACAGCGTGGAACGGGCGCTCTCCTCGCTGACGAGGTCGTCGAACACATACCGTCCCCCGGCCATCTCGATCATCCTCGGCACGTAATCCGACGAGGCGCGCACCACCGCGGAGCCGTCGGAGCTGATGTAGAAGAACGCCACGGTCTTTTCGGTGTTCTCGAAGCCCTCCAGCTCCGCCACGGCGGCCTCCTGCGCCTCCATGAAGCGCTCGGCCTCCGCCTCCCTGTCCGTCAGAACGGCGTACAGCCGGATCCATTCGGTGCGGCCCAGCGGGTTCTCCTCATAGCTGGCGCGCTCCACGAACACCGGTATGCCCAGCAGCTCGATCATCTCCTGAACCTTGGGGCTGTGGTGAATCATCGTGGATTCGATGGCCAGATCGCAGCCCTCGTTGACCATGAGCTCATAGTCGGGCTCGGAATACTTGCCGCCATAGAGCATGTCGCCCGCCTCCATCGCGGCGGCGGCGTTGTCCACGTACCAGCCCGACTGCTGCACGCTCGACAGGCGGATATCGTCCAGCGCGCCCAGCGCGTCGAACAGCGCCATCGCGGAGGTGGCCGCCAGATAGATGCGATTCAGCGGCTGCCGGAGCACAGCGACGTCCGCGTCCAGTCCTTCCGGCGCGTCCATGCCCTCGGGCACCACCAGGCAGCGCCCCTCGCCCGCGACGTCGATCAGGGCGTAGCCGCCCTCGTAGTAGTCCACGGAAAAGCCCGTGGCGTACCGAAGCTCCATGCGGGACTCCCAGGTCAGGCCCGGAAGCTCCGATCCCCGCTCCGCCAGCGCGAAGCCGCAGAGCAGCGCCAGCGCCAGCAGCGCGCAGGCGATTCTCTTCATTATGCGCTCATCCTCTCTCAATCGTCCGCGCGGGCGGCTCGCGGCGAGCCGCCCGCCGGAAGGCAGAATTGTCTCGTCAGGCGGCCTGCGCCGCGGCCATGGCCGCGTAGGCGGCCCGCGCTTCCTCCTCGCAATCGAAGATCACGCCGTAGGCCTTGATCCATTCCAGCCGCGCGGCATCGCTCGCCTCGTCCAGCGAGCGGTCCACAAACACCGGAATGCCCAGCAGACCAAGCCGCTCGACCACGTCCGAATGGGCCTCCGCTTCGGCAAATTCCCTCGGCATGACGGCCAGATCGCAGCCGGCCTTCAGCAGTGCGGCATAGTCCGGGGCCTCGCAGCTTCCCGCGAAGCCCGGCGCTCCGCCCTCGAAGCCCGCGAGCTTTACCGCCGACAGCGCGTCGGGATCGCCAATGCACGCGATCCGATCATAGATCGCCTCGTCGGCCGCGTAGGCCGCCTCCACCGGGCGGGGCAGCACAGTCAGCTCCTCCTCGATGCCGGCGGGCAGCTCCGTTCCCTCGCCCGCAATCAGATAGCGCCCCGCGCCCTCTACCTCGATCACGGTGGAACCGCCCGCGTAGCGATAGATGGCGAAAAATTCCGCCGCGTCGAATTCATCCTTCGACAGATACGTCAGTCCGGGCACCGCGGGAGCGTCCGCGCTCGCGCCGCCGCCCTCCTCTGCCGCTGCCAGATAGACGTAGATGGTGTACTCCACCTCGTGATCCTGGGACATGGCCGTGGTCATGCCGATGATTCGATTGTTCGCGTTGAGCTTCACCGGGATCTCGAAACTCGACGAGCTCCCGCCGTGCGAACCGTAGATCTTCTGGCCGTTCGCCTTCACATAGGAGAAGCTGGGGCTGGAGAACACGATCGTGGCCTTCGCCCTTCCGCCGGACACCGTAACCCGCGGGCAGGAAAGCGTCACCTTGCCCGTGCCGCCGGAGTAGGAGAAACGGTCGGGCGCGTACACGCCGTCCGCCAGCGCGGTGGAGCTGTCCACCCGGCTCGTGGAGCCGTTCAGGTCGGCCTCGGGCGTCTCCGCCGGTGCGGGCGAAGGCGACGGAGAGGGAGACGGGGCCGCCGTTTCCTCCGCGCCGCCAACCTGTTGCAGCGTATCGGACTTGAAGGTGAGCTGCCGATCGTACCACTTGTCGTTCTTCACCGAGTGCGCCGCCACATCGACCGGCGCGTCCAGCGCGGGCACCGGAATCGCGAACGTGTACTTTCCCTCCGCGTCCGCCGTGCAGCCGATGTACGTGCCCGCGTCCGCCGTCTCGGCCTCGGCGGCGGTTCCCATGTACAGCTTGTCGTAGCCCGTGCCGCTCAGCGTGATTACGGCGGTATAGCTGCCGCCCTTCGCCGTCAGCACCGCCTTCACCACCTTGAACATGCTCGCGCTCGACTCGACCTCCACGCCGTACTCGCCGTCCTCAAGATCAGGGGCCTCCGGCTTCCGTAGCGTGTCGGATTTAAAGGTGAGCTGCCGATCGTACCACTTGTCGTTCTTCACCGAATGCGCCGCCACATCGACCGGCGCGTCCAGCGCGGGCACCGGAATCGCGAACGCGTACTTTCCCTCCGCGTCCGCCGTGCAGCCGATGTACGTGCCCGCGTCCGCCGTCTCGGCCTCGGCGGCGGTTCCCATGTACAGCTTGTCGTAGCCCGTGCCGCTCAGCGTGATCACGGCAGTGTAGCTGCCGCCCTTCGCCGTCAGCACCGCTTTCACCACCTTGAACATGCTCGCGCTCGATTCGACCTCCACGCCGTACTCGCCGTCCTCGAGATCGGGAACCTCCGGCTCGTCCGCGCCGCCGAGCTTGTCGCCCAGCGCCTCGGGAATGATCAGGTGATACTGCTTCTTTTCATACCACGTGCCGTCGGGCTTGCCGGGCACGAAGTCGATGCTCCTTCCCATGCAGGACTTGGGCAGCTCGAAGGTAAAGCTGTAGCCCGTGCCCGCGTCGTTCAACGCGCCCTGGACGAAGCCGGAACGATCCAGATCCTCCTTCGCGCCGATGTAGATGCGGTCGTAACTGACCGAGTCTGTGCAAATGGTAACGACCACCTTGCCCTGCGACACCTTCGCCGAGGACGACGCGATCCTGAACATCTTGTAGTCGCTCTCGATGTCGATGCCGTAGTCTCCATCCTCATATTCGTCTGGTTCGTCCCCGGGATCGCCGGTTCCGGTCAGGGTGATGTGAATGATATACTCGATCTCATGGGACGCGCCCATCGCGGTGGTCGTGGCGAGGATGCGGTTATCCTGATTCAGCGCGACGGGGATGGTAAAGCTGGAGCCGCCGCCCTCTGCCTGCGCCTCAAACCGCTGTCCGCTCGCCTTGACGAGGGTGTAGTTCACGCTGCTGAATGCGATGGCCGCGCGCGCCCGTCCGCCGGATACGACGACCCGCGCGCAGCTGATCTTCGTCTTTCCGGTGCCGCCCGAGAAGTGAAACTCCTCCGGTGCGTAGCTGCCGTCCGGGAGCGTCGTGGAGTCGTCCACGGGGGAAGTGACGCCGCCCTGCGCATCGCCGGCCGCATCCGAAGTTGCCTCCGCCTCCGGCGTGGCCTCCACTTCCAGCGTGGTTTCCGCTTCTGGCGTGGTTTCCGCATCCGGGGTCGCCTCGACAGGCTCGGGCGAAGCTTCGCCGCTCTCCTCCGGCGCGGGGGATTCCGTTCCATCCGGCATGGACGTCCCCTCCCCGGGCAAGAAGATCTCCCCCTCGGGCACGGGCGTCTCTTCTCCGGGCTCGAAGGCACTGTCATCGGGCACGGGCGTCTCCGCACCCGCGGTTTCCAGGCCGGGCGCGCCCGTCGCTCCCGCTTCGGGGGATTGACTGTCCTGCGCATCCGGATCGGGCGTGTTCACCCAACTGCTCCCGGTGCTTGGCGAAGGGGTCGGGCGATGCGCGCGTCCGGTCAGGGTGGCCTCCGCTCCGGCGCCGAGCGCCGCCGCGAGCATCGCGATCAATACCAGCATCGCAAGGATGCGTCGATTCTTCTTCATGGTTTCTTCCCTTCCGGGACGGCAGTTTCGTCCATCCCTCGTCGCTCTTGCGTCAGGAGATCGGTTCCAGCGTGGCGGAATCGAAGGTCAGCGTGCGGTCGTACCAGCGGTTCTTGCCCGCCGAGAAGGTCGCCAGCGGCACTTCGACGTCCAGGCCGGGCACCTCCAGAATGTAGGTGTACGCGCCGCTCGCGTCGGGCGCGGCGGGAACCCTGCCCGCCTCGTCCGCCAGCGCCTCGGCGGCGGTGCCGGGGTAGACGCAGTCAAAGCTGTCGTTCTTCGCGGTCAGCACGGCGGTCATCCTCCCCTCCGACACGCGCAGCACGCAATCGGTAAACTTCAGCAGACCAGAGTCTGTTTTGACCTCGATGGAGTACGTGCCGTCGTCGGGCGTCACGCGGTGTTCTGCGAGCCCGGCGGACCTCAGCCGCAGCCAGCCCGCGCTCCATTCGCCGTCCATCTCCGCCTCCACCGCGATCCGTTCGTCCAGAGACGGCAGCGGAAGGATCAACCTGCCATCCTCGGCCGAATACTCCTCGCCGTCCACGCGGACGGCTTGCACGCCCTCGGCCTCGATCTCCACCGTCATCGCGCCGCCCGCGCTCGTCAGCAGCGCCGCCGCGCCGTCCAGCGCGGTATCGGAGATCAGCGCGCCATCGTAGCTCCCCTCGGGGGCGATCTCGGCGTATTCGCTCAGCGAGTTGGAGTGGAAGCGCAGCACGCGGTCGTACCACTTCTCGTACTTGATCGACCAGGCGGCAACGTTCACGTCCACGTCCAACCCCGGAATCGGCACGGCGAATGTCTTCTGCCCCTCGAAGTTCAATTCATAGGGAATCCAGCTCTCGCGCGGCGCGGCGTCCGCCTCCGCGGCGGTGCCGGGATAGACGTAGCCGTAGCCCTGGCCGCTCATGGTGAGCACGGCGGTCATCTCGCCGTCCTCCACGCGCAGCACGCACTTGACGATCCGAAACATGCTCGCGTTCGACTCCGCACCCACGGTGTACAGGCCGTCCCCGACCCCTTCGGCATGGGCCGCCGCGCACAGCCACAGCGCGAGTGCCAGCGCCAGCAGGCAGATCCGCTTTCTCATAATTTCTCCTCCATGACTGGGAGGCCGCGCTCCGACGGCCTCCCGATCGCTTCGTCGATTAGAGGCCGTTTTCTTCGATGGCGTCCCGCACGTGCTCCACGTAGAGCGCGCGGATCGCCGCGTTCTGGCCCATGCCCTCGATCCTGCATTCCACCTCGAAGCCTGCATTGGTGAACGCGGTCTTCCAGGAATCCTCCTCGTCGCCGGCCATGTCGTTGTTGGCATGATCGCCCGCCACCACCATGAACGGAGCCAGCACGACCTTCTTCGCGCCGTAGGCGGCGACCTGGGCGATCATCTCGTCCACGCCCGGGAAGCCTTCGACGGTGCCCACGAAGGCGTTTTCATATCCCTCGTCGTGCATCATCGCCTGCACCTGAGAGTAGGTGGCGTTGGCGCAGTGCTCGGTGCCGTGGCCCATGTAGACCAGCGCGGTATCGGCGGAGCCGGAGTTCTCGTTCTCCGCCAGCAGCGCGTCGATGACGGCCTCGTAATCGTCCTCCTCAGTGAGCAGCGGCTGGCCCACGGCAAACTTGTCGAAGCAGTGGGCGTAGGCGCCGGCCTCGGCCACCAGATCGTCGTATTCGAAGCCGTTCATCACATGGGTGGGCTGCACCAGCACGGTGCCGTAGCCCTCGGCGGCCAGGCGCTCCATGGCTTCGGTCACATTTTCGATCACCAAGCCGTCGCGCGCGGCCAGCTTGTCGATGATCGTCTGCGCGGTGAACGCGCGGGTCACGGTCCAATCGGGATACGCGGCGGCGATGTCGGTCTCAATCGCGCCGATGGTGATGTCGCGGCTGTCGTTGTAGCTGGTGCCGAAGCTGACGACCACGATGACCTTCTTCTCCGGATCGGTCTCGCCCTTCTCCAGAACCGCCGGCATCGGCGGCACGTAGAGCTCGCCGTCGATGGCGTCCTGTACGTGCTTGACGTACAGCGCGCGCACGGCCGCGTTCTGGCCCATGCCCTGCACGAAGGGGGTCACCTCAAAACCGGCGTTGGTGAGCACGGTCTTCCAGGAGTCCTCCTCGTCGCCGGCCATGTCGTTGTTGGCGTGGTCGCCCGCCACCACCATCAGCGGATACAGCGCGACCTTCTTCACGCCCGCCGCGCTCAGCTTGGCGATGACCTCGTCCACGCCCGGATAGCCCTCGACGGTGCCCACGAAGGCGTTCTCGTAGCCCGCGTTGTGCATCACGGCCTCGAGCTCGGAATAGGTGGCGTTAGCGAAGTGCTCGGTGCCGTGGCCCATGTAGACGACGGCGGTGTCGTCCTCGCCCACAAACTCGCTGTCCGCAAGCAGCGCCTCGGTGACGGCCTCGTAATCCTCCAGCTTGGTCAGCAGCGGCTGGCCAATGCGGAAGGAATCGAACTGCGGCGCGTACTGCGCGATCTCGGCGATCACGTCGTCATACTCAAAGCCGTTCATCACGTGGGTGGGCTGGAGCACCACGTCCTTCACGCCGTCGGCGATCAGGCGCTCCATGGCCTGGGTCACGTTGTCGATCTCGATGCCGTCGCGCGCGGCCAGCTTGTCGATGATGGTCTGCGCGGTGAACGCACGGCGCACCTCGTAATCCGGAAACGCGGCCTGGATGTCGGCCTCCACCGCGCCGATGGTGATCTCGCGGCTGTCATTGTAGCTGGTGCCGAAGCTCACCACGAGGATCACCGGCTTCACCGCCGCCTCGGCGGCAGCGATGCCAGCGCAGCCCAGCAGCAGGGAGAGCGTCAGAACAAGGGATACGATTGTCTTCATGGAAGTTCCATTCCTCTCTGGGGGTCGCCCAAGTATTCTATGACTCGAAGGCATGCCGTCCTGGCGGCAGGCCTTCGTCACAGTCTCGCGAAGGGCGCATGAAAAAGCCGCCCTTCTTCCGAAGGGCGGACGCAAACAAAACAAGCCTCTGGCTCATCCGGGCAGCGCGCTTTCTTCGGAAGCTGTGCACCGAATTCTCAGCAGGTTTCCTGGCTCGCGGATCGCCGATCAGCCGCCCCCTTCTCACGCTCGCGCGCAATGGGATACCTGGCGGCCTCTCTCCCCGTTTACAGTGACCGGATCGCTCGGGATTTGCACCCGATTCCCTTTTACCTCCGCTCTCGCGGAGCACTGAAAACTCATCAAATATGAAATTCTGATTATATTATAGCTGCATCGGCGAAGAAAGTCAAGCATGGAATTGCGAAGCTTCCGCCATGTTTTGATACAATAGATAGGTAACAGAAGGAGGAAGAAAAACAGAGAGCCAAGTGATAGAATGTAACTGC
>CANQEW010000007.1 GCA_947596085.1 uncultured Clostridia bacterium | reverse complement strand
GTTTTGCAGCTACATTCTATCACTTGGCTCTCTGTTTTTCTTCCTCCTTCTGTTACCTATCTATTGTATCAAAACACGGCCCGAAGCCCGATTTGCCGGAGTGATGCGCCGCGCTTTCGGACTTCGCGGGCGTTTACAAAAACAACGAGCGTTGTTATAATTAAATCGAAATCCTTGAATTTTACGTGGGAAATATCTCAGGAGGAATAAAGATGAACAAGATCAGACGGATGATCGCAACGCTAGCGCTTGCCGCGCTGCTCGTGTGCGCGGCCGCGGCGGAGCAAAACAGCGAGTTGGCTTCGCGCGCGCTGGCGGTATATGAGGCGCTCACGTCGGAGCAATACGTGCAGGTCGCCGCCCAGTTCGACGAAGCGATGGCCGCGGCCGTGGACGAGGCGGCGCTTCGGGCGTCGATGGAGGACGTGCGGCGGCAAACGGGTGCGATGACCGCCGCGACGGTCGCGCAGGCGGACGAGGAGGCGCGCGTCGCCGTGCTGCTCGTCGAGTGCAAAAGTGGACGGGCGTTGCTGCAGGCGGCGTTCGACGAGGAATGGCGGATCAGCGGCCTGTACATTCAGCGGCTGAACCAAGCGGCGCAGGCGCAGCCGCTCGAACGCGCGCTCCCCGAGGGCGTGGAAGCGCGGCAGGTGGTTCTATTCGAGGGCGAACCTCGCGAGCTCGCGGGCGAGATTATCCTCCCGGCGGGCGCGGATGAGGAAACGGCCTACGTCGTCTTCGCCCACGGTTCCGGCCCGAACGACATGGACGAGACCGTCGGCGCGAACAAGCCGTTCCGCGATCTGGCCTACGATCTCGCGGCGCTGGGCGTCGGTAGCCTGCGCTTCGACAAGATCACCTTCGCCACGCCGGATTGGCCGGTGGAGACGGTGGAGCAGGAGTATCTGGAGCCGGTCGCGGAGGCGCTGCGCGTGCTGCGCGCGCAGACGGGAGCGCGGCGCGTCTATCTCGCCGGACACAGCGAGGGCGGCATGCTCACGCCGTATCTGGTCGCCGAATGCAGCTTCGATGGCGGCATCGCGCTGGCGGGCACTCCCAAGCAACTCTGGGAGATCAGCTACGCCCAGAATCTCGCGCTGCTGGAGCAGACGGACGAAGCGCAGCGCGCGGCAGCCGCCGCGCAGGTGGAAGAGCAGTACCGGCTCGCCCTCGCGCTCCCCGACATGAGCGACGAGGAGGCAGCAGAGACGACCGTGTTCGACATGAGCGCAGTCTACCTCCGCCACATGGCGCGCATGGATCAGGCGCAGATCGCGCGGGACAGCGGCAAGCCGTTCCTGTTTCTCTGGGGCACGGCGGACGCGCAGGTCGACCGCGAGGCGTATGCCGCGTGGAGCGAGCGGCTCGGTGATGGGCCATACACCTACATTACCTACGACGGTCTCAATCATCTGTTCATCCCCGCGCAGGATGGCGAGAATTTAATGAACCTTATGGAGGCCTACAGCGTACCCGCGCGCGTAGACGAACGCGTCGCCCGGGACATCGCGGATTGGATCGCCGCGCAGTGAGAAGCGCACGCAAGCCAGAAAAGGCGGCCGGTTCGATGGAGCCGGCCGCCCTTCTCCGCAAAAACGGCTCTATTATCGAGGAACCTCTCTTTTTAATTGAATGTCAGATATTGAGCGCATACTGCTCAAATGACGCATCGAGACACGGGCGCTGCCATTCAGTTTTGCTAGGAGTCGGCGCACCTTTTGATTGGTCTTTTGCACCATGTCTGCGCGGCGGGCTTCAGAACGGTCTTTTTGGAGGAGTTCAGTCACTTTGCGCTGTATTATAAATCATTATGCATGCTTGTTCATGGGAAAAACGATATGGTATAATTAAGGCATGAATCGCGTCCGGTCGCTTGGAGTTGCGCGATTCGAGTATGTCGGAAACGTTGGTGATGGGCATGAGAATCGGTATATTATCGGATACGCACGGATTGCTGCGGCCAGAGGTTATGTCCACGCTTGCGGGTTGCGATGCCATACTGCACGGCGGAGACATCAACCGGCAGGACATTCTTGACGAGCTGGAAAAACTCGCGCCGGTGTACGCCGTGCGCGGAAATAATGATAAGGATTGGGCGGAGGGAATGCCGGTTTTCCTGGATTTTGAGCTGGGCGGGCTGCGCGTATACATGACCCACAAAAAGAAGGATTTGCCCACCGATCTGAACGCTTACGATTTGGCGGTCTACGGGCATTCGCACAAATATGAAGAAATCCGGCAAGGCAAGACGCTGCTGCTGAATCCCGGAAGCTGTGGGCCGAGGCGCTTCAACCAAGCCATTACGCTGGCCATCCTGGAAGCGGAGGCCGGGGAGATTCGCGTGACCCGCGTGGATGTGCCGCAGCCGGGCAGAGCGGTGCCTGCGCCCGATGCGGGCGACCTCAAAGCGCAGATCGAGGTGGTCATGAAGGAGAGCCGGAAGGGGCGCGAGCCGGGGGAGATTGCCCGCGTTCACGGATGGGACGCCGCGCTGGTGGAGCAGATCGCGCGGCTGTACGTCACCCACCCCGGTGTGACGGCGGATGGCATCATGCGCAAGATGGGAATTTGACAGCGACAGAGGAGAAATAAATATGAAGCGCATCTTGATTGCGGATACGACCCGTGAGGAGCGGGAACGGATCGTCGCGGAGTCCATCGGCAAGATCGACGCCGCGTGCGACGGCTGCAGTCCGGGCCTGATCGAAATGTACCAGGATTACATCGACGGCCGCAAGGAATTGCGGGAGATCAACATGGAATTCAACGCCCGGTACGTCTCCGGCATGGAGGGACCGGAGAAGAACGGCTGCGATTGGGTGGGCAGAACGTAGGTATACTAGAAGTAGTATAATCGCAGGGAGGCAATAAAATGAGCAACAAGACACTCGGTGGCGGGTGGGAACATGTTTTTGCTGTTGTGCAGGGTGATATCACCAAATTGGATTGTGAGTGTATTGTCAATGCCGCGAACCGGAGTTTGCTCGGCGGGGGTGGCGTTGATGGGGCGATCCACCGCGCTGCCGGGCCGGAGCTCTTGATGGAGTGCCGGACGCTCGGCGGTTGCAAGACCGGCGAGGTGAAGATCACGCAGGGATATCGACTCCCGGCGCGGTGGGTCATCCACACGGTAGGGCCGGTCTACTCCGGCAGAAAGGGAGACGCTGTGCTCTTGGCGAACTGTTACCGCAATTCGCTGGCGCTGGCAAAGGCGCGTAATATTCATAGCATTGCCTTTCCGGCGATCTCGACCGGCGTGTACGGTTATCCCTTGAACGAGGCCACCGAGGTTGCACTGGCGGCCGTGCGGGAATGGCTGGCAGAGAATCGTGCGTATCCTATGAAAATAATCTTCTGTTGCTATGACCGGCAGACATATGAAGTGTACCAATCTTGTGTGTCGAATGAATTGACTTAGAAAACCAAGAAAAACGGATTGAATAATGTGAAGACATAGAAGGATTGATTATATGATGAGTAAGACGCATTGGGGTATAGGAAGATAAATAAGAATAGCGGCAAATTAATTGTTACCACTTGCACCAAAAACAAAGTATCGATACAAGAAAAATCTTTGCGGTAAACAGTGTTGAAGGAAGGCGGCTGGCGCGTGAAGCTCATAGAGGCGCCCTATCTGGATCAGAGCGGCAGATATCCCACCGGCTGCGAGTGCGTTTCGGCCGTCATGCTGCTGCGGTATCTGGGCTGCGACGTCACGGTGGACGAATTCATCCGGCGCTACGTTCCCACGGCGGCGTTTGAGCGCCGGGACGGGGAGCTCTGGGGCCCCGACCCGCGAGAGGTGTTCTGCGGCAGCCCCTACGCCGAGGACGGCATGGGCTGCTATGCCCCCGTCATCCGCCGGGCGCTGGCGGCGGCGCTGGCAGACGCGGCTCCGCTGGACCGCCGCTTCGCCGCGGTGGACGAGACCGGCGCGCCCATGCGCGCGCTGTTGGAGCGGTACATCGACCGGGATGTGCCGGTGATCTTCTGGGCCTGCATCGACATGCGCCCGCCCGTTCGGGGCCCCCGCTGGCGGCTGCTCGGCTCCAGGGAGGCGTTCGAATGGGTCTCCAACGAACATTGCATGCTTTTGGTGGGCTATGACGCGCAGGGATACTACTTCAACGATCCCCACGGGAACAACGGCCTCGTCCGCTATCCGAGGGAATTGACCGAACAGCGCCACGCCGCCCAGCGCGATATGGCCGTGAGCGTCCGTTTGCGGACCTGACGCGCAATCCGGGGGCCGCGCGCTCCCCTTTTGCAAAATGCATGATAAGCCTTTGTAAGAAACATTGACATCCTATTGAAAAAATCGTGAAGTTTGTTTATAATTGTTATATGCGAACGCGTTCGCAAATCATTACGCAAGGAGACTTCCAACATGAAGAGATTCGTTGCCCTGCTTCTGGCAGCCCTGCTGATCCTTGGCTGCACCGCTATGGCGGAAAACATCCACATGGACAAGCTGACCTTTGAGTTTGTACCCTCCAAGGACGCGGACGTCATCATCACCGGCACCCAGAACCTGCCCGAGCTGGTGAAGGCCGAAATGGCCAACCAGGGTTACGACATCGACGAAGTGGACATCACCGTGGGCACCAGCTACGAGGCCACCGGCGAGGCCATGTGCGCCGGCGCCATCGATGTGGGCTGGCTGCCGGGCGGCACCTACGCCATCTACAGCCAGGACAAGGAAGTGGACGTCATCCTGACCGCCACCCGCGATGGCCTGAGCAACGACAGCACCGACCCCGCCACCTGGAACGGCGAGGCGAACAAGACCCTGCCCACCGACGAGCAGGTGACCTTCTACCGCAGCCTGATCTACGCCGCCCCCACCGAGAAGGGCAAGGCCCTGGCCGCGAAGGCCAACGCCGGTGAGGCCATCACCTGGGACGAGCTGAACGACTGCATCTGGGCGGTTGGCAACACCTCCTCCTCCGCCGGTTACATCTATCCCACCATGTGGCTGATGGAGAACTACGACGGCAAGAAGGTCTCCGACCTGGCCAACGTCGTGACGCTGGGCTACGCCGACGCCTTCGCGCAGGCCGCCGCCGAGCAGGTGGACATCATCGTGTGCTACGCGGACGGCCGCCGCGACTATGAGGCCGCCTGGAACCTGCCCACCGATCAGCAGGACGAGACCGGCAAGGCCGGCATGGGCCGCGAGGACAGCATCTGGAACGAGCTGAACGTCATCGGCGTGACCGAGGGCATCTACAACGATACCGTCGCCGTGACCACCGCCAATCCCGACATCTACAACCCCGAGTTCATCGCCGCGCTGCAGACCGCGCTGATCAACATCATCAACACGCCGGAAGGCCAGGAGATCTTCTCCGTGTACAGCCACACCGGTTACGCCATTGCCACCGACGCGGACTACGATGGCGCTCGCGCCGCCCTGTCGGTCGTGCAATAATCGCGATCAAAGGTTCCTCCTCGCGGGGGAACCTTTTTTTATGGAAGGCGCGAAGCGCGCGGAAGGCTTGACTTGCGGAAGCCCGCCGTTCCATGATATAATCTGTATGAATTTGGGACGATTCTACGCTATACGGAAGAAGGGGTGTGCCTTTGATCCAGTTCAAGAATGTCAGCAAGACCTATCCCAACGGCGTCAAGGGACTCAAGAACGTGAACCTCACCATCGACCAGGGCGAGTTTGTCGCCATCATCGGTCTGTCGGGCGCGGGCAAGTCCACGCTGATCCGCACCATCAACCGCATGATCGACATCACGGAGGGCCAGCTGATCGTCGACGACGTGGACGTGATGACGCTGCACGGCAAGAACATGCGCCGCTTCCGCCGGAAGATCGGCATGATCTTCCAGTCCTTCAACCTGGTCACCCGCTCCACCGCCATCAAGAACGTGCTCACCTCCATGGTGCCGGATATGGGCTTCTTCCCAGTGCTGCTGGGGTTGTTCTCCAAGGAACAGAAGATGAAGGCGCTGGAGGCGCTGGACAAGGTGGGCATACTGGACAAGGCCTACATTCGCTGCGATCAACTCTCCGGCGGCCAGCAGCAGCGCGTGGCGCTGGCCCGCACGCTGAACCAGTCGCCCTCCATCATCCTCGCGGACGAGCCCGTGGCGGCGCTGGACCCGGTCACCGCGCATCAGGTGATGAGCGACTTCCAGCGCATCAACCAGGAGATGAACATCACCGTGCTCATTAACATTCACCACGTGGACCTGGCGCTGAAATACGCCACGCGCGTCATCGGCATTCGCGCCGGTGAAATCGTCTACGACGGCCCCACCAGCACGGTCACGCAGGAGGTGCTGGACTCCATCTACAACGGCGCCGCCGTACCGCAGGCAGGTGAGTGAAGATGGCGAAGAAGAAGCAAGAGGGCTACCGCGTTCCGCTGTTTGACCGCATATTCAAGCCGCAGATCATCACGCTGCCCAACGGTCACACCGTGGCGCGCCCCCGCTCCCGCATGCCGCTGATCCTCATCGCGCTGATCGCGGTGATCTGGGGCTCCATTCGGCTCACAGGCTTCGATTTGGGCATCATCGTGCGCCGGGGCTATCAGCTCACCGTCATCCTAGAGCGCATCTTCCACCCCGATTTCAGCTACTTCGGCAAGGTGGTCGAGCCGCTGTTCGATACGATCAAGATGTCGATTCTCGGCTCGGTGCTGGGCGCGACGCTGGCGCTGCCCTTCGCGGTGGTGGCGTCCACCAACATCAATAAGAGCCGCGTGGCGGTCTCGCTGAGCCGCTTTCTGCTCAACATCGTCCGCACGCTGCCGACCTTGGTCATCGCCAAGTTCGCGGCGCTGATCTTCGGCCTGGGCACCTTCGCCGGCACGGTGGCCATCACGGTGTTCACCTTCGGCGTGGTCAGCAAGATGATGTACGAGGCCATCGAGACCATCGACATGGGCGCGTTCGAGGCCATGGAATCCGCCGGCGGCAACAAGTATCAATCCTTCCGCGTGGCGTGTTTCCCGCAAATTTTGCCCACCTACCTGAGCTACTGCCTCTACAGCCTCGAAATGAACATCCGCGCCGCGGCGATCCTGGGCTACGTGGGCGCGGGCGGCCTGGGAATTCTGATCAACGAGCGCATCGGCTGGCGCGACTATGAGGGCCTGGGCATGGTGCTGTTGGCGCTGTTCGTGGTGGTATTCATCATCGAAAACACCAGCCAGTATCTGCGCAAGAAGTTGAGCTGAGGAGGAATGGGAACGATGGGAAAGACTATCAATCGAGCGCTCGATCGTCCCATGACGATCCAGGAGGTCTACGAGGCCCGGCCGCGCCTGTGGTGGCTGTACACGCTGATCGTGCTGATCGTCGCGAGCCTCCTCACCTGGAGCGGCACCGCCGTGAAATTCAGCGGCTTCGCCAGCAAGGGCATCGAGGTGGCCAAGGGCGTGGGCAACGGCCTGCTCCACCCGAACACGAGCCTGCTGTTCAACCTGACCGAGGAGGGCGTGCCCTATCAGCTGTTTCAGACCATGGCCATCGCCGTGCTGGGCACGCTGATCGGCGGCCTGCTGGCGATTCCGTTCAGCTTCCTCGCCAGCGACAAGATCGTGCCCAAGTGGATCGCCGTAATCTTCAACGCCGTGATCCTCGTGATCCGCACCATCCCCAGCCTGATCTGGGCGCTGGTCTGGATTCGCGTTACCGGCCCCAACGCCTTCTGCGGCGTGGTCACGCAGTCGGTGTGCTCCATCGGCATGATCTCCAAGATGTACATCACCGCCATTGAGGACATCGACACCCGCATTCTGGAGAGCCTGGACGCCTCCGGCTGCACCACCTTCCAGAAGATTCGCTACGGCATACTGCCGCAGATCATACCGAACTTCATCTCCACGGTGATCTACCGCTTCGACATCAACGTAAAGGACGCCACGACGCTGGGCATCGTGGGCGCGGGCGGCATCGGCGCGGCGCTGATTCAGTGCATCAACTCCAGCCGCTGGAGCATGGTGGGCTCCTACCTGTGCGGCATGGTGGTGCTGATGCTGTTCATCGAATTCTTCTCCACCAAAATTCGCAACCGCCTGACGAGGGGCTGACACATGCCGAAACTGACCATCTACTTTACCTCGGATACCCACGGCTATCTCTATCCCACCAACTTTGCGGACCAACAGCCCCGCCCCATGGGGCTGTTGTCCATGCGCTTTCCCAAGGATGAAAACACGCTTGTCATCGACGGCGGGGACACCATTCAGGGTTCCCCGCTGACTTGGTACTGCGTGCAGAACCACGTTGAGCCGCCCATGGCGCAGGTCATGAACGAGCGGGGCTACGATTACGTGACGCTGGGGAATCACGACTTCAACAACGGCAGGGATTATCTGCGCGGCTATCTGGAGAAGCTGAACGCGCGCTGCCTGTGCGCGAACGTCGTGGATGCGCGGGGCGAACTGCCCATCGAGCGCGCAGCCGTGCACACCCTGGGCAACGGATTGCGCGTGGGCTTGGTGGGAATCGTCACCGACTGGGTCAAGCGCTGGGAGCGGCCCGAAAACCTGGACGGCATCGCCATCACCGACCCGCTCGCGGCCGCGCGGGAGGCGCTGAAGGAGCTGCGCGCCGACGTGCTGATCGGCATCTATCACGGCGGCGTGGAGCGGGATCTCGATACGGGAAAGCCGCTGACCCACACCGACGAGAACATCGCCTGCCGCCTGTGCGAGGAGCTGCCGTTCGATCTGCTGCTCACCGGGCACCAGCACATCGCGATGGCGAATCGCGTCTGGCATGGCACGCACATCGCGCAGACGCCCTGCAACGCCACCGCCTATGTGAAGGTCACGCTGGAGGACGACGGCCGCTTCCACTCCGAGCTGTGTCCCGTGCCCGACCATGCCGAATGCAGCCTTGAACAGCGCGCGCTGTACGCCCGGTTGAACGCGTGGCTGGACCAGCCCATCGGCAGGCTCAGCCGTGCCATCTGGCCGGTGGAGAAGCTGGACATGGCGCTGCACGGCTCCGCCATCGCGGATTTCTTCAACCGCGTGCAGCTCTGGGCCAGCGGCGCGGACGTGTCCTGCACCGCGCTGGGCAATGAGGTGCACGGATTCGACAGCGACGTGACCGTGCGCGACGTGATGACGAGCTACATCTATTCCAACACGCTGGTGATTCTGTGCGTGACCGGAGCGCAGCTCCGCATGGCACTGGAGCAGTGCGCCCGCTATTTCGCGGTGGAGGCGGATGGAAACATTCGCGTCGCCGACAGCTTTCTTCACCCCAAGGAGGCGCACTACGACTTCGACTACTTCAGCGGCGTCGAGTACACGTTTGACCTCTCTCGCCCCGAGGGAGAGCGAGTCGCACGCATGACGCGCGGCGGAATTCCCGTGCTGCCCGAGGACGAGCTGACCCTCTGCATGTGCAACTATCGCGCCACGGGCGCGGGCAATTTTGACGTCTACCGCGAATGTCCTCGTGTGCGGGAGATCCAGACCGAGGTCAGCGAGCTGATTCTGGACTATCTGGTTCAGCATCCACGGGTAGACATTCCCGACGGACATCCCTGTCGCGCCGTTTTCGGAGGAAGGGTTCTGTAGAAAGGGATGAACCGTCCGAAAGTCGGCGGCCGCCGGTTCGCAATTCAGATTTTCAAACGTGGAAACTTAAAATGACTGGGCAGCACTGCCATCGCGGCGGTGCTGCCCAGTTTTGATTCGCACCTTTAGGCAGTTGAGCGAAGCAAAACAGGAACCACCCGCTGTGTGAAGTAGAAAGACAAAGACAGACTTCATGACACTCCCCCATGTGTCCGTTTTTGTCTTACGGCTTCACGAAGCCGAGTGTAATGATTGTTCACCATCACAAACAACGTTTCTAAATCGTATCGTATAAAAATAGATAAATTGCATAATTTCAAATGTGCCCGCGTGAAAAGGTTGCTAAGTTTTCGATGCGCTCTTTATTTACCGCGACAATTCATGTTATAATGACACTGACTATGGGGGGCTTCGGGCCCAGAACCGCAAGAGAGGAGAATGAGGTATGGTCAATCTGCTTACCTCCCTGCTGTCGCCGATCTTTACGCCCATGGGCGTGAGCTCGGCCGACCTGCAATCCTACATTGGAATGTGCATCAACTACGTGTACGTCATTCTTGCCGTGCTGGTGGTCGCCATCGTGGTGCTCATCGTCGCCAAGAAGTGCAAGAAGGGCGTCAAGGGCTTCATTCGCATGAACTGCCTGATCGCATGGCTGCTGGTTGTGCTGGTCATGGTCAACGCGATCTGCTTCGGCCCGATGAAGTCCAACCTGTCGAGCGTGCTCAACGCCTCGCCGGTGACGCTGGCCGAAGAGACCGTGGCTACCAGCAAGGACGTCATCGCCAGGGTCGGCGAGGAAGGCCTGGTGCTGGTCAAGAATGACGGCCTGCTGCCGCTGTCCGGCGACACCAAGGCGCTCAACGTGTTCGGCTGGGGCTCGACAAATCCGATCTTCGGCGGCACCGGTTCCGGTTCCTCCGACGGCTCCTCCGCCGTGGGCATCCTGCAGTCCCTCCAGGACGCGGGCTACGCCACCAACGAGGATCTGACCAAGATCTATACCGACTATCGCACCGACCGCCCCACCATCGCCATGGCCAGCCAGGATTGGACGCTGCCTGAGCCGACGGTGGACGTGTACACCGATGACGTGATGTCCCAGGCCACCGGCTTCTCCGACACCGCGGTGATCGTGATCTCCCGCTCCGGCGGCGAGGGCGCCGACTTGCCCCGCGACATGAACGCCGTCATCAAAGGCACCTACGACATCGCGCAAACAGTGTCCGTCGTGCCCGACAACTACGGCTACACCCGCGCCACCTACACCAACAACGGCTCCTACGACGACTTCGAGCCCGGCGAGCACTACCTCGAGCTCTCCGTCACCGAGGAGCAGATGGTCGAGAAGGTGTGCTCCACCTTCGAGCACGTCGTGCTGGTCGTCAACGCCAACAACGCCATGGAGCTGGGCTGGGTAAACGACTATCCCCAGATCGGCGCGGTGATCCTCGCCCCCGGCACCGGCAACACCGGCATGTCCGCGCTGGGCAAGATCATCTCCGGCGAGGTCAATCCCTCCGGCCGCACCGTGGACACCTACGTCTACGACCTGACCGCCACCCCCACCTGGAACAACGTGGGCAACTTCTCCTACACCAACGTGGACGACCTCAAGCAGGCCATCGCCGCCGCGGACGGCGCCTACGAGGGCAACCTGGCCTTCGTGAACTACGTCGAAGGCGTCTACGTGGGCTACAAGTTCTACGAGACCGCCGCCGAGGAGGGTCTGATCAATTACGACGAGCAAGTGCTCTTCCCCTTCGGCTACGGTTTGAGCTACACCAGCTTTACGCAGGAGTTCGAGAACTTTGACGCCAGCGGCGACAGCGTTGAAATCAGCGTCAAGGTGACGAACACCGGCTCCGTGGCCGGCAAGGAAGTCGTCGAGCTCTACTTCAACCCGCCCTACACCAACGGCGGCATCGAGAAAGCCAGCGTCAATCTCATCAAGTACGGCAAGACCGGCACGCTGGAGCCCGGCGCGTCTGAGTCCGTCGCGTTCTCGATCCCGAAGGAGGAGTTCGCAGCCTACGACGACGGCGTGAAGGTCGCCGGCGGCGGCTACATCCTCGAGGCGGGCGACTATGTGGTGTCGCTGCGCTCCGATTCCCACACCGTGCTGGCGGAGCAGACCTTCACCGTGGAAGCCGACGTGTCCTATGCCGACGGCCGCGCCAGTGATCTGACCCCCGCTAACAACCAGTTCCAGGATTACTCTCGGGGCGACTTTGAACAGCTCTCCCGCGCGGACGGCTTCGCCAACTACGAAACCGCGACCACCGCGCCCGCGAACTTTGAAATGAGCGCCGAGACCCGCGCCGAGGTCGAGGAGGATGCCTTCGGCATCTACGACCCGACACTGTACGACAACGCCGACGACGCGGCTCCGACTCTGGGCGCGCAGAACGGCAAGAAACTCTTCGAGCTGCGCGGCGCGGCCTACGATGACGCTGCCTGGGAGCCGCTGCTCGACCAGTTGACCTTCGAGGATATGTCCATGATGATCAATCTGGGCGGCTGGCAGACTGCAAAGATCGACTCCGTGGGCAAGTGCGCCACCAGCGACTGCGACGGCCCGGCGGGCTTGTCCAACTTCATCACCGGCGCCTACGGTACCGCCTATCCGACCGAGGTGCTGATGGCCCAGACCTGGAACACCGCGCTGATCGAAGAGATGGGCGCCGCCATGGGCCAGGAATACGCTGACGCCAACAACTACGGCTGGTACGGCCCCGCCATGAACACCCACCGCAACGCCTTCGCCGGCCGCAACTTTGAATACTACTCCGAGGACGGCGTGCTCGCCGGTTACATGGCCATGGCTGAGTGCAACGGCGCCGCCACCAAGGGCGTGTACCCCTACATCAAGCACTTCGCGGTCAACGATCAGGAGACGAACCGCTGCTCCTTCCTGTTGACCTATGCCTCCGAACAGGCGATTCGCGAAATTTACCTCAAACCTTTCGAGATCGCGGTCAAGGGCTATACCGGCGCGAGCATGGCCTGCATGTCCTCCTTCAACTTCATCGGCACCGAGCCGAGCTGCGGCAATGAGAAGCTGCTCAACAACGTGCTGAGAGGCGAGTGGGGCTTCGTGGGCATGGTGGAGACCGACTACAACGGCTCCTACGGCTACCAAATCGCCGACCACTGCGTGCGTTCCGGCAACGACCTGATGCTGGGCTTCGCCTCCGCCGCCTCCAACCAGTTCACCGATCAGAGCGCGACCGCACTGCTGGCGATGCGCCAGGCGTGCAAGAACATCCTGTACACCGTCGTGAACTCCGGCTACTATGCCAATGGCGATCCGACGGGCGGCACCGACAACATGACCAAGCTGTTCCGCACCATTAACATCGCCTGCGCCGCGGTGCTGGTCGTGCTCGAGCTGTTGGCGGTCTACATGCTGGTGCGTGGACTGAAGAAGGCCAAGAAAACCAAAAAAGCTTAAAACCGGCAAGCATTCGAACCATCCCCGCCCCCTCCCCTCGCGGAGGGGGCGGCAATACAAAGGGAGGGGTATTTCTTGAAACATCAGGACATCATCTCCAAGATGAATTTGGAGCAGAAGTGCTACTTGCTCTCGGGCAAGGACTTCTGGCAGACCCGCAGCGTCAAGGCGGCGGGCGTACCCAACATGACCATGGCCGACGGCCCGCACGGCATCCGCAAGCAGGAGGGCGCGGGCGACCAGCTTGGCCTGAACGGCTCCGTTCCGGCCACCTGCTTCCCTACCGCCGCGACCATCGCCAACTCCTGGGACCCTGCGCTGGGCGAAGAGATCGGCCGCGCGCTGGGCGAGGAGGCCGCCGCGCAGGACGTGTGCGTGCTGCTCGGCCCCGGTCTGAATATGAAGCGCTCCCCGCTGTGTGGGCGCAACTTTGAGTATTTCTGCGAGGACCCGTATCTTGCCGGCAAGATGGCGGGGGGCTATGTGCGCGGCATCCAGGAAAACGGCGTGTCCGCCTGTCCGAAACACTTTGCCGCGAACAACACCGAGCTGCGCCGCATGGCTTCGGACTCCGTCGTGGACGAGCGCACGCTGCGCGAAATCTATCTGACCGGCTTTGAGATCGCGGTCAAGGAGGGACATCCGAAGTCGATTATGTCCTCCTACAACATGGTAAACGGCACCTACGCAAATGAAAATCCGCACCTGCTGCAGGAGATTCTGCGCGATGAGTGGGGCTTTGACGGCTTCGTGGTATCCGACTGGGGCGCGAGCAACGACCACGTCGCGGGTGTGGCGGCCGGTTCGCACCTGGAGATGCCCTCCACCGGCGGCGACTCCGACGAGGAGTTGGTTCAGGCGGTCAAGGACGGCAAGATTTCGGAAGAGATGATCGACCGGCGCGTCGATGAACTTCTGGACGTGATTCTCTCCACCCGCGCGGCGGTGGACCCGCACATCGGCAAGGGCTTCGACAAGGAGGCCCATCATGCCATGGCGATGAAAGCCAGCGAGCAGAGCATCGTGCTGCTGAAGAACGAGGGGAACATCCTGCCGCTCGCGAAGGGCGCGAAGGTGGCGGTGATCGGCGAATTCGCACAGAAGGCGCGGTATCAGGGCGCGGGTTCGTCGGTGGTGAACTGCACGAAGCTGGACAACACGATGGACGTGATCAAGAATTTCGACCTGAAGATTACCGGCTTCGAGGCGGGCTATCCGCGCAGCGGCGTGGGCAACGCTGAGATGCAAACGAAGGCGGTCGGCTTGGCGCGCACGGCGGATTACGTGCTGCTCTACATCGGCCTGGATGAAATCTCCGAATCGGAGGGCCTGGATCGCGCGCACATGAAGCTGCCGCAGAGCCAGATCGATCTGCTGGAAGCGGTAGCGAAGGCGAATCCGAACGTGATCGCGGTATTGAGCGCGGGTTCGTCGATCGAGATGCCTTGGCTTGACAAGTGCAAAGCGGTGGTGCACGGCTACCTGTGCGGCCAGGCGGGCGCGAGCGCGGTATTGAAGGTCATCACGGGTCAGGTGAACCCGTCGGGCAAGTTGAGCGAGACGTATCCTGTGAAGTATGAAGACGTGCCGAGCGCGCCGTACTTCCCGGCGAAGGAGCGGACGGTGGAGTACCGCGAGGGACTGTATATCGGCTACCGCTACTTCGAGACGGCGAAAATGCCGGTGACGTTCCCCTTTGGCTTCGGCCTGAGCTACACGACCTTCGAGTATAGCAACCTCACCGTCACCGATAAGGAAGCGACGTTCACGCTAAAGAACACTGGCAAGATGGACGGCGCGGAGGTGGCGCAGCTGTATGTGCACGCAAAGAATCCGACGGTCTACCGCCCGGCGAAGGAGCTGAAGGGCTTTACGAAGGTGTTCCTCAAAGCGGGCGAAAGCAAGGAAGTGACGATTCCGCTGGACGACAAGGCGTTCCGCTACTTCAACGTAAAGACGAACCAGTTCGAGATCGACGGCGGCGAGTACGAGATTCTGATCGGCGCGAACGTGGCGGACATCAAGCTGAGCGGCACGGTGACGGTGAAGGGGACGAACGCCCCAGCGCCGTACGACATGAGCAAGCTGCCGAGCTACGCCAGCGGCAAGATCACCAAAGTCTCCGATGAGGAATTCAAAGCGCTGCTTGGTCATGACATTCCGGACGGAAAGTGGAGCGGCACGTTGCAGATGAACGACGCGATCTGCCAGATGTACTACGCGAAGAGCGCTCCAGCGCGGCTGGTGTACAAGATCATGACCAACATGCTCAACAAGAGCCTGGCGAAGGGCACGCCGGATTTGAACATCACCTTCATCTACAACATGCCCTTCCGCGGGATCGGCAAGATGGCGGGCGGCATGTGCAGTCAGGCGATGTGCGAGAAGATTGTGTACCTGGTGAACGGTCACTTCTTCGGCGGCCTGGGCGGCATCATCAGCGGCTTCTTCAAGCAGCGCAAGGTGCAGAAGAAGGCAAACTCCATGGAATGAGAGAGGAGTAGTTGACCTTATGAAAGAATGGATGGCAAAGCATCCGAAGGCAGCGCAGTGGATCCGCGAGGGCGGGCTGTTCCTGATCTTCAGTTATGTGGTGACGTTCATCAAGATGTTGCTGCTCATGTTCCTGCCGAACATGTACCACGGCATGGTGGGCGACGTGGAATGGATGTGGCCGGGTACGCCGGTGACGATGTTTGGGGTGACGTTTAACCTCTCCATCATCGGCAACGCGCTGGCGACGGACGCAAACGGCGCGTATCTGGTGAGCAGCGGCCTGGCGTTCACGCTGGCGAATCTAACGGCGATCTTTTTCGGCGAGTGCATCAACTTCCCGCTGCAGAGAAACGTGACGTTCAAGAGTCACGGTCCGCTGGCGCCGCAGATCGCGGGGCACTTCCTGGCGACGGTGGCGGTGTTCCTGGTAATGAACCTGTTCACCTGCATCTGGAACCCGGTGACAGTGGCGCTGATCGAGAACGAGGCGGTACGCAACACGGTCAGCAGCATTGTAACGACAGTAGTCACCGGCGGCGTAGCGATGATCATCATCTTCGCTGTCGACAAGACCATTTTCTCTCCGAATTTCGGAAAAAAGAAATAAAACAAGAGCCATTTTCAGGGTGCGGCGTAGCGCTGCACCCTGAAATTACATGTCCAATGAAAATCATCGCTTTGCGCAGAAATCCAAAGTGTTTATAAGCTATGGTTGTCCCTTCGTCAACCCTGTGCCATAAGGCTTGCCTGCTATCCTACTATCCTAGGAGGGAAAGGGAAAAGACGAATGGACGAGATAACACACACGAACTGAAATTGCGAATATCATACTGTATTTGTACCGAAGTATTGGAAACAAATCGGCTGTAACCAGATATAAGCAACCGGCGAGAATTATCTGAATGTTATGCAAAGCCAAAGGAGCAGAAATTATCGAAGTGCGCATAATGCCGGATCACACGCATCTGCGATTCAGTGTACCTCTGAAAAGAGTGTGTCAAGTTTCATGGGGGCTTAAAAGAGAAGAGCGCATTGTTGATCTTTGACGAGCATGCAAATTTGAAGCATAAGTTTGGAAACTGACAAAAAAGGCAGGATTGAATAAAGTGAAAGCCAGCGTCTTGAGACGCTGGCTAGTATTCACGGGGCTTTTCACTTTTGTCCATGCCACCCATTCTACGGGCAATCATGGTTTTGCCGATAATTTTGTTCGAGGGACCATTTCTCGCTTTAGGAATCCGCGTACAGCTGATCCAGGAACGCCTGATCCGCGATGCCGGTCTGCTCCATGCCAAACTGCTCCTGCATGGCGCTCACCGCGGCAGCGGTCATGTTACCAAAGATGCCGTCCGCAGCGCCGTTGAGCACGCCCTTGTCGATCAGCGCCTGCTGCAGCTTCACGACGTCGTCGCCACGGCTACCGTTCTGCAGCGCCGTGCTCTCTTCCGTCTCGGCGCCGTCACCTTCGCTCCCCTCGCCCTCAGCAGCCTCGCCTTCGGGCTCGGGCGTTTCTTCGGGTTCAGGTGCGACGATGTCAAACCAGTAGACGTTCTGCACACCATCCATGTAAGTGGTGACGGCCATGTACTTCATATCGCCCTGCTCTGCGGAGTAGGAGTAGCGCTTGTAGAGCGTGGACGTCACATCGGAAGCAACGGAGATCCCCGGCTTGCCGTTGATCTCGGCATCCATCAGCTGATAGCCCTGCGTCGTAACCGTCGGATCCTCGCCCACGAGGGTAACGAGCAGGCAATCCTGCGGTACGATCTCCGTGGAGCCGGTGTAGCCGTTGAGCGTAATATCAAACTGCACGGCAGCCTCGTTGCCCTGGAGATCATACTGGGTAGCGTACTGCTCCTGGAAGTAGGCCTGATTCTTATAGGCGTCCACTTTTACCGTGAAGTTCAGCGTATCGCCGAGCGCATCGTCGGCGCTGGTGCGCGCGCTGCCGTCCGCCTTGATCTGGGTCTCCAGCGTGGCGGTCTCGCCATAGGGAACGATCACGGGCTCCGCCGCTTCGGGCGTAGGCTCGGGCGTAAGCTCGGGCGTGGGCTCCGCGGTGGGTTCAGGCGTGGGTTCCGCGGTCGGCTCCGCAGTGGGTTCTGCGGTCGGCGCCTCGGTGGCTTCCGGCGCGGCCTGAATGACCAACCCGCCTTCCGGCGCGCTGATTGTACTCTCGCCGGCGGTTTCGCCACCAGTCTCCCCTGCGCTTTCCGCGGAAGAGGCCTGCACCTGCGGGTCGGTAAAGACGATGCTCGGCTCCTCGCCCTGCGATGCGTCAGCATCCTCAAAGTCGCCCTCGACCTCAGGCGCGGGCGTGGTTTCCGTCGCACCCAGCGCCGGCAGGGCGGGATTCTGCGCGTCGGTGGGTGTGGGCACGAGCGTAGATTCACTCGTCACACTTGTGATCGGGCCGATCTTCAAAACATCCTTGGTCAGCGGAACGGCATGCTTGGCCGCAATGACGCAGAGCACAAAGCCCACGATCAGGCCGATGAGCAGCATAACGATGCCTGCGGTAATTGTCTTTCTGCGATATATGGCGCGCAGCCTGCGCTCGCGCTCACGCCTTTGTCGGGATCTGTCGTACGACATATTGATGTACCCTCCCATTACAGCTATTCCGACCTTATTATACGATTTATAAATATCATCGTCAAGCGCCGCAAAGGGTTTTTTCTAAAAAACAAGTTGTTTTCACATTCACGTCTGATTTTGGTAAAAATCGTGTCGAACGGGCGCCGCGCCCTCGTCGGACGTGAAATCCACGCTAGGCAATTCCTCCAGTGATTCGATGCCGAAGTGCTGCAAGAACTTGTCCGTGGTGCGGTACAGGATAGGCCGGCCGAGGGTTTCCCTGCGCCCGCACTCCTCGATGAAGCCGCGATTGAGCAGCGTCTGCACGGAGTAGTCACACTTCACGCCGCGCACTGCTTCCACGTCTCCGCGGGTCGCGGGCTGGCGATAGGCGATTATGGACAACGTCTCCAATACCGCTTGGGACAGCGGCTGCTTCTGAATCGGCTGCAAGAACAGCTCCACCTGCGGCGCGTACTTCGGACAGATCGAGAGAAAGACGGCGTTGCCGCTGCGGTTCAGCTGAATGCCCCGATTTTCCAGCGCGAGGTGATCGCGCAATTCGTCCAGCGCGTTCTCCAGCTCCAGCACGGTCAGGTTCATGGCGTGAGCCAACACGTCCACCTGCACCGGATCGCCGGATACGAACAGAATCGCCTCGATGATGGCGCTCAGGTTTTCCACGGATCAAGCCTCCGCATCGTCGCGCAACCCGAAGGCGCGCAGGGAATTTTGATAGAGCCGCTCGGCCAGATCGTCCGGCGCCTCGCTGCGTGCCGCGGCGGCTGCTGCCAGCGTATGAACCAGGAACGCGGGCTCGTTGCGCTGTCCGCGCAGCGGCACCGGCGCCATGTACGGGCAGTCGGTTTCGATCAACAGCCGGTCGGCGGGGATGTTTCGCGCCACCTCCATGAGCTTCGGCGCGTTCTTGAACGTCAGCGCGCCGGACAGGGAGATGTACAGCCCCAGATCGAGGTACACTTTGGCGGCCTCCCAGCTTCCGGTGTAGCAGTGCATGATGCCCGCGGGCATTCGTCCCGCAGCAGCGCGCGCGCGCAGCATATCCATACAGTCGCCGTGGGCCTCCCGAACGTGCAGCTGCACGGGAATGCCCTGCGCAAATGCCAGATCGAGCTGGCGGTCAAACACCGCGCGCTGCACATCGCGGGGGGAGAGGTCGTAATGGTAATCCAGCCCGATCTCTCCCAACAGGCGGCATTTTGAATGCTGGATATAATGTAGGATTTCGGCTTCCGCCGCATCGCCGTAGCGGCTGGCGTTGTGGGGGTGCGCGCCGATGGAGAACACCAGAAAGTCGTGCGCCTCGATGAGCGCGAGCACCTTCTCCTGATTCGGCTCCTCCTCGCAGGGGTCGGCCACCACGTTGGCGCGGCATACGCCCGCCTCGCGCATCCGGGCGATGACTTCGGGCAGATCCTCACCGAAGCGCTCGTCCGCCAGGTGACAGTGGGTGTCGAAGATGCGCATGTTCACGCTTCCTTCCAGAATTCCGACTTGATGGGCCGCTCGAACAATCCGGTGATCTCGGTCTTGGGATCGGCGCTTTCGTAGAGTGTCCGATACACGACCTCGCAGATGGGCAGTTCCACGCCGTATTTGCGGCCCAGCCGCACCAGCGCGTCTGCGGTGTAGTAGCCCTCCGCGAGCTTGTCGTACTTTTCGCCCTTTACCAGCAGCTCGCCGAAGCGGCGGTTGTGGCTGTAGGGGGAGAACACGGTGGCTTCGTAATCGCCCAGGTGGCACAGTCCGTAGGCCGAAAAGGGGTTGCCGCCCATGGCTTCGATGAGCCGCGCGATCTCCCGGGTGCCTCGGGACATCAGCGCACCCTTGAGCGTGCGCAAGCCCAGGCCATCCAGCGCGCCCGCCGCGATGCCGATCACATTCTTCGCGGCCGCGCCGATTTCGTTTCCGATCATGTCCTCGCCATAGTAAAAGCGAATCAGCGAGCTGGAGAAGCGATCCACCAGCAGCGTCTTGACCGCCTCGTCCTCGCTGTCGATCACCATGCAGTTGGGCACGCCCGCGTAGAACTCCTGCACGTGGCCGGGGCCGAGCCATACGGCGATGGAGCAGGAGGGATCGAGCCCCTCGCGCGCCACCTCGGAGAGGCGCTTGCCGCTTTCTATCTCGATGCCCTTCATGCACAGGACGATGATCTTATCCCGGATTCCCATCGCGCCGAGCTGACCGGCCACGCCGCGCAGCGACTGAGAGGGAATGGAGATCACCACGACCTCCGCGCCGCGCACGCAGTCGATCTGCGTGGATAAGCTCACGCTCTCCGGAAGCTCCAGCAGATCGTTTCTGCGCTCTTGAAGGAACCGCTGCATGTGCGGGGACGAGGCGCGGCCGTAGAGCGTCACCTCGTGCCCGATCTTGTCCAGATACCAGGTGATCAGCGAGCCCCAGCGGCCGCAGCCGATGACGGCGACGCGCATCAGGAGATCTCGCTGCCGGGAGCGATGCCATCCTCCACGGTCAGCAGCTTCAGCTTGCCCTCGGCGTCCTCGGCACAGAGCAGCATGCCCTCGGACAGGACGCCCGCCATCTTGCGCGGCGCGAGGTTGGCGACGAGCACGACGGTCTTACCCACCATCTCCTCGGGCGCATAGTACTTGGCGATGCCGGAGCAGACGGTGCGGGTCTGGCCGTTGCCCACGTCCAGCGTCTCCTTGAGAAGCTTTTCGCTGTTGGGAACCTTCTCGCAGGCGATCACCTTCGCAGCGATCAGCTTGATCTTCACGAAGTCGTCAAACGTCGCCACGCCTGCGAGGACCTCGGCCTTCTTTTCGACCTTCTTCTCCTGTTTCTTCTGGGGCTTGGCCTCCGGCTTTTCCTCGGGCTCGCCGGAGAGGAACGCCAGCTCCTTCTTGATGTCGGCGCGGGGGAACAGGGCTTCGCCCTTGCATACCTTCGTGCCGGGCTTCAGTTGGCCGAATTTCTGCACGCTCTCCCAGGTCTTGAGCTCAGGATCGGTCACGCCCAGCTGGGCGAAGATCTTCTCCGGCGTGGAGGGCATCGTCGGGCCGATGTGCACGGCCACGGCGCGGATGCACTCCGCCAGCGTATACATGACGGTTTTGAGCCTCGGCAGCCCCTTCTCGCTCTTGCAAAGCACCCAGGGCTGGTTGATGTCGATGTAGCGGTTGCAGTCGCCGATGAGCTTCCAGATTTCGCTGAGCGCGATGGAGAACTGCAGCGCGTCCATCTGCTCCTCCACGAGCGCGGGCAGCGCCTCGAAGCGTTCGATCAGCGTGCGGTCGGACTCATCCGCCGGGCCCGGGGCCGGGACTTCGCCGCCAAAGTATTTCTCGATCATCGCCACGGTGCGGCTGACCAGATTGCCCAGGTCGTTGACCAGATCGGCGTTCATGCGGGTCAGCAGCGCCTCGTTGGTGTAGTTGCCGTCCGCGCCGAAGGGCATCTCGCGCATCAGGTAGTAGCGCAGCGTGTCCACGCCGTAGCGCTCGACGATGGGCGCGGGGTAGACGATGTTGCTCTTGGACTTGGACATCTTGTCGTTGCCGAACAGCAGCCAGCCGTGGCCGAACACCTGCTTGGGCAGCGGCAGCCCCAGCGCGTGGAGCATGATGGGCCAGTAGATGGTGTGGAAGCGCACGATCTCCTTGCCGACCAGGTGCACGTTCGCCGGCCAGTACTTCTGGAACTTCTCGTCGTGGTCGGTGCCGTAGCCCAGGGCGGTGATGTAGTTCGACAGCGCGTCGATCCAGACGTAGACCACGTGCTTGGGGTCGAAGTCCACCGGAATGCCCCACTTGAAGGACGTGCGACTCACGCACAGATCCTGGAGCCCCGGCTTCAGGAAGTTGTTGAGCATTTCATTGGCGCGCGACGGCGGCTGAATGAAGTCCGGGTGCGTCTCGATGTAGTCGATCAGCCAGTCCTGATACTTGCTCATGCGGAAGAAGTAGGCCTCCTCCTTCATGGGCTGGCAGGGGCGGCCACAGTCCGGACAGACCTTCACGCCGTCCTTGTCCACCAGCTGGCTGGGCGTCCAGAACGATTCGCAGGGCGTGCAGTACATGCCCTCGTACTCGCTCTTGTAGATGTCACCCTGCTCGTAGAACTGGCGGAAGATCTTCTGCACGATCTTTTCGTGGCGCGGCTGAGTGGTGCGGATGAAGTCGTCGTAGTCGATGTTCATCAGCTTCCACAACTCCTGGGTCTCGCCCACGATCTTATCCACGAATTGCTGGGGCGTGACGCCGGCCTCGGCGGCCTTGGTTTCGATCTTCTGGCCGTGTTCATCGGTGCCGGTCAGGAAGTAGGCGTCGTAGCCAGTCAGCTTCTTGAAGCGCGTCATGGTGTCGGCGGCCACGGTGGTGTAGGTGTGGCCGATGTGCATGTTGCCCGATGGATAGTAGATGGGCGTGGTGATATAGAACTTCTTCTTTTCCGGCATGGCGTACAACCTCCTGTTCTGAATAGAAAGCGCCCCTCGCATGAGGGGCGCGATTGCGCGGTACCAACCCTGTTCGCCGGGAACGCGTTCCCGGCCTTGACCCTTAACGCGGGCGCACGCCGCGCGCTCAACCGTTGACGGACTCACGCGCGGGACTCCGGAGCCATGTTCGAAGCATCTCCCGCCGCCGGTTTTCAGCTGCCCCGGCTCTCTGCTGGGCGTCGGATGGATCTACTCTCTCCTTCATCGCCATTCACTATCAATTATAATAACCGAACATTGTACCGTCAAGCCGCCGGGGGTTAAATTTTACACGGCGAACACATTCCATGGCGTGTGGGGGAATGTTCGGATTTTGCGGACAAAAGCGCAAAACCGAAATACAAATTTGTGCAAATTATACAGGTTAGATCTTTTATAGTAAGATCTATCATACAGCTTTAAGAATAAAAGATGGATAATTTTTTTAAAAAAGGGGTTGACAGAGAAAACGAACTGTGCTATTATAAAAGCGAGCCAAGGAAGATGGCAGAGAGAATAGAGCGCAGAGACGCTTTTTCGATTCGGTACTCCGGCGAATGCCGGACAGCGAGACCGAAGAAGCTCCGAGGATACGGAGCGAAATCCTAATTGGATTCCATCAATAAGGAGAGGGGGCGATACCGATGTACTCCGATCACACGGAAGGGTTCATCTGCTTTGCCCCGTGTAACCGTTGAGATAGATTGTTCCCGGGCGGCAAGGAAGCCGTCGCGAGGAAGAGGCATCCGGTTTTCAGGAGAGTGCGTTGCGGCGGGCAAGGCAGATGAACCGAATGAAAACTGAATAAGAGAGTTCACCGCCGGCGTGCATGTCGGCGGTTTTGTATTTCCATCTTCTTTCCATCTTCGAACAAGTTTGACCATCGAAAGGGAGGTTTGGCTTATGAAAAAGGGTTGGGTCATTACGATTGGCCGCGAGTTTTGCAGCGGTGGCGCGGAGGTGGCGCGTAAGGTGTCGGAGCGGCTGGAGATTCCCTACTATGACCGCGACTTGATCGACCACGCGGCGGAGCGAACCAACCTCAGCCGGGAGGTCATCGAACAGCACGAGGAGAAGGCCAAATCCTTCATGCTGGGCGCGGGCATGCTGGGCCGGGGCGATCCCTACGGTGGGAACTACATCTATCGGGACGATCCCTCGCTGGTGCTGCCGATTCACACGCGCATCTACGAGGCCCAGTGCGACGCGATTCGCCATCTGGCGGAAAAGCCCTGCGTGATTGTGGGCCGCTGCGCGGATTATGTGCTGGGCGAGTGCGCCAACGTGTTGGATGTGATCAGCATCTTCGTGCGCGCCGACATGGACAAGCGCGTGAAGCGCTGCATGCGCATCTACCAGCGCGACGAAGCGGAGGCGCGGAAGCTGATTCAAAAGACGGACAAGATTCGCTCCAAGTATTACAGCGCGCACACGCAGCGTGAGTGGGGCGCGATCGGAAACTACACGCTGATCGTGGATACGGGCGAATTCGGCACGGACGGCGCCGCAGCGCTGATCGAGGCCGCGGTGAAGGAATTGATCCAGAGGGACGAGATCGTGCTGTAAAGGCGCGCCGTTCCCTGTAAAGATAGGGGGCTGTCCCGGTGGGGACAGCCCTCGCGACGTTTGCTCGCGCTTTTGTGCAGAAATTGCGAGGACGGGCGCCGCAAAAGCTGCTACAATGGCATTGGATCGGAGGGATGTCGAATGGAATGGGTGGAGCGATTGAATCAGAGCCTGGAGTACATTGAGGCGCATCTGACGGATGAGATCGACTATGCGCGACTCGGGCGAATCGCCTGCTGCTCGTCGTACCACTATCAGCGAATGTTTGCGTACATGGCGGGCGCGCCGCTGGCGGAGTACATCCGCAGGCGGCGGATGTCGCTGGCGGCGGTGGACTTGCAGCGCGGCGCGAAGGTCATCGACGTGGCGCTCAAATACAGCTACAACTCGCCCACCGCCTTCAACCGCGCGTTCCAGGGGGTGCATGGCGTCGCGCCGTCGGCGGTGCGGGAGGGCGTGGCCGTGAAATCCTTTCCTCCGATCACATTTACAGTCACCGTGAAGGGAGTGGAGGTATTGAACTACCGAATCGAAACGAAGAGCGCCTTCCGGGTGCTTGGCGTGTCCATCCCGCTGAGCAAGCGGCTCGAGGAAAACTTCGCGAATGTGCCGAAGAAATGGGACGAGGCCGCCCAGGACGGCACGCTGGATCGACTGGCGGGCCTGATGGACGCGCAGCCCGCGGGGCTGTTGGGCATTTGCGCCTGCGATGGCGACGATCCCTGGCGCTACTTCATCGCGGCCGCCTCGACGCAGTCCGACGGGAACTGGGAGGAATACGTCGTTCCGGCGGCCACCTGGGCGATCTTCCCCGGAGAGGGCGACGGTCAATCCATACAACAATTGGAGCGCCGGGTTGTAACCGAATGGCTGCCTACATCGGGCTACGAATACGCCGACGGCCCGGATGTGGAAGTCTATCTGAACCCCGATCCCCAAAACTCGCGCTACGAACTCTGGATTCCCGTCCGGTCGGCGGGGTCGGCAGGGCCGACAGCCACATGCTGCCGCGTTTGAGCGACGGACTTCTGGCTCCATAGATTCAAGAGCCAGAAATCCTGCGGTTCGTTTTTGATGAAACCTCGGTGCTTTGCACGAAATCCAGCTCCATTGATTCAAGAGCTGGATTTCTTCGTTTGTACACGACGAGGCGACGGTGGAACCAGACGCGCCGGTGGACGATTGCGAACGCGAGACGTCCGGTCCTCAGATCTATAGGACCGGACGTCGGGGGAAAGCCGAGGCGGGAAAAGGATAGAAACAAAGGACTCCCGCCCCTTGAATCAATGGGGGCGGGAGTCCGCCGCTTAAATGCGGTAGCAGGTGGCCGTCGGCCCTGCCGACTGACTTACAGGATGTCCACCCACTCGCCGACGGTCTCGGTGTTGAAGGTGTTCAGAGCGCCCAGGAAGATGGTGTTGCCGCCATCGTCGCCCTGCGCCACAGTGATCTCACCCTTGTCGCCAGCGGTGAAGGTGTCGCCGACCTCGCCGGTGATGTCGCCGTTGATCAGAGCCACGGCCGCATAGGACGCCACGTAGGCCAGGTCGATCGGGTTCCACAGGAAGGTCTCGTCACAGATGCCCGCGTCGAGGTACTCCTTCATGTCGGAGGCCAAGGTCAGGCCGGTCACCTTGGTGCTCATGCCGTGGTCCTGGATGCACTTCGCGACGGCGGGAGCGCCGTTGGTGGTGGGCACGATGATGCCCTTCAGATCCGGATACTGGTTGATCAGAGCTTCGCATTCGGTGAAGGACTTGTCATACACGTCATCGCCGAACACGGTGCCGACATACTCGAGGTTCGCGTAGGCTTCGTTCTCCTGCAGGCTCTTCTCGATGGCGGCGCACCAGTACTGCTGGTTGCCCATCGTGGCGGAAGCGGACAGGATCGCGATCTGGCCCTCATAGCCAATGGATTTCGCGATGGACTCGAGCAGGATGTCGCCAACCTGCTGGAAGGAAGCAGGCTCGACGTCCGCGGTGCGGCCTTCGGGCGCGACGGGCGCGTCGTAGGAGACGACGACGATGCCCTGATCCATGGCCTCTTTGCAGACATTGACCAGGCCGGCCGGGTCGTTCGCGGAGATGATCAGCGCGTCCACGCCCTGGTTGATGAAGTTCTCAATGATGCGGATCTGGCCGTCGTTGGAGCCGTCATCGGGGCCGTCGTGGTCGAAGGTGAAGCCCAGCTCATCAGCAGCCTGCTGGAAGCCGTTGATAGAAGCCTGGAAGTAGGGGTTGCCGGACTGCTTGTAGACGACGCCGATGTACAGGCCGTCGCCCGCCTTCGCCTCCGCCAGAGCGGAGCCGACGGTCAGCACGAGCAGAGCTGCCAGAACGAGTGCAAGAACTTTCTTCATGGAATTGGTCCTCCTTTTTATTATTTGCCCTGTGGGGCAAAACCGAATCGAAATCAATGGGCGGCCTTGGCCGCGGCGGTCTCGGCGCGCTGCTTGCGCACGCGCATGTACTTGCTCAGATCCTCCGAGATGTTCGGGATCAGCACACTCAGGATCAGGATCACGCCCACCGCCAGGTTGACCGCGCTGTCCGCAAAGCCGAACAGCGTGCCCAGGCCGATTTTGACGATGCCGAAGATGAACAGCGAGAGCACCGCGCCAATGACGCTGCCCTTGCCGCCGTCGGTGGAGAATCCGCCCAGCACGGCCGCCGCGATGGCGTACATGTGGTAGCCGTCCATCAGGTCGGCCTTGATCGAGGACGAGTTCGCGCCGACGAAGAAGATGCCGGTCACGGCGCACATGAAGCCGGTCAGCGTGAAGCAGAACATCTTGATGGCGTCCACGCGAAGGCCCGAATAGCGGGCGGTGGTGGCGTTGGTGCCGATGGCGAAGATCTTGCGCCCGCCGCTGGTGAGGTGCAGCCAGACGTAGAACACGACTGCCACGGCCAGGAAGATCAGCACCATGATCGGCACCTTCAGGCCGAAGATGTCCACCAGTTCGTAGGTCTTGCTGAGCACGCCAAAGGTGGAGTCGAAAGTGAGCGTGGAGCCGCCGATCAGCAGATAGCCGAAGCCGCGGAAGAACAGCTGCGTGGCCAGCGTGATGATCATCGGGAACAGCTCCTTGAAGCGCGTGACCAGGAAGCCGTTGATCGCGCCGCAGAGGGAGCCGGTGGCCAGGCAGGCGATGATGGATATCACCAGCGCGACGGGGCCGCCGCCCATGAGATTGTAGAGCGCGCCCAGCACGACTACGCTCAGCGTAGCGATGGCGCCGGTGGAGATGTCGATGTCACCCATGGCGAGGATGAGCATGACGCCCATCGTCATGAAGCTGTAGAGCATGTAGGGCCGCAGGCCGCGCATGACGTTGGGAAGGTTGAACACATCCTTGCGGGCGGCGCCGGAGGCCACGCGCGCGGCGTCCTGCAGATTGAAGACCACGCACATCAGCACCAGCAGCGCGACGAGCAGGAATTCCCACCGCAGAAAGAAAGAAGCGACTTTGTTCTTCTTCATCAGATGTTCCTCCTTGCCAGGGCCTGTTTGTCGGCGATGCGCTGCAGGATGACGTTGAGCAGGATCGCGAACAGCAGCAGAATGCCCTTGATGAATTCGGTGATCATTTTGTTCCGGAAGCCCAGCAGCGGGATGGCCTGGTCGATGACCGCGATCATCACCGCGCCGATCACAACGCCGGTGATCTTGCCGTAGCCGCCGGTGACGGATACGCCGCCCAGCACGCACGCCGCGATGGTGAACATTTCGTTGCCCTCGGCGGAACCCTTTTCAATGGCGTTGTAGAAGGCCAGCCACATGGCGCCCGCCAGACCGGCGGTGGCGCCGCAGATCACGTGGGCCAGAATCTTGACGCGGTTGATGTGCACGCCGCGCATCTGCGCCGCCTCGGCGTTGGAGCCGACGGCGTAGAGATTGCGGCCCGTCTTGGTGTACTTGAGGAATATGCCGGTGACGATGACCACCGCGGCCGCCAGCAGCGCCAGATAGGGCAGCGTCAGCGGGCCGAGGGTGAGGTTCTGGTTGAGCACCGTCTTGAAGCCCGGGGCCAGGTCGGTGGGGGCCACCTTGTTCATGCCCAGCATCCAGCTCATGGGGATCAGCGCGCGCACGATGTAGCTCGTGGACAGCGTGACGATGATGGAGATCACGCGGCCGTAGCTCATCAGCAGCCCGTTGACCAGGCCAACCACGATGCCGACCACGATGGCGAGCAGGAAGGCGAGCAGCGTGGATTGCAGCACGCCCAGACCCATCAGCTTGCCGATCAGCGCACCGGAGAAGGCCAGCACCGCCGTGATGGAGATGTCGATCGAACCCACCAGCAGCACGCACAGCATGCCGCAGGCCATGACCATGTTGATGGAACCGTTTTTGAGGATGTTCACATAGTTGTTCGGGATGTAGCCCGGCACGCGAATGCTCACGCCGACCAGGAGCAGGATGAGAACCGCCAGCAGCGGAATCTCGCGATGCTCAATCAGCAGCGCGTACAGGGGCTTGCTCGATTTCTTCGTCTGCATTTCGTCTGCTCCCTTCGATTATTCCTTGCTGTTGGGCATGGCCGCCGCGAGCACGGTGTCCTGGCTGAGCCCCTCGGCCTTGAATTCGGCCGTGACCTTGCCCTCGCTCATCACGTAGACGCGGTCGGACATGTTGATGACCTCCGGCAATTCCGAAGAAATCATCAGTATGCCCAGGCCCTTGGAGGCCAGATCGGACATGATCTCATAGATCTGCGCCTTGGAGCCCACGTCCACGCCCTTGGTCGGCTCGTCCAGTATGATCAGCTTCGGGCTGGCCGCGAGCTGCTTGGCCACGACCACCTTCTGCTGGTTGCCGCCGGAGAGCGCGCCGGTGTGCGTGTCGGTGTCCGGGGCCTTGATCGACAGCAAATCCTTCAGGTCGTTGGAGATTTCGTACTCCTTGCCGCTCTTGAGGAAGATGCCCTGCAGGCAGCGCTTCAACACCGAGAGGGAGATGTTGTGATTGATGGACCAGCTCAAAAGCAGCCCCTGCTTCTGCCGGTCTTCGGGCAGCAGGCCCAGGCCGACCTGCATGGCCTGAATGGGCGTGCAGCCGGTGATCTTCTGGCCTTCGAAGTAGACGTCGCCGGAGTCGGCCTTGGTGATGCCGAACACGCTCTCCATAACCTCCGTGCGGCCTGCACCCACCAGACCGGTCAGGCCCACGATCTCGCCGGCCTTGACGTTCAGGCAAACGTCGCGGTAGAAGCCCGTGCGGGAGAGGTGGTCGATCTTGAGCAATTCCTTGCCAACCTCGGTTTTTTTCTTGGGATAGAGCTGGGTGATCTCGCGGCCGACCATGTGGTGCACCAGCATCTGCTGATTCACCTCTTCGAGATTCCAGGAGCCGATGTACTGGGCGTCGCGGAATACGGTCACGCGGTCCGCCAGGCCGAAGATGTCCTCAAAGCGGTGGGAGATCAGGATGATGCCCGTGCCCTGGTCGCGCAGTTTGCGGGCGATGGCGTACAGATCCTCGCTCTCGCGGCGGGACAGGGCGGCCGTGGGCTCGTCCATGATGAGGATGCGCGCGTTCATCGAGAGCGCCTTGGCGATTTCGACCAGCTGCTGCTGGGCCACCGAGAGGGAGCCCACCGACACCGTCGGGCTGAAATCCGCGCCCACGGAATCGAGCAGCTTCTTGGCCTCCGCGTTGGCCTTGCTCCAGTTGATAAAGGGGCCGTTTTTGAATTCGTGGCCGATGAAGATGTTCTCCGCGACGCTCAGGTCCGGATAGGACGCGGCGTGCTGATAGATCGCGGCGATGCCGTACTTCTGGGCGACGATGGGGTCGCTCATGACGACCTTCTTGCCATCCAGAATGATCTCGCCGCCGTCCGGCTGATGCACGCCCGTGAGCGTCTTAATGAAGGTGGATTTGCCCGCGCCGTTCTCGCCGACCAGCGCGTGGATCTCGCCCGCCTTCAGGTTGAAGTGCACGCTGTCGAGCGCCTTCACGCCGGGGAAGATCTTCGTGATGTCATTCATTTCCAATATGTATTCCGACATGCAATTCCCTCCGCCTGCTGGATTTGCCGGGCCCGCCGGCATTCGGTAATCATGGGATCCGCGCCGCGCACTTGAACAAAATTGGCATTTGCTCAAAGTGAACCTGTTGTTCTCAAACTCTCCTTACTTTTTGTTTTTTGCACCTAAATCCCCTTGTATGTTTGCATAATTCGATATATAATAGTATAGAACGTTAAAATGATGTTTGTCACTCACAAGCGTTGGCTCATAATTACGGTATCTTGGCTTTTTGTTTCGAGGAAATTCAGAGGGAGATCGCGCGCGTGAATCAGGTGAATTTGAGCTGCAATCTGGATTTGGGGCCGAACTCCGTTTGGCTCACGGTCACGGCGGCGCAGGCGGCGCGCGCGTCGATCGCCTATGTGCAGGAGCTGGGCGACTTCCACTGCGGGCCGGATTACTACACCAGCCGCGAGAATCTGCCCTCCTATCTGATTAAGCTCTGCGTCTCCGGCGAGGGGATGCTGGATTACGAGGGCCAGAGCGAGGCGGTGCGCCCGGGCGACATCTTCTGGATCGACTGCCGCCGCCACCAGCACTATCGCACCGCCCCCGGCAGGGACGGCTGGCGCGTGCTGTGGGTGCATCTCTACGGCGAGTCCTGCGACGCCTACTATCAGCTCTTTCTGGCGCTGAACGACGGAAGAAACGTGGCGCGGCTGGAGTCGGACGTGTCCGTGCGCAGCACGCTGGAGATGCTGCTCAAGCTCTATCGCGAGGGCGGCAACACGCTGCAGGACGACATACAGGCGTCGGCGCTGCTCACGCAACTGATGACCGACTGTATCCGCGCCGCGAGCGCGGGCGGCGGCAGGGGCTCGAAGCGCATTCCCGCCTATGTGATCGACACCCGCAGCTACATCAACCTTCACTACGCCGAGCGCATTACGCTGGACGATCTGGCGCACTCGATCTCCATCAACAAGTTCTACCTGCAGAAGCTGTTTAAGCGCTACTTCGGCCTCTCGCCCAACGAGTATCTGATCCACACCCGCCTGACCAAGGCCAAGCAGCTCTTGCGCACCACGGCGCAGCCGGTCAGCCAGATCGCGATGGACGTGGGCATCAACAACATCGGCCATTTCATCACGCTGTTCAAGCGCTACGAGGGCATCACCCCTAGCGCCTACCGCCAGCGCTGGTACCTGAGCGGAGAGAGCGAGCTGGAACCGCCCGCGCAGGAGGAGCCGCGATGAACGTGTACGACTTCGACAACACCATCCTGCGCGGGGACAGCACGGCGCGCTTCTGTGCGTACTGCTTGCGCCGCTATCCGGCGATCTGGCGCGACCTGCCGGGTCAGGCGGTCAACGCGTTGCTGTTCGGCCTGCGCCTGCGCGATAAGCGGGCGTTTAAGCAGCGGCTGCTGTCCTTTCTGAGCAGAATCGGCGACGTGGACGCGGCGGTGGCGGATTTCTGGGAGGTGAACTTCTCCCGGATCAAGCCCTACTACTATAAGGTTCGCCGCCCGGACGACGTGATCATATCGGCCTCACCGGAGTTTCTGATCGCCCCCGCCTGCGAGAAGCTGGGCGTGGCGCGCGCGATGGGCTCGCCGGTGGACAAGCATACCGGCAGATTCTCCGGGCCGAACTGCCACGGGGAGGAGAAGGTGCGCCGCTTTCGGGAGGTCTACCCGGATGCGTGGATCGACACATTCTACTCCGATTCCCATTCGGACGATCCGCTGGCGCGGCTTGCGCGGCGCGCGGTGCTGGTGCGGGGGGACGAGCTGCTGCCATGGAATTGACAAAAAATTCGCGCTTGGGGGTTGACGCAAAGCCCATTCGCGACTATTATAGATAGTAGGGGATTTTCCCCGAGAATTTCAATTGGAGGTGGCAAAGCATGGACGACGGCGGAAGAAGTATGTCGGCTGATGGCGTGCCTCGAGGCGTGCGTTCATCGCTGCGCCGCTGATCCCTTCTCAATCGGTCGGCGGCCATTGAAACGCCGGCATCATCAGGCAGGCCCTCATTCTTCACACAGTTCCGAACGTCAAATCGGTCGGCGTCCACCCGGCGGAGCCTGTGTTTCTGTACGCAGTTTTCCCGGAAGGCGCTGAAATTCCGCGCGCGATGCGTTATTCGCGGCGCGCGGGTCCCGCCGCGTGCGAAAGCCGCGCGGCGGAGAAGGGAAGAAGGAGGAAGAGCCAATGGATTTCGAACGCATCAAGACCCGTTTGGACGCGCTGGTGGCGTCCGGCCGGAAGGCCGAGCTCCGGGGCGCGCTCAACATGCTCAACGAGGTCGATATCGCGGAATATCTGGAAGATCTGGACAACGAAAAGATGCTGATGGTCTTTCGCCTGCTGCCGAAGGACGTGTCCGCAGACGTGTTCTCCTACATGGACAACGATCAGCGCACCCGCATCATGGAGGCCATGGACGACACCGAGGCCATGCGGCTGATCGACGATATGTTCATCGACGACGCGGTGGACTTTCTGGAGGAGCTGCCCGCGGGCGTGGTCAAGCGCATGCTGCAGGGCTGCAACGAGCAGAAGCGCCAGCTGATCAACCAGTTTTTGCGCTACCCCGAGAACAGCGCCGGCTCGATCATGACCATCGAGTACATGGAGTTCAACATCGGCACCACGGTGGGGCAGGCGATGGCGGAGATCCGGCGCACGGGCGTGGATAAGGAGACCATCAATACCCTTTACATCCTCGACGCGGGGCGCAAGCTGCTGGGCACGGTGGGCCTGCGCAAGCTGTTGCTGGCGGCGGACGACCGCAAGGTCGAGGAGCTGATGAACACGCAGGTGATCTTTGTGCACACCACCGACGACCAGGAGGTCGTGGCGGACACGGTGCGCAAATACGACCTGCTGTCCATCCCAGTGGTGGACCACGAGGAGCGGCTGGTGGGCATCGTCACCGTCGACGACATCGTGGACGTCATCGAGGAGGAGAACACGGAGGACTTCGAAAAGATGGCGGCCATGCTGCCCTCGGACGACGAATACCTCAAGACCAACGTGTTCACGCTGGCAAAGAACCGCCTGCCGTGGCTGCTGATCCTGATGATCTCGGCCACGTTCACCGGCATGATCATCACGCACTTCGAAAACGTGCTCTCCACGGCGGCGGGCATCGGCGTGGCGCTGACGGCGTGCATTCCAATGCTGATGGACACGGGCGGCAACTGCGGCTCGCAGGCTTCGACGCTGGTGATCCGCGGCCTGGCGCTGGGCGAGATTCAATTCCGGGACATCCTGAAGGTGCTGTGGAAGGAGGTGCGCGTGGCGCTGATGCTGGGCGCGGTGCTGGCGCTGGTGAATTTCCTGCGCATCTGGTTCTTCACGCCCTACGACAAGGACATCGCGTTCGTGGTGTCGCTGGCGATGTTCTTTACGATCATCATTGCCAAGTCGATCGGCTGCACGCTGCCGCTGCTGGCGAAGGCCATCCACCTCGACCCCGCGCTGATGGCGAGCCCGCTGATCACCACCATGGTGGACGCGGCCTCGCTGACGGTGCTATTCAGCATCGCCACGGCGGTATTCCACATGTAGTTTCGGAATGTAGCTTTGGGAAGCGCTACAGTCTATCAAAAAAACAATCACAGGACAGCTTGTTCAATCAAATCCGGCGGCGTGTACGTCGGATTTGGTTTTCCTGGAGCGTAAGCGGAAGGGAAACAATACCTGCCAGTCAGGTTTTCGCCCGGAAAATCGTGAGATTTTCAGGAAACCGCAGCCTTTTTCTCTCCGCCCGGGAAATCCTCAGATTTCCCGGGCAAGTGTCGAAAATACTTTTTCGACACGCAGAAGCACTTCGCGACGCGTCTGCGTCGCGAAGCGCTATTTATGCCGCAGATAGGTTGATACCGCGTTGATGAGAAAGGCGGTCAGCGCCGCGCAGAGGAATTCCGGGGCGGGAAAGCCCGGCAGCAAGCGCGCGCTCAGGTAGATCAGCGCCACGTCAATCACCGTGCCCGAGAGCCCGAGGGTCAGACAGCCCAGCGGCGCGGAGAGCGCGCGGATGATCGGGCGCAAAAACAGGTGAATCAGCCCCAGAAGCGCGCCGACCAGCAGGTAGGGCAGCATCGCCTCAACGTTCGTCATGTCCGGCGCGCCGTAGATCAGGCTCGGCACCGTCGGAACCGCCAGCACGCAGGTCAGAAAGATCAGCGTCCGGCGCGGCGGGTTCACTCTTCGTCCCATCTGTCCGCCTCCATCGCCATGTCGATCTTTTTCTCGAACAGAACCCAAGCGCCCGCGCGCGGGGGGCGGGAGGCGAAGCGCATCCGCTCGTGCCGCGTGGGATGCTCCAGAATCAGCCGGTACGCCCACAGCGCGATCTGGCGGCCCGGCTCGCCATGGCCGTAGCGCATGTCACCCCAGAGCGGATGCCCCGCGTGCGCGTGCTGCACGCGAATCTGATGGGCGCGGCCGGTGAAGAGCTGCACGTCCGTCAGCGTCAGGCCGTTCCGCTCAGCCAGCGGCCGGGAAATCAGCCGCGCCTCCTTCGCGCCGGGCGCGCCCTCGGCCGCGACGCGCACCATGCCCGTGCGCGCGTCCTTCAGCAGCCAGTCCGTGAGCGAAAGCGGCCCGTCGAGCGCGCCTTCGACCACGGCGAGGTAGCGCCGATCCTGGGCGTGCGCGCGGAACGCCTCGCTCAGCCGCGCCGCCGCCTTCGACGTGCGGGCGAACACCATGACTCCCCCCACGGGCCGGTCGAGCCGGTGCACCAAGCCGAGGTACACCGCGCCGGGCTTGTTGTATTTTTCCCCGATGTACGCCTTCAAAATGCTCAACAGGTCGGCGTCGCCGGAGCGGTCCGCCTGCGTGGGCAGATTGGCCGGCTTTTCCACCACCAGCAGGTGGTTGTCCTCGTAAAGCACCGGAATCGCGAACGATCCCGCGCGGACGATCTCCATGGCGCGCGCCTCCCTTCCAGTCCTATCATTATCCACCGCGGCGCAAAATCTGTCAAGGGCGCGGGGAAAAGATGCGCATATTCTGACAATCTCATTAAATTTGTTGTTTCCGGGGATTTTCGGGCCCCGCAAACCTTGTCGGAGGTCACTTTTTATTTTATAATAAAAAGTGGAAATATAGTGAAATTCTGGGGATTTTTGCCCCTTGGGAGGTCGTCTCGGTGAGCGAAGCCGCCTTGAACGGAGCCGTTGAGCTCTCGTTGCCCGCCAGGAGAAACATGATGCTGGTGCTGCGGTTGACGACCGCCGGCGTGGTGGCGCGCGCGGGGCTGACCGTGGATCGCATGGACGATGTGAAGCTCGCCGTAGAGGAGGCGTGCAGCTGCCTGATCGGCGAATCGGGCGGTCCGGAGGCGCTGCGCCTGCGCTTTGTCCAGGAGGATGGATGCCTGCGCATCTCGGTGCGCGGCGAGGGCGGAAGGCCCGCCCCCGTGAGCGAGGATGAGCGCGAGGTGGTGCGCTGCATACTGGAATCGCTGGTAGACGGCGCGGAAATTCGAATGGACGGCGACGCCATCGGCCGCGTCGAACTGCGCGTGGGGTGAGCGATGTATGCGAACCTGCGACTCTCCCACGAGGAGACCGAACGCCTGCTGAAGCTGTATGCCGAGACCGGAGAGATGGCGCACCGCGACCGCGTGGTGGAGGGACACCTCTACATCGCGGAGATCATCGCGCGCAAGTTTTCGGGGCGTGGCGTGGACGATGACGACCTGTTTCAGGTGGCGGCGCTGGCGCTGACGCGCGCCGTTGAGCGCTTCGATTCCAAACGCGGCGTGCGCTTCGCCACCTTTGCCACGCCGGCGATGGTGGGCGAGGTGAAGAACTACTTCCGCGACAAGTCGCGCATGATCCGCGCGCCCCGGAGCGGCGCGGAGCGCGCGCGGCGGGTGGAGGCGGCGCTGGAGTCGCTGGCGCATGAGCTCGGCCGCTCGCCCCGCGCGGATGAAATCGTCGCGCGCACCGGGTACAGCGAGGACGAAGTGCTGGAGGCGCTGGAGTGGAAGTCCATGCAGCCGGTATCGCTGGACGCGGAGGTTCCCGAGGGCGAGTGCGGCGTCGCGGAGACGCTGGGCGCGGAGGATCGGGGCTTTTTCGACTTTGAGAACGCGGACCTGCTGCGCCGGGCGATGGAGAAGCTGACGCCGACGCAGCGCGACGTGATTCAGCTCCGCTTTTTCGAAGGCCTCTCCCAGCGGGAGGCCGCGCAGCGGATCGGCGCGTCTCAGATGTCGGTGTCGCGCGCCGAGCGCGGCGCGCTGGCGCAGCTGCGCCGGGAACTGAAGCGGGAAGCGGAAGAACGGAGTTAATGCGGATATGAAATGGATTGCGAGCGCCGCCTTCGGCATGGAGGGCATGACCGGACGGGATCTGAAGCGCCTGGGCATGGAGAATGTGCGCGTGATGGACGTGGGCGGCGCCATGTTCGAGGGCGGCTTCGAGGACGGCTTCCGGGCGAACCTCTGGCTGCGCACCTGCGACCGCATCCTGCTGGTGATGCGCCAGTTTGAGGCGAAGAGCTTCGAGGAGCTGTTTCAGGGCGTAAAGGCCATCGAGTGGGAGAAGCTTCTGCCCGAGGACGCGCGCTTCCCGATTCGGGCCAAGTGCGTAAAATCCACGCTGATGAGCCCGTCGGACGTGCAGAAGATCGCCAAGCGCGCCATGGTGGAGCGCATGAAGTCCGCCTACGGCCGCGACTGGTTCGACGAGACCGGCGCGCTGTTTCAGATCGACGTGTCCATCCGCGAGGATATCGTCACCGTATCCGTAGACTCTTCCGGCGAGCCGCTCTCCCACCGGGGCTACCGCACCTGGAACGGCGAGGCCCCGATTCGCGAGACGCTGGCGGCGGCGCTGATTTTGCAGAGCGGTTGGCATCCGTGGCAACCGCTGTACGACCCCTGCTGTGGCACGGGCACGCTGCTGATCGAGGCGGCGTTCATCGCACTGGGCCGTGCGCCCGGGCTGACCCGACCCTTCGCCATGGAGGCCTGGCCCTGCGTGCCGCACGAGGAATTGAGGAAGATTCGCAGCGAGGCGAAGATCAGGTACGCGGAAACGTCGAAACGCGAGCTGCGCGTCTCCGGTTCGGACATCGATCCGGAGGCCATCGAGCTGGCTCGCCGCCACTTGAAGCAGGCGGGGCTCGCGGGCCGTATCGGGCTGGAGGTCAAGGATTTGCGCAACGTGACGCTCACCGGCGAGCCGGGCACGTTCGTCTGCAATCCGCCCTACGGCGAGCGGCTGGACAATATCCGCGCGGCCCACGCCGTGGCACGGCAGCTCGGGGCGCTGCAGGGGAGGCACCCCGGCTGGTCGCTTTGCGCGTTCTCGGCGGACATGGGCTTCGAGCGCGAGTATGGGCGAAGGGCCACGCGCCGCAGGCGCTACTACAACGGACGCATCGAGTGCGAGTATCACATCTTCGAGCCCTCGGGCCCGGAGGATGCGAAGGGGAATCGACAGCCGAAGGGACAAACCGGCCATCGAGGGGGAAAACAGAGATGAAACCGATCTTCAACAGGGCGCCGCTGACGCCGAACACGCTCTCGCCATTGCCGCTGGGCTCAATCCGGGCGGAGGGTTGGCTCTTGGAGGAGCTGCAGATGCAGGCACGGGGGATCACACGGGACTTTGCCGCGGCCTGCCCCGAGGCCGGAGGCGTCGAATGGAGGCCCGGCGAGGACGGCGACCTGACGCGCTCGATCTACTATCTGGAGGGCGTGATCGCGCTGGGCTGGACGCTGGACGATGGGGAGCTCAAGGAGCGCGCCCAGGGCCGGGTGGATTGGATCCTCCAGAGTCAGCGGGAGGACGGCTGGTTCGGGCCGGCGGAGAACAACGATTACTGGCCGCTGATGCTGGCGCTGCGCGCGCTGCGGCTGTATTTCACCGCGACCAACGACAAGCGCGTGCTGGTGCTGATGGACCGCTTTTTCAAGTATCAGTACAAGAATCTCGCCATTCATCCGCTGCGGGACTGGGCCGTGGCGCGCGGCGGCGACAACATGGAGCTGGCGTTGTGGCTGTACAACATCACCGGACAGAAGTACCTGATGGAGCTGTGCCGGCGGCTGCGCGCGCAGACGCTGGACTGGCCAAACATCTTCCACACCTTCCCGAACGTAATGCCGATGAACAAGTCGCTGCGCTGGGATCGCTTGCGCGAGGCGCTGGGCGAGGAGAAGGACGAGCCGCTGATCGAGGAGAAGCGCCCCTACTTCCACAGCCAGTACCACCAGACCCAGGGCGCGAACGTGGCCTTCGGGCTCAAGACGCCGGGCGTGATCAACCTGTTCAAGAGCGGCTTCAAGGAGCAGGGCGGGTTCCACTTCGGCTACGAAAAACTAATGAAGCACCACGGCATGGCGAACGGCATGTTCAGCTGCGACGGGCACTTGAACGGCGCAAATCCCACCCAGGGCGCGTCGCTGCAGGCGGTGGTGGAGCTGATGAACAGCATGGAGGCGCTCATCGGCATCGGCGACTTCGGCGCGGAGCCGGCGGACGTGCTGGAAAAGATCGCCTATAACGCCCTGCCCGCGGCGTTTACGCCGGACATGGCGAAGTACCAGCCAGCACAGCAGGCGAACCAGGTAAAGCTCTCCCTCGGCGCGCGCCGCTTCTACAGCGCCCCGGAGGACGCGAACCTGTACCACGCCGCCCGCAACGATCTGGACTGCGCGAGCTGCCACCAGGCGTGGCCGAAGTTCGTCTCCTCGCTGTGGTACGCCACCAACGACGGCGGACTCGCCGCCGTCAGTTACGCCCCCTGTTCGGTGCGCGCGTCGCTGGACGGCGTGCCGGTGCGGCTGCGGGTGAAGGGCGGCTATCCCTTCCTGCACGGCGCGGAGATTCAGATCTCCGTGAAGCAGCCGGCGGAATTCCCGCTGTATCTGCGCATTCCCTACTGGGTGCGCCAGGCGATGATTTACCTGCCTGGCGGCGAGATCATGCAGGTGCGCGCGGGCGAGAGCGCCTGCGTCCGCCGCCGCTGGATCAGCGGAGACGTCATCCGGCTGGAGCTCCCCGCGGTGCCGCGCGTGTCGCGCTGGTATCACCAGTCCGGCGCGGTGGAGGTGGGGCCGGTGCTGATGGCGTTGCGCCTCGAACCGGATTGGACCGAGCTGCCCGAAGGTTTGGGCGCGGCCTCGCAGGAGCCCTGGAACCGGGCGCTGGTGCGCGACGAGCCGATGAAGTTGATCCAGATCGAAGAGGACGTGGGTCCCTTCGGCCACGGCGAGCACGCGCTGGGTGTGATGGTGCGGGCCGCAAAGATCGAATGGCCGGCGGATGGGGAGAACTGCGCCTCGATGCCGATGGCCCCGCGCTTCGAAAAGGACGTGCTGGATGTGCTGGAGCTGGTGCCCTATGGTGAAGCTCCACTGCGCATCTGTGAATTCCCGCTGGGCACGGTGCGCGTGGAGAAGCAGAAAGAAGTTAAGTAGAAATCAACCGAATTCGAAGTTAGAAGGCGAGCCGCTGCAGATTGTAACGGCCCGTGCAAATTGCCTCCCGGCAAAGCTTTGCTGGGAGGCATGTTTGTGATTCCTCACTCTTATCCGGATCGTCCGCTCCACGGGCGGATCAAATTCTATCCAGCGATGGAATCGTTCGAGTCGCCGCCGTCTGGGTTGCGCTCAATTTCCGTCATTTCATAGATCTGATCGAAGAAGTAGTCGTGCGCTGCCTGGTACTCGCGGTTGAAGGCCTCGTCGCGGCCGGCGTGCAGCATGGAAATGTAGTCGTGCACCTGATGCTTGATTTCGGGGCGCGCGCGCGCGATGGTGGCGACGCCGATATTGGAGCAGACATCCGAGATGCGCTCGGCCTCCGAGAGCAGGTTCAAAAATTCTGTACCGGCGAAGGTGGAACAGGCGCCAGTGCGCAAGCGCTCCAGGTGGTGATCCTTCATGACGCTGACGATGTCGTCCACGACCTGTTCCAGCGGTTCGATGTGGCGCGCCATGGTGATGTCGTTGTTTTTGAAGGTCTTGTCGCTGTAATACAGGATCTGACTGAGCAGCTTTTTGAGAATGCTGACCTCCGAAAGCGCGGTCTTCTGGAACGCCGCGTTGTGGTCGCGCAGGGAGGTCGCGATTTCCGTGATATTCAGTGCGTGGTCGCTCAGGCGCTCAAACTCCGTGTTCAACGAGTGGTAGTGATCCAGAATTTCCACGTGGTCGGGGGCGGTGATGTGCGCGGAGATCTGCACGAGATAGTTGCTGATCCGGTCTGCCAGGAGATCGACGGAATCCTCGTCCTCGGCGACCTGCGCGACCGCGGCCTCGTTGTACTCGAAGAGCGTGTCGAAGGCGCGCAGAATGCTGTTGCGCGAGACGTCATACATCGCCTGCAGCGCGTCGTAGCAGCGGGCAAAGGCCAGCGCGGGAGTGCTGAAGAACACCGGGTTGAGCGCGTCCAGCAGCGCGTCGTACTTTCCGACGGTCTTCGGCTCGTCCTTCACCAGCTTGTGGCTCTGCTTTTCATACAGCCCGAGCGCGGGGAAGAACAGCAGCGCACAGGCCAGATTGAAGATTGTATTCGTGTTCGCGATGCCGCCGGAGGTGATCGTACGGCTCCAGATGCCATTCAACACGCCAAGGTGGTGGAGGATGGTCACGCCGATCAGAATCGCCAGCGTCTTGCTCAAATTGAACAGGATATTGACGATGCCGACGCGCTTCGCGTCCGGCTTCGCACCGATGTTGCAGACGATGGCGGTGGTCACGCAATCGCCCAGGTAGATGCCCACCAGCACGGCGTAGATGGCGCTGAACGTCAACAGGCCCGAGGTGGAGAACGCTTGCAGGATACCGATCGAGGCGGACGAGCTCTGCAGCACGAAAGCCACGGCCGCGCCGATGGCGTAGGCGAGGAACGGATTCTTGCCGAGCTGGGAGAACAGACCCTCGATGAGGCCGCCCTCCGTCAATACGCTCACCGCGTCTGTCATGGAAAGCAGGCCCGAGAAGAGTATGCCGAAGCCGATGATGATCTGTCCGACCTTCGCTGAGCCCTTATTCTTGCGCGTCATGATGATGACGATGCCGATGATCAGCGCCAGCGGCGCCAGCGTGGACGGTTTGAAGATTTGCAGGAAGGACGTGCCGGAGGAATCGAGGTCCAGCAGGCGGATGATCTGGCCGGTCACCGTTGTGCCGACGTTCGCGCCGATGATGATGCCCAGGGACTGGTGCAGCGAGATGATTCCCGCGCCCACCAGACCGGAGGTGATGACAATCGTGGCGGTGGAGGACTGGATCAGCGCGGTCATCGCGACGCCCAGCAGAAACGCCTTGAGAGGGGTGCTGGTGAGCTTTTCCAGCGCGTTCTTCAATGGGCCGGAGGAGCTCTCTTTCAGGCCGTCGCCCATGATCCGCATTCCGTAGAGGAACATGGCGAGGCCGCCCAGAAGTGAAATGATATTGAAGGGACTCATTCATCGCACCTGCCTGTTCGTTTATCCCAATTCAATTTTACCAGATGCAAACCCGGTAGTAAAGTTAAAATCTAAGCCAACCGCGAAATCAGGGGCTTTCCAGCGCGGTTTCCGCCGGTTGGACGGTTTCCTCCGGCGCGAGCGCACCTTCGAGGGGATCGACGATCAATTCCTCGAGGGGTTCGGCGATCAGCTCGTCCAGCGGCGCGGCGGCGCTGCTCTCCAGCAGCAGGTTCTTCGCCAGTGGCACGTCATCGGTAATCACGCCGTCCGCGCCCAGCTCCACCATCGTGGAAATCTCGCTCTCGTTGTTGAGCGTCCAGACGTAGAGGTCCTTGTCCACGCGGTGGACGTCGTCGATGACGCGCTCGTTGACGAAGTTGTAATCCAGGCTGAAGAAGTCCGCCGCGGAGAGGGGCGCGTAGGAGCCCAGGGCGAACGACAGGATGTAACCGCAGCGCGTCTCGGGCGAGAGATCCTTGAATTCCCGGATCAAGCGATAGGTTGAGGACTGAATCGCGCAGTGCTCCATGCGGCCCGTTTCGATCAGAATATCGTAGACCGCCCGCGCCAGGTTGGGGTTGTGGCCGTTGTCCTTCAGCTCGATCAGGAAATTGGCCTGCGGGTCGCAGAGCGTCAGCACCTCGCGCAGCGTGGGCGGGTACTCGCCCGTGACGGGGGCGGAAAAACCGCGCAGCTCGTCGTAGGTGACCTCCCAGGTGCGCCGGTTTACGCCGTAGACGCGCTTGAAGCTGATGTCATGATTGACGATTACGACGTCGTCGGCAGTCTGCTGCACGTCGAGTTCCACATAATCCACGCCGAGTTCGATGGCCGCCTGGAACGCTGCGAGGGTGTTTTCATCCGCGTCGCGGAAGTAGCCGCGGTGGGAGATGATCATCGTGGGATGGCCCGGAACGTACTCCAACGCGTTCATGCGCGCGAGCAACGGGCGCAGCTGCGTATCGTAGAGCGCGAGCCCCACGGCGCAGAGCAACACGACCAGATAGAACAGCAACGCGTTGAACCGACGGGCGTCGCGATGGGGCGCGACGCGGCGCGGAGGCAGCGTCTCCCCCATCTCCGCCATGGAGATAAGATAGACGGCATTCAAAAAGGGATAGCAGGCCATGGCGGGCAGGCTGCCGCGCAGAAAGTTCATCACCGTGGAGAGGGGCAGCAGGATGTGGTAGCGCAGGGTGAGATTGGGAACAATCAGCGAAATCAGGCGGCTGAGGCCGACATCCAGCGCGCGCACGAGCAGGAGCAGGCCGCCGCCCACCGCGACGATCCACAGCAGGAACTGTCCGAGCCGCGCGAGGCGGCGGTTTCGGTTCAGTCGAAACGCGCCTCGCAGCGCGGCGACGGCGGGGAGGTCCTCCAGCACGCAGCGCTGATAGGCGCACATGAACAGGCCGGAAAACAGCGCCGCCAGCAGGAGGTAGACGATGGGAACCAATATGAAGGGAAAGCGCAGCATGTACTTCCCCAGCGTGCGCCACGGAATATTGATCAGGCGCAGCGGAGAGGCGTTAGACGGCATGTAGGTGATGGGGATCAGCAGCGCAGTGAGCACCAGAAGCGGCAGATTGCGCGGCCGCAGCATGCGCAGGCTGTCCCGCGCGCCTTCGCGCAGCACCTGAAGCACATTCAGCGTGCATTCGGGCTCTGAAGCGTCGTTCAGGCAGGTGATCAGGCAGGAGATTTCCAGCATGGAGGTCAGCGAGAAGATGAGAAATAGCAGCATGAAGCAGAGCAGCATCAGCGGATTCATGAGCACCCGCAGCCAATTGTCCGCAGTGAGGCAGTTGAGGCCGGTGACGCGCAGTGCGGAATTGAACAGCCACTTGCAGACAGGAAACACCGCGTACATGGACAGCAACCGAAAGATGATTTCGAACAGAAACATCGTCTTCCAGCTGCGCTTCAGCAGCCCCAAAGCCCGCTTCGCAATCGTTCGCATATAACTTCCCCTTATACCTTACATCGTTTATATTATACCTTATCGCTTCCATTTTTACAATAACGATCTTTACTTGCAATCGGCAAAGCGGGGTGATAAAATAAGAGCTGTGTCCGCGGGGAAGCGGGCGATTTGGACGAAGGACGGTTGGGGATACGAATGATCGGATTGGGAACGCTCATCAACGCGGCGGCGATTGTGGCCGGGGGAGTGCTCGGGCGGCTGTTCGGGCGCAGGCTCACACAGCGTTTTCAGGATACGCTGAACAAGGCGTGTGGCGTGAGCGTGCTGTTCATCGGCATCGGCGGCGCGCTGGAGGGGATGCTTTCGCTGCAAGACGGCGCGCTGGTCAGCGGGCAATCGATGTTGATCGTCGGCTGCCTGACGCTGGGCGCGCTGCTGGGCGAATGGATCGATCTGGAGGATCGCTTCGAGCGCTTCGGCGAATGGCTGAAGCAAAAGACGGGCAACGAGGGCGAGCGTGGCTTCGTGGACGCTTTCGTCACTGCCTCGCTCACGGTATGCATCGGCGCGATGGCCGTGGTAGGCGCCATTGAGGACGGCCTGTTCGGCGATTATTCGATCCTCGCCACCAAGGCGGTGCTCGACCTCATCATCATACTCGTCATGAGCTGCTCGATGGGCAAGGGCTGCGCGTTCTCGGCGATTCCGGTGGTCATCCTGCAGGGGACGGTCACGCTGCTGGCACGCTTCGTCCGGCCCGTGATGACCGAGGCGGCATTGGCGAATCTTTCGTTGATCGGCTCGATCCTGATCTTCTGCGTGGGACTCAATCTGGTGTGGGGGCGCAGGGTTCGCGTGGCGAACCTGCTGCCGTCCATCGTGCTGGCGGTAATCGCGGCGTTTCTGCCGTTTGGAGGATAGAATACGAAGGAACAGGAGGAGAAAACCATGGCCGGATGCAACGAGGAGAAGTGCACCTGCCCGAACGTGAGCTGCGCGCGCCACGGCAAGTGCTGCGAGTGCGTGAACTTTCACCGGGACGAGAAGGGCAATCTGCCCAACTGCCTGCGCCTGATGCTGGAAAAGCAGAAGGAAGCATGAGAGAAGGGCCCCGCGATTCGAAAGCGAATCGCGGGGCCCGTGCAATTTTGGAATCAGATGCGCTTGAGCACCTCGTCGGTCATGGCTTTGCAGCCGAGCACGTCCGCGGTCGCGCCCCGGGCGATGTCGGCGGTGCGGCAGCCGTCAGCGAGCACCTTGTCCACGGCGGCCTCAATGCAGTCCGCCTCTGCGGCGAGGTCGAATGCGTAGCGCAGCATCATCGCGGCGGAGAGGATCGTCGCCAGCGGGTTGGCCTTATCCTGACCCGCAATGTCCGGCGCGGAACCGTGGATGGGCTCGTACAGGCCGCAGCGGCTCGCGCCCAGCGAGGCGGAGGGCAGAAGCCCGATGGAGCCGGTGATTTGGCTGGCCTCGTCCGAGAGAATGTCGCCGAACATGTTGCTGGTCACCACCACGTCGAACTGACTCGGCCGGCGCACGAGCTGCATCGAGGCGTTGTCCACCAGCATGTCGCTGACGGTGACGTCGGGATACTCCTTCGCCACGCGGTGCACGGTCTCGCGCCACAGGCGGGATGTTTCGAGCACGTTCGCCTTGTCAATGGAGATCAGGTTCTTCCTGCGCTTGCGGGCGGCGTCGAAGGCCGCGCGAGCGATGCGCTCGATCTCCATCACGCTGTACGCCTCGGTATCGTAGGCTTCGGGGCCGTTCGCGCCGTCGCGGCGGCCGCGCTCGCCGAAATAGATGCCACCGGTCAGCTCGCGCACCATCATCAAGTCGAAGCCGTCTTCCACGATGTCGCTTCTCAGCGGGCACTCGCCCTTGAGCGCTGGATACAGGCGCGCGGGGCGCAGATTCGTGTACAGGCCCAGCGCCTTGCGCAGGCCCAGCAGCGCCTTCTCCGGGCGCAGATCGCCGGGGAGCGTGTCCCACTTGGGGCCGCCCACCGCGCCCAGCAGCACGCTGTCGCTGGCGAGGCAGCCCTGCACGGTCTCCTCCGGCAACGGCTTGCCCGTCGCGTCGATGGCGCAGCCGCCCGCCAGGTACGGGGTGCACTTAAACTCGTGGCCAAATTTTTCTCCGATCTTTTCCAGCACGCGCACGGCGCTGTCCACGATCTCCGGGCCGATGCCGTCTCCCTTGACGAGCGCGATGTTATAGGTTCCCATGTTCTTACGCCTCCCCTTCGATCTTCGCCTTCAGGTAGGGCAGCAGGCCGCCCTGGGCCACGATGCGGCCGATGAACGGCGGCAGCGGGTTGGCCTTGAATGTCTTGCCCGTGGTATTGTCGGTGATGACGCCGGTGTCGAAATTCACGTCCACGTCGTCGCCGTCGTTGATCTCCTGCGCAGCCTCGGGACATTCCAGGATCGGGAAGCCGATGTTGATGGCGTTGCGGTAGAAGATGCGCGCGAAGCTGGGCGCGATCACGCAGCGCACGCCGCAGGCGCGGATGGCGATGGGCGCGTGCTCGCGGGATGAGCCGCAGCCGAAGTTCGCGCCGCCCACGATGATGTCGCCGGGCTGCACCTTTGCGGCGAAGTCCGCGTCGATGTCCTCCATGCAGTGCTTCGCCAGCTCTTCCGGGGAGGGGGCGTTCAAATAGCGCGCAGGAATGATGACGTCCGTATCCACGTTGTCGCCATATTTATAAACTCTGCTCATAGCGGGAACCTCCTTCTCAAAGCTCATCCGGGGTTGCGAGGCAGCCCTTGACCGCCGAAGCCGCCGCCACGGCCGGACTGGCCAGCACGACCTTGCTCTTGGTGTGGCCCATGCGGCCCACGAAGTTGCGGTTGGTGGTGGTCACGGCGCGCTCGCCCTCGCACATGCAGCCCATGTGCCCGCCCAGGCAGGGCCCGCAGGTGGGCGTGGATACGGCGCAGCCCGCCTCGATGAAGGTCTGCGTCAGGCCCTCCTCGATGCACTGCATGTAGATGTGCTGGGTGGCGGGAATCACGATGCAGCGGATGCCGTCGGCCACCTTGCGGCCCTCGAGAATCGAAGCCGCCGCGCGCAGATCGGAGATGCGGCCGTTGGTGCAGGAGCCGATCACCACCTGGTCGATGGGCATGCCGGCGACCTCGCGGGCCAGCTTCGTGTTCGATGGCAGGTGCGGCAGCGCCACGGTGCTCTCGAGCTCGTTGAGGTCGATCGCGACGGTGCGCTCGTACTCCGCGTCCGCGTCGGCCTCGAACTTCCGCCAGGGGCGGTCCACCCTGCCGGTCACGTACTCGACGGTCTTTTCATCCACCGGGAAGATGCCGTTCTTCGCGCCGGCCTCGATGGCCATATTGGCGATGGTGAAGCGGTCGTCCATGCTGAGCTCGGCCACGCCCTCGCCGGTGAACTCCAGCGACTTGTACAGCGCGCCGTCCACGCCGATTTCGCCGATCAGGTGCAGAATCACGTCCTTGCCGCTGACCCAGGGGCGCAGCTTGCCCTTCAATTCCACCTTGATGGCGCTGGGCACGCGGAACCAGTTTTCGCCGGAGGCCATGCCCGCGGCCATGTCCGTGGAACCCACGCCCGTGGAGAACGCGCCCAGCGCGCCGTATGTGCAGGTGTGAGAGTCCGCGCCGATGATCAGTTCGCCGGGGGCCACGATGCCCTTCTCCGGCAGCAGCGCGTGCTCGATGCCCACCTGGCCCACGTCGTAGAAGTGGGTGATGTGAAAGCGCCGGGCGAAGTCGCGCGCGGTCTTGCAGAGCTGGGCGGACTTGATGTCCTTGCAGGGCGTGTAGTGATCCAGCGCGATGCAGATTTTGTCCTTGTCAAAGATGCTGGTGAAGCCCGCCGCGTCGAATACGTTCACGGCCACGGGGGTCGTCACGTCATTGCCGAGCACCATGTCGAGCTTGGCCTCGATCAGCTCGCCCGGCTTCACAGAATCCAGCCCCGCGTGTGCAGCCAGGATCTTCTGCGTCATCGTCATTCCCATGGATAAGGTCCCTCCTTGTGCGTTGATGGTCCGAATCGCGAAAGGCGGCCCGGATGCCGAATCTGTCGCGGGGGCCGCGGCGTAAAAAACTGCGGCCTGAAAGCTCAGGCCGCAGTCCTCTGTCGGCGATCCCCTCGCGGGACTGCGCCGGACGCCGAAACATCTCAGAGGCGGGCAAAACTTTCAGCAAGAACCCGAAGCGCCGTAAGCCGCGGCGAGAATGCGCATGACAGCGGCCGCCCGCATCGCTCGCTCGCCCTTCCTCAGATTAAACGGAAAACATCCATATTCTGAATTATAGCGGTTTCGAATGTTCATGTCAAGAATAAAAGCGCAACGGTTTTTCGCTTCTCGAAAAAATAACGGCGATTTTGGTCGAAGCTTTACCCGATAACCTCCGCGCGCTCGCGGCAATGGTCGCGCGGAAGTCCGCAATTCGCGGAACGAATGCGCTTCCGTTCCCGCTGCGGCCAACCGTGGATTTCTGCGCGCGGCCGGCGCGCGGAAATCGGGCGATTCTCGCAATAAGCATGGGAAATTAGAATGGTTCCGTTCATGGAAGCGTCCCGTTGAAGCTCGATTTGGTCCATTCAGCTTTCGCATAAAAGATTCTGCCCTTAATTTTGTCAACAGTCGAAAAATTTTAACCTATAAAATCAATATATTTAGAAGAAATGCTTCATTTTCAAAGTTTATTTGAGGATATATATTGCAAAAAATGCCGATACATGTTAAAATAAGGCGAATGCAAATCCCGAATGGGGATTTAAGATTGGAGATGGCACAAAGGAGGGAAGGGGAGCGGAAAATTTCGCCGCGCATGGAAGACCAGGGGAGACTATACTAAAAAACAGGAAGTTTGAAAGGGGAGTTATTTGTGAGTAAGGTTTTGAAAAGCCTGCCGTTCCGGCTGCTGCTCGCGCTGGTGATCGGCATCGTCGTGGGTCTGGTGGCCCCGGCGGGGCTGATGACCGTGATCGTGACCCTGAAGTATATCATGGGCCAGCTCATCAACTTCTGCGTGCCGCTGATCATCATCGGCTTCATCGCGCCGTCGATCACGAAACTGGGCAACAGCGCGTCGCGCATGCTGACGGTGGCGCTGATCATCGCCTACGTGTCGTCGATTCTGGCCGCGCTGCTCTCGATGCTGGCGGGTTTCGGCATCATTCCGCATCTGAACATCGTCAGCAACGTGGACGGATTGAAGGAGCTGCCGGCGGTGGCATTCCAGCTCGACATCCCGCAGATCATGCCGGTGATGAGCGCGCTGGTGATCTCCGTGCTGCTGGGCCTTTCCGCCGTGTGGACGAAGGCGACGACCGTCATTAAGCTGCTCGACGAATTCCAGAAGATCGTTCTGCAGATCGTGACGAAGGTCGTCATCCCGATCCTGCCCTTCTTCATCGCCACCACCTTCTGCGGCTTGGCCTATGATGGAACCATCACCGGTCAGTTCCCGGTATTCGTGAAGGTCATCCTGATCGTCATGCTGGGCCATTACCTCTGGCTGGCCGTGCTGTACGGCACCGCGGGCGCCTATTCCGGCGAAAACCCGATGGAGGTGCTCAAGCACTACGGCCCGGCTTACCTGACCGCGGTCGGCACCATGAGCTCCGCCGCCACGCTGTCCGTGGCGCTGAGCTGCGCCAAGAAGAGCAAGGTGCTTAGAAGCGACATGGTGGACTTCGGCATTCCGCTGTTCGCGAACATCCATCTGTGCGGTTCGGTGCTGACGGAGACGTTCTTCGTGATGGTTGTCTCGAAGATCCTCTACGGTTCGCTGCCGGGCTTCGGCCAGATGGTGCTGTTCTGCCTGCTGCTGGGCGTGTTCGCCATCGGCGCGCCGGGTGTGCCGGGCGGAACGGTCATGGCCTCGCTGGGCCTGATCACCTCGGTGCTGGGCTTCGACGCCACCGGCACCGCGCTGATGCTGACCATCTTCGCGCTGCAGGATTCCTTCGGCACCGCCTGCAACGTCACCGGCGACGGCGCGCTGACGCTGATGCTCACCGGTTACGCAAAGAAGCACAACATCAAGGAAGAGCACATTTCGGTGCAGCTGTAACCGCGACCCAAATCACGACCACCGGCTGAGCCGGTGGTATGAGCAGGCCCTAGAAGGGCCCAGTACTAGCGAAGCGCCTCAGGCGCATCGAATGGTCTGCCAACTGCTTGATCCTCTACGGGCTGCCCCTCAAGGGACGGCCCGTACTTCTAGCCCCTTTGGGGTTATTTCTTGCCCCTTTTACCGGCTCCCCCGTAAACGGGTCGATTAACTCCTTTATGCTGATTTGATCGTTCGCTATATCCCTCCTGTTGCTGGTTCTGGATATACCGCGCGATCGCCTCTTGATCCTTCCTACTGCATCTACGTAATATCCTCTATACCAGAAAAACCGATTCCCGTACTTGTACTTCATATTCGCATGCCGGTCAAATATCATTAGCAAACTTTTTCCCTTCAAGTATCCTACTGCATACGGATACACTTATCTTCGGCGGTATACTTACCAGCATGTGGATATGGTCCGGGCATGCGTTCGCTTTGTGTATCTCGATCTCTTTTTGCTTGCATAGTTTTCGTAGTATCTGCCCAATCTTTGCTCGTAATTCTTCGTAGATTACTTGCCCCCGGTACTTCGGCGCAAATACGGTATGGTATTTGCAATTCCACTTCGTGACTGACAAATATTGTCAAAGGTATTTCTTACTAAATATTAAAAGTGTGCATGCCATGCACACTTTTAAAATGATGCCGGTTTGTATCCACATAATAAGAGAGATATGTCTTCAAATAATCAGAGAAGAAATTGCTAGAATTCGGCCAATCGGAATGTTTTCGTCATCGGCTTTCTCCAGTCCGCACATTTACTGTCAATCCAAGCCGATGCGGAACCGTTTCCGGCCGGATACGAACGGTATATTGTTCATTCCGAGCGATTTGCGAAACGCGCTCCACCGTGCCGGCGACGGGGGTCTCGGTCGAATCATCAGCGTAAATTAAAGACACGGTATCACCCGGACTGAGGTGTGCGGCATCAGATTCTTCAACTTGAATCTCTACCTCAATCTGATCGATGGGCACGAGGGTGACGGCAGTTTGTTCTGCCTGAAGCGCATCCCCGCCGTTCGCTGCTTCGATGACAATGCCGGTGACGGGAGCCGAAAGCTCCGTCTGCGCACCTTTGGCGTATTCGTAGAGCAACTCGCCGCGCTCCACGTACTCGCCCTCCTGCACATGCAGGCGGGTGAGATAACCCTGCGCCTCATAGCTCTGCGGGTCGGCGGAAACTACTGTACCGATGCCCACGCGCCGGGAGCTGGTAAAGTCCGCGTCCCGGTAGAGATAGACCGTCTCACCCACATAGAACTCACCACCGGTCGCTTCCACAGTATATTCTGCCGCGTCGATCTGTGTAATCCGTCCTGTGCCCCGGTGCGTTCCGTTGGAGGTACAGCGAATATAGAGCGATTCTCCATTGCGTACAAACGTGCTTGCCGCCGATTGATATGCTTCATCAACGGTGCAATAGATCGTGTACCGCGAAACGGGCGAAAGCTCCAGTACCGTGCCGTCGATCTTTTCACCCTCCCCGGCAAGGATTCGCGCTACTGTGCCGTTCTCGGCAGCATACACCTTATTTGTGCGCAGCTGTGCAAGCGTCGCTCCTTCTTCGACGATTTCCCCCGCGCACGCGTAGACGGCGCTCACCGTCCCGCCGGATTTCGCCGCGACCGCAACGGTCTCGGCCGCGACCGTGGTTCCCGCGTATACCTCGGCCATGGCGGTGTTTGTCAGGAGAAAAGATAGGAACAGCAGGGCGAAAATTCGTGTTTTCATCGAATCATCCTCACATTTGGATCAGTTCATATGTACTGTCCAGCGCATAGGTTTCGTCATCCACGACGGTCGTGATGCCACGCAGGGAGATGTGCAGCTCAAAATCCTTGGAGACGTAACCTTGCATCCGATAGCTCGCGTAGACAGCGCCCGTGAACTCCAAATCGGTGGGCAGCGCGACGCTCTCCGCCCCGAAGTTCAGCTTTAGCGCCGCAACGCCGCTCTGACGAAGGGCTGTCAGCGCCAAGGGATTGACAACCCACTCGGCCGTTGCATCGCTACAGGAGAGCGTCAACGTATCTTCTTCGAGCGCGGCGGTGAAGCTATTCCCATCCGCCCGGCGAACGTCCGCCGCATCGCCGCTCAACGCAAGCCAGGCGACGGGATCTTCCGACAAACTCAGATTTGCCGCGCCATAGTTGGACATATCCTTTGAGCCAGAGGCGTGGGCGTCGGTCAGCGCCACGCCGGGCGTGACGTGGAAACCCTGCTCCTCCTGCGGCATGTCACCATCAAAGCCTGCGCCGCTGGAGGACCTGCCGCCGGTGAAACCGCCGAAGCCTCCGGGCCTGCCGCCGGGAAAGCCGGGCAGCGCGCCGCCCTGGGCAGTCAGCTCGAAGTCAAGGCGCGCCTCCCCGATGTCCTCCTCCGACTCGCTCGTCCGCGCGCGCACGATCAGCGTTCGCGTCCCCTCGCCGCAGTCCCGCGCCGTCAGCTTCAGCTCTGTTTCGGCCTGGCTTCCGGAAAGCAGGAGTTGCCCCTCTCCGTCCATCAGCATCCATTCATAGCTCGACGCTCCATCGACCGACGTCCAGCGGAACGTGAGCTCGTCCTCAGGCGCGGCGAAGGAGAGGAGCCAGACGCCATCCTCTCGCTGTACTCCGGCCTCTGGCAGTATGGCGAAGCCGGGCACGGGAGTTGGCGAGGCGTCGGGAGCAGGGGTGGTCTCCGGCTCCGAGGTATCAGTGGGGGCAGGCTCGGGAGAGTCGGTGGGAATAGGCCCCGAGGTATCGGTGGGAGCGGACTCCGGGGTGGAAGTCGGATTGACCTCCGGTGTGGTCGCTTCCACCTCGCCGGGTTCGGGCGTGGGTGATGGCGCCGGTTCTTCGGAGGGAACTTCGGAAGATTCTTCCGCAGGCTTCTCAGTTGGCGCTGCGGTTGGAGCTTCCGCCGGCGCCTCGGTCGGCACCTCCGCCGGCTCCTGTGTAGGCTGGGGCGCGGGATCCTGGGTTTGGGGTTCGGTTTCACCGGGCGCGGAAGCGTCCTCGGCCAGGCAGACGCAAGCCAGTGCGAGCGTGAGCGTCAGCAGCAACGCGAGCAGGCGTTTATTCATCGTCCGTCTCCTCTGGCGCGCCGTTCATTTCATCCGGGAGGTCCCCCAGCGCCCCGCCGGGGAAGTTGCCACCCTTATCCATGTTCTCCGGACGCTCGCGCCGTTGCTCACCGAAGGTCTCCGCCTCGGAATTCGCGCTCTCCTCATCCTTGGAGGGCACCTCAATGGATTCGTTCTCCTCGGAACCATCCTGTCTATCAAAGGTGGTGATGACCGCGCTCATGCCATAGCGGGTGTTCGCGTCAGGCGTGAAGTCGATGTAGACGGTGTAGGTCGTCGCCTCGGATTCCGCTTCCATCTCGCCGCTCGCACCGCCGCCTTCACTCTCGTCCGCCAGTGCGGAGATCATTGAAATTACGCCATCGTAGCGCACTTCCTCATCCTGATTCCAGAGCAGTTCAACACTCACCGGATCGCCCACGGCGATCAGCCCCAGATCGCTTTCGTTCACCTGCGCCTCGATGCGCATGGCGTCGCTGGGATAGAGCACCGCCGCTACGCTGTCCTTCTCGATGGGGCTGCCCTGCTGGGCGTTGATCTGCGCGATCACGCCGTCCTCGGGTGCGGTGATCTGCGTACCGCTCATGTATAGCCCGTCAAAGCCGCCGGTCAGCGTTTCAAAGAGCAGATCGCCGCGCCGCACCACATCCCCGTTGGCGACGGCAAGGGACACGATGCTGCCCTGGGCGGTGACGGCGGTGGGATTCTTGCGCGTGAGCGTGCCCCGGCCGATGCGGTTCGCGGCCACGGCGCTGTCGCCGCGATAGACGCTCACCGTCTCGCCCACCAGAAACGCGCCGCTGGTCACGTCCACGGAGTAATCCGTGCCCTCGATGGCGGTGATCACGCCCGTGCCGGTGTGGGAGCTGTCGGAGTAGCAGGAGAGGTAGACTGCCTCGCCCACATGCACGAATTTGTTGGCGGTGGCGTTGTAGGCGTTCTCGGTGGACGCGGCGATGGTATAGACGCTCTCGCCCTCGATGTACATCACCGCGCCGTAGCGCTCGCCCACCGTCTCGGCGCTGTCACCGGGCTGGCCGAAGACGCCGGTGATCGTTCCGGCTTCGCTGGCGTAGACCTTTTGTGTGGAGAGCGTCGCCACGGCGTCTCCCGCATGGACGGTCTGGCCCACTTCGGCATCTACGCTCTCCACGGTGCCGCCGATGGGCGCGTAGATCTCTACGGTGCGCGCGGCGGTCACGGTGCCGGAAAAGCTCAGGCTCTCGGCCAGCGCGCAGGGCGCAAGCAGCGCGAGCGCGATCAGGACGGACAGGATACGTGAGATGTGTTTCATGGTGATTTCCTCCTCAATCATCGTTGTTATATCGAACGCAATGCGTCGATGGGGTTCAATTTGCTTGCCTTGCGCGCGGGCACCCAGCCGAAGATGATGCCCACGGCCGCCGAGAAGCCCGTGCCCAGCGCAATCGCGCCCATGGACAGCGCAAAATCGGTGCCCAGCACCCGGCACATGGCAAAGGACAGAATCAGTCCCAGCGCCACGCCCGCTATGCCGCCGATCATCGAAAGCAGGAACGATTCAATTAAGAACTGCGCCTGAATTTGCCAGGGCAGCGCGCCCAGCGCCTTCTTCAGGCCGATCTCCACGGTGCGCTCAGTCACGGTGGTCAGCATCATGTTCATGATGCCGATGCCGCCCACCACAAGCGCAATCGACGCGATGCCCGCCAGCAGCGCGGTCATCATGCCCAGCATCTCCTCCATCGTGTCCTCTATGCCGGACATGGTGGTGACGGTGAAACAATCGTCCTCGAAACTGAACATGGCGTCCATCGCAGCCTCGATCTCATCCGCCGCCGCTTCGGAATCCGCGCCGCCCGAGAGGTACACGGTAAACGACGTGACGACGCTCTCGTTGTTCATCTTGAGGGCGGTGGTGTAGGGAATCACGATGTCCGCACCGCCGCTCATCAGCTCGGCGATGCTCTCGCCCTGCTCGTCCGATAGGATGCCCGCCACCAGGAAGGGCACGCCGGAAATGTAGAGTTGTTCGCCCACGGGATCGACGCCGAAGAAGAAGGTTTCGACCATCTCCGCGTTGATCCAGCAGACGTAGGAGCTGTTGTCCTCGTCGATGAAGCTCAACGTGCGCCCGCGCTCGATGGCGTCGGGGTTCATCTGAAAATAATAGGCGTTACGGCCGGAGACGGAGATGCCGGTATCGTAGTCGCCGCCGCGAGACACACGGGCGTTGAGCGACACTTTGGGCGTGATGCCGTCCACGATCTCCAGCGCGCGCAACTCGTCGAAATCCTCCGCGGTCATGCCGGATTTGAGGTCGCTGCCAGTGACGTTTACCGACAGCGTGCCCGCGCCCATCGAGGAGAACGATGAGGACAGCGAGCCCGACACGCCCGACACCGTGGTGATCAGCGCGATCACCGCCGAGACGCCGATCAGGATTCCCAGCACGGTGAGGAAGGAGCGCATGCGGTTCCCGGCGATGTTGGAAAGCGACATGCGCACGCACTCCCACAGCATCACGAAGCCGCCAAGGATGGATTTAAGCATCGCCCACGCCGCCTCCTTCCGTCAGCTCGCCGTCGATGATATGTACCACCCGGCGGGCGTTCTTGGCGATATTCATGTCATGGGTGATCATGACGATGGTGCGGCCTTCGTCGTTCAATTCCTTGAACAGCGCCATCACCTGCCGCCCGGTCTTCTGGTCCAGCGCGCCGGTGGGCTCATCGGCCAGCAGTATGGACGGGTTCCCCGCCAGCGCGCGGGCGATGGCCACGCGCTGCTGCTGGCCGCCGGAGAGCTGGGTGGGCAGGTAGTCCATGCGCTCGGCGAGCCCCACGCGCTCCAGCATCTCCGCCGCGCGCCGCTTCCGCTGCTTCGGCGTCATACCTGCATAGATCAGCGGCAATTCCACGTTCTTGCGCGCACTTAACCTCGGTAGAAGCTGTGAGTTTTGAAAGATGAAGCCGATTTCATGGCTGCGCACATGCGCCAGTCCAATCTCGTCCATTTCCTCCACTTCCTGATCCAGCAACACATACTCGCCGCTGCTGGGCACATCCAAACAGCCGATAATGTTCATGAGCGTGGACTTCCCGCTGCCGGATGGTCCGAGCACGGAAAGGTACTCGCCTGGTTCCAGGTCGAGGTCGATGTCCTTCAACACCGGCGTATCCTCTCCACCCACGAAGTAAGACTTGCAGATGCCGCGCATCCGAAAGAAGGTGCTCACGGCTGACCACCGCCCGTCTGCGCGGAGCCGCCTGATGATCCCGCACCACCGAAGCTGGGTCGCTCGCCGCCGGGAAAGCCACCCGTGTCGGACATGCCGCCCCGGAAGCTTCCGCGGTTCATGCCGCTCTGGTTGGGGTTAAATTGCTGCCCGCCGAACAGCCCGGCGAGCAGGCCACTCGACTCGTCCTCCTCCTGGCTCTCGACGAACACCTCGTCGCCATCCACGAGTCCGCTTTTGATCTCCACGTAATTGCCGTTGCTCACGCCCACCTCTACGGGAACTTCAATGAGCTCGCCCGCCTCGTCCTTTTTGTAAACGAAGGCGCTGTTCTGCGCGTCGAAGCTGAGCGCGTTCATATTGAGCACGACTACGTTATCCGCCTCCTCCTGGGGGATGGTGACCGTCACCTGCATGCCGGGGTACACGCCTGTGCCGCCGCCCACGTCCACATCGCAGGTAGCGGTGTAGTAGGCCACGTTGCCGCCCGAGGCGGAGATGTAATCGATGGACGCGATTTCGGATTCGAAGCTCCGCTCGGTGGCGGTGGCGGTCACGGTGCACGCCTGGCCCACGGACACGTCGCCGATGTCGTACTCATCCACCCGCAGCGCGACCTGTAGATGTTCGAAGTCCGCGATCTGCAAAAGCGCGTCGCCGGAGCGCACCTCGTCCCCCTCGACTACGCTCAGCACATTCACGCGCCCGTCAAAATCGGCCTCGATGGTCGTACCGTTGGCCAGACGGATCAGGTCATCGCCCTCGCATACCTCGTCGCCCGCAGCCACGTAGACCTTGCGCACGCTGGTGTTCGCGCTTGATGTATAGCTGGCGGAGTCAACCAGCTGTAAATTTCCACTGAAGCTCAGAGCGTTGGAGATGCTGCCGGTGGTGGCGGTATAGCTGTCATAGGTGACGGTATACTCCTGTTTGAGCGAGGTATAAGCGTAATAGCCGACCCCGGCCAGAATCAAAAGAAGGATGAGTGTCCAAATGAGTCTGCGCGGCCAACGCCTGCGCCGCTTGGGTGCTTTGTTCATGACAGAGCTTTCCTTTCCTTGGAATGGATTCATTATATGCTTCAAACCTAAAACATAAATAAGAAAACTCGCGCCAACCTGTGAACAGAGATGCGGAATCATGAGAACAATTTGTGAACGAAGCGATTTTTAACTTGAACTAAGGTTAGGGAACTATACTATAATTGTATTGAAGTGTGCAAGGAGGGATTCCCATGCGATTGTTGCTGGCGGAGGACGAAGGTTCCCTGGCACGGGCGATCATCGCCATATTGAAGAAGAACAACTACGAGGCGGAGGCCGTGAACAATGGCATCGACGCGCTGGACTATCTGAGCTCAGGCGTCTACGACGCGGCGATCCTCGACATCATGATGCCCGGCATGGACGGCGTTACGGTACTGCAAAGGGCGCGGGAGCGGGGACTGAAGCTGCCGATTCTGATGCTCACGGCCAAGAGCGAGGTCAGCGACGTAGTGCTCGGCCTGGATAGCGGCGCGAACGACTACCTCACCAAGCCCTTTGCCGTCCAGGAGCTATTGGCGCGCATCCGGGCCATGACGCGCTCCGGCACCCAGCAGACGACGCCCAGGCTCTCGCTGGGAAACATCACGCTGGATCAGATCAGCTTCGAGCTCTCCTCCCCCTTCGGCAGCTTCAAGCTGGCGAGCAAGGAATATCAGATGATGGAGATGCTGCTGTCCAACCCGAAGGCTTTGATCTCTGCGGAGCGATTTCTGGAAAAGATATGGAACTGTGAGAGGGACGTATCGGTCAACGTGGTTTGGGTCTACATCTCCTATCTGAGGAAGAAGCTCGCCGCGCTGCACGCGACCATTCAGATCAAAGCCACGCGCAACGCGGGCTATTCGCTGGAGGAAATCGCATGATCCGAAAACTTCGGTTCAAGCTGGTCGGCATCTCGATGCTGTCTCTCCTGCTGGTGCTCACACTCATCATCGGTCTGCTGAACGCGACGAACTATCGGGGCATCGCGCGGGGTGCGGACAACGTGCTCGCGCTGCTGCGCGACAGCGACGGGCCCAGTTCCGGCGAACATAGCCGCCTCGACTGGCGCAGGGCCAATCCCCGCTTTCGCTCGCCGGAGCTGCCCTTTGAGATGCGCTACTTCACCGTCCAGGTGGACGAGGATGGCGAGCCCGGCCAAGCCAACGTGGAGCGCATTGCGGCTGTGGATGAGGCGATGGCGATCAAGTACGCCCGGCGCGCGCTCGCCTCGGGCCGGGAGCGCGGCTTCGCGGATAGCTATCGCTTCCTGCTCTGCGACACGCAGGGCGACGGCCGGGAGCTGATCTTCCTCGACTGCGGGCGCCTGCTGGAATCGCAACGGCAGGTGCTGCTCATCAGCGTGGTCATCTCGTGGATCGGATACATGCTGGTATTTGCGCTGGCGGTGCTGCTGTCGAAGCGCATCGTAAAGCCTTTCTCGGAGAATTACGAAAAACAGCGCCGCTTCATCACTGATGCCGGTCACGAACTCAAGACCCCGCTGACCATCATCGACGCCGACGCAGAGATCCTCTCGATGGATCTGGGCGAGGACAACGAGTGGCTCGCGGACATCCGTCAGCAGTCGAAGCGACTGGCAGGGTTGACCAACGATCTGATCACCCTCTCCCGCTTGGAAGAGGATAGCCAGACCCAGATGATCGAATTTGCGCTTTCCGACGTAGTGAGCGAAGCGGCGGGTTCATTTCAAACATTGGCGCGCACCCAGGGCAAGCATTTTGAGGCGAGAATCGAGCCAATGCTCTCTTATACCGGCAGCGAAAAGGGCATCTCTCAGTTGGTTTCCATCCTGTTGGACAATGCCATCAAATATACGACCGCCGACGGACGCATCGCTTTGACGCTGGAGAAGCGACCGAAGGGTATCGCCCTGAGCGTCGAAAACACGGTGGAGAACCTCCCGCAAGAAACGTTGGACAACATGTTTGAGCGCTTCTACCGTGGCGACAGCTCGCGCAGCTCCAAGACTCCCGGCTACGGTCTCGGCCTCTCCATTGCCAGCGCCATTGTAGCGACCCACAAGGGAAAAATCTCCGCGGCGATGCGCGATCCTCAAACGCTCGCAATTACCGTAACATTGCCAACCCGATGACATGAGATTACTTTAAGTGCTGAGACGGTAGAACAGCATCATAAAATTTCTGCACTATCTGGAAGCGATGGATCGTATTAAAAATGGTGGGAGATTCGCATTAAAGCCCTAGATGCTGGGAAACTTCTAAATTCGCGAACAGCAATCAAAACTGAAGAGAAGCGAGATCCCAGGAGAATTGAAACATTGCGAAAAATAGCCGTTATTAATCCGTATTTTGGAGTTGTACCGGACTGTTTTCGTACCTCACAATGGGAAGATTGCAACACAATTAATCGTATATATGATGTCATTACGGTGCGCGGATGTAGGTTTGTCAAACATTTTGGACAAATCTACAGCAAATAAGAAGAAGGTAAGATGATGAATATTGTCATAATTGTTATTCTGTGGTATAATCTATATATAGAACAGTCTATTCTAAAGATATGTTTGGAATGATTTGATGGGCTTCATATCGCGCGTATTCGTTAAATCTACACAAGTTTCTCTCATTCGGGAAGGACAAAGTTTCTTCCTGAAGTTCTTGTATGACAATCGCGCCTCTACCTATGCCGAAGTCATCGAAAAATGGCCGGAATTGACGGCGTTGGATCGCTTTGTGGAGGATGCGAGAGCGAATATCCATGAGATCCGCATTTCCGATTTGCGTGCGCTGCGGACAGTGATGGAAACCCTGCGTGACCAATATGATCGCCAGAAGAAGCTGAGCTTTTACATGGCCTCCGATGTGGAGCGCATCGAAATACGCGATGAGGCCCCAAATGGATTTCTCGTGCGGTATGTGCGAGAAGGAAACGCTTTGATCAGGTTACTTCCACTCGGAACGGTCGAATTGGAGGATGGCTGGCTGCGCTTGGAGGACAGTTACTGGCGCTTTGATCGATTGAATGAAAGCCAGATAGCAAATTTCCGGTGCGATTGCATTGAGGGCCCCTCTATCATTCCATTTCTGCGGGAGGATTTGGAGACTTATGCCGCAGCGGGCGTTCCTGTGCAATGCGAACTTTCCTATGAGGACGAACCTGCCATTGCGCTTTCGATTTCGAGCTTTACCCCGACACGCATCGAATTGCAGCCCGCCTGGCGCGTTGAGATCAGTGACATCGACGAAAGCTTCCAGCTGAAAGATTATGTGCTGGTACGAGATACGATTCGTCCCGGCTTGCTCCCCAGCGATCTACGCAGCGTCTTGCCGGATCCGGAGCGACTTGTTGTACTTGAAGATGTGCGCGCAGCTTGGTTTTTGGATGGATTCTATCCGAAGTGGAAGAGGTACATCTCCGGCGATTTAAGCGGCTTTGAAGCGATGCATCGCTGGGTGGAACCACCCTATCGCTGGCTGCTGATTGCTCGCGCCAAGCAGAAGCGAGGCATTGGTCGCGCCAGTGCGCATCCCTATGCCCGAATCGGGGATGAAGAGTTCACCGTTGAGCAGCTGCGAGAGATGCTGCAGCAGCCCTATGCCCGCATTGCCGCCGGCTGGGTGCGCAGACGGGATTTGCAGACCTTGGGAATGGATGAAAGCGGCATGATGCCGGATGGCAAGCCGCTCAGACCGATCAACCTGGACGCGGAGCTGCTGTTGCATCGCGGTGGAAAGCGACTCGACGCGCTGTTCAGCGAAATGCGGATGGATGGTGCAAGCTGGCGGGACAGCGGAGACAAGCATAGCTGCGTCAACGATCATTTGGCATTTTTGCTGCACTGGGGCATTAACGGCGGCATGATCGGCGGTTACGAGGCGATGGTCGCTTACGGCATGCCCATGCTTTTGCGCTATTGCGAAAAGAATCGGGATGCCATAGTGCTCGTCGCGGGAAGCGGGGATGATTGCAGAGCGCTGTCCGAGGCTTCGCCCATCTTCGGTCCACTGTTTGACGACAAGCGCGTCCGCTTAATCCCCTACGACAAATTATCCCCCGATGTGGAGCGCACATTGGATCAGCGCTGGGATCTGGCTTGCCTGATCGAACCGGATGCCCGCTCGGTCGGCACCTCTGTCAAGCTGTTTCAGGCGATGCTGTCCATCCGTGCAGCGTGCAAGATCGGCTTCTTCCTCCAGGGCTACTCCAGGGATAAGGAGTGGCTGAACCGCGCCTCGATGATACTGGGATATCACGACGCGGAGCTCACAAGGCGGCTGATTCGCAACGGCCGCGCGCCGGAGGCGCTGTTCGAGCCGTTCCGGTTTTCTCCAACACCCGTGTTCCGTGCCGCGGAAGAGGTAGAATTTTCCGAATTGGAGAGCGCATCGACGGAGCGATCACGCACAGAATTGTCCTCTGAGGAGATAGAATTCTCCAGATCGGAGCGCTTGCCGGTAAGACCGTCGAGAGCGGATTTGCTTGAAGAAGATCAGGGTACGGAGATCGATCTCGGTGGCACAGTCCAACATGGAATTCCCATTCCGCCGCGCAGCGCCGATGTGGATTCTTCTGACATCATCACCATCTCCATCCGCAATCCAGTGCGGGATTTTTTCGAGGAGGCTCGCAATCGCACTGACTTCGAAGGAAAGGAAGCGCCTCATGTATCCTTCCTCTGCTACTGGCCGAAGTACGCGGACATGACCGCCGAGCAGCAGAATTGGTATTTCTGGCTACGCACGCAGCTGCGATGGGGGAAGTATCCGGACACGGACCTCTCTTACCTATTCGTCTTCATCTATGAAGTCTTGAATCAGATCGGCACGACGAGCCCAGAGCAGGGGCTGGAGATGCTGATGCGAATCTGGAAGAATTACGGCGAGCGCCTTCCCCAACTGAACCGCTACCTGGGGGAGTGGGTCTTTGACTACACTCTCATCAATGGGCTGGAGCAACCCGCCGGAAAATTCCTGTTGGAGATTCCATGGCTGAGCGACTCCGGATTGAACGCGTTGCTGACGGAGATGGTGGAGAGGAAAGACACGCTCCGGCTCCCGGTATGGGTGTTGGAAAAATTATCCCAGTACCGCATCACAAGCAGCAAGTTTTACCAACGCGGCAATCAAAAACTTGTCGACGGACTTCTTCCCGAGGTTGTGGAAGCAATTGATCGATCCATGCGCGAAAAGAGCGGAAAGGGAATCCTGGAAACTTATGCTCCCTTAAAGATGCGCACGGAAACGAAAATCGCTTTTGTGGGCGCATTGTGCGAATCATCACGTTCATATCGCTTCAAATATCGGAATTACATCGCCGGGCTTAAGCTGCAGGGTTTCCTGCGAAATTTGATTCGATATACGGAAAACGCGCTGCGCGCCCAGTGCAAATTCTCCTCCAGACTGCAGGGCGTGGAGCTTCCGGAACAGGTCAGGGCCTGGGTGGATGCACAGCTGAAGGCGAAGCTCTCGAACCCCAAGGCCAGCGCGCAGCAGACTGCCCCGGCGCAGATCGTGCTCGATCTCGGCAGCGTCGAACGGCTGCGCGCGGAGTCGGACCAAGTGCGCGCGGCGCTGCTTGCCTCCATCGGAAATGTTGACGTATCAATGGAGGAAGCGTCGGTGACCAATGCGATTCAGCGCCCGGTCGATGCGCCAGAGGGAATGCTTACGGATCTCGAACCGGTGCAGGCAATACTGAATCGCCTCTCCGGGGAACAGCGGGAGGCGCTGGAGATAATGCGCAGTGGGGGCTGGCACACGAGCGCGCAGTCACTGTGCGAGCGGCTGTTTCAGACGCTACCCGAGGTTTTGATCGACGAGATCAATGAGATTGCGCTGGCCCAGCTAGGCTGCATGCTGATCGAACAGGAAGCGGACAATTTGATCGTCGCAGAAGACTATCGCGATGAATTGGAATATCTGATGCCGGAGCAGGGCCCGGAATCACTGTGGAGCATCGATGCCAATGGTCTGAGTGACGATTGGAGGGAATTCTTCGACCAAGTGCGAATGCGCTACAGCCTGGATTCCCTGGCGGCGCTGCTGGATGGGCCGGAATCGTTCCGGGAATTTGCCAAGGTGCGTGGAGAGATGCCAGAGCTGCTGCTGGATGGATTGAACGAAATCGCTTCGGACACCATCGGCGATCTGATCGCGGATGAAAATGGATTGTTTGAGGAATATCTGCCGGAGATTCAAAATCACCTGATAAGGGAGTGATCAAGTGGAAAACCTGAAGATCGCGCGGAGATATTCAACCGCGATACTGAAATCGATGGGCGCAGGCGTCGTGCCGAATATTGGGCTCGAGTACATCGCCGTGGGCCGCAAGGCGGAGGTGCAGGCGATCCTCTCCGATTTAGCGGACATCGCGGACGGAGGCGGGGCGTTCCGCTTCATCGTCGGCAAGTATGGAAGCGGCAAAAGCTTCCTGCTGCAATTGGCCCGCAACAACGCGCTGGAGCGCAACTACCTGGTGGCCAATGCGGATCTGAGTCCGGAGCGTCGCTTAACAGGTACGAGGGGACAGGGCTTGAAGCTGTATCGTGAATTGATCGCCAATCTTTCCACGAAGGCGCGACCGGAGGGGAACGCGCTGGAGAGCCTGCTTCAGCGTTGGATCATGGACGCGCAGCGCCAGGTGGCGGCCTCGGGGATCGGCACGGGGCAGCCGAATTTCACCCAAGAGGTCGAAGGCAGGATATTAGAGATCGCGGGTGAGCTGCAGGAGTACGTCTACGGCTTCGACTTTGCCCGCGTGCTGCTAAAATACTGGGAAGGCTACCGCGGTGACAACGCAGATCTCAAGCAAAGCGCCCTACGCTGGTTGCGCGGCGAGTACGAGCGAAAATCAGACGCGCGGGAGCTGGGCGTGTCTCAGATCATCTCCGACGACAGCTGGTACGAGGTCATCAAGCTGCTGGCGCGCCTTTCGAAGATGCTGGGCTACCAGGGCCTGCTGGTGCTGATTGATGAATCCGTCAATCTCTACAAGATTCCAAATCGCGTCTCTCGGGAGAACAACTACGAGAAGCTGCTGGCGATGTTCAACGATGTGATGCAGGGTCGCACGCAGTATCTGGGCATCTATGTGGGCGGTACGCCCCAATCCATCGAGGACGAACGCCGGGGACTCTTCAGCTATGAGGCGTTGCGCTCCCGGCTTCAGACCAGCAATCTCGCCCGTGACGGCCTGTTGGACTTCTCCGGGCCGGTCATCCGCCTGGAGACGCTGAACAATGAGGAAATTTACCTACTGCTGGAGCGGCTGCGGGATGTGTTCTGCGCGCACAACCGCATCGACGGCATTCTCACCACCGAGCAGATGGTCGACTTCATGCAGATGGTGGCCAATCGAATCGGAGCGGAGAAGCTGTTGACGCCGCGCGAAGTCACGCGCGACTTCATTTCGCTGATGACATTGCTCCATCAGAACCCCGGCGCTACCTACGAGAGCATCATAGGCACGGGACAGGTGCAGCTCAAGAGCGCCCAAGAGGATCCCGATGCCCTGGATGACGATGCCTTTGCGTTATTTGACTTATGAGTCCGTTTTACAGGCTTGCTCCATTTATTCAGGAGTATATCTGGAACCACCACTGGGATGAGCTGCGGGATGTGCAGGTTCAGGCAATTTCCGAAATTCTGGATTCGCCCAATCACGTGCTAATCGCGGCAGGCACGGCGTCCGGTAAGACGGAGGCGGCTTTCTTTCCCATGCTCACGAAGCTGACGCAATCGCCCGTGAATTCCTTCGGCATACTCTACATCGGCCCGCTGAAGGCGCTGATCAACGATCAGTTCGAGCGCATTACGGACCTGCTGGAGGAGGCAGACTTTCCCATCTACGCCTGGCACGGCGACCGCTCTCAATCGGAGAAGAAACGCGCGGCGGTGCGCCCCAAGGGCGTATTGCAAATCACGCCGGAGGCGCTGGAGGGGCTGTTAATGAACCGCTCCGGCGACGTTGTGCGCATGTTTGCCGAACTACAATTCGTGGTCATTGACGAACTGCACGCCTTCATGGGCACAGATCGCGGCCTTCAACTGCAGTGCCAACTGACGCGTATCGATCGCATGCTGGACCGGAGCGTACGTCGCGTGGGTCTGTCCGCTACGATCCATGATTACACCGCCGCGCGCCGCTGGCTATCCGCCGGCACAAAGCTAGATTGTTCGCTTGTGGAGAGTGGTGAAGGTGCACGCAAGCTCGATTTGAAGATGGAGCATTATATCCTCCCTGTGAATGACGAAGATTCCGCCGGCCTGATAAAGCAACAGCTCTTCGACGATCTCTATCATCAGGTATGGGGAAGGAAGTGTCTCATCTTTACTAACAGCCGCGGGGAGACGGAGGAGGCGGTCTGTGCGCTGCGCGAGCGCGCGGAGCGGCGCGGAGAGCCGGATTGCTTCTATGCGCATCACGGGAGTATATCGGCGATGCTGCGCGAAGAGGCGGAAAATAAGTTGCGAGAAACGGACAAGCCCGCTGTCGCGGTCGCTACGCGGACGCTGGAGCTGGGCATCGATTTGGGTGGCCTCGATCGGGTTGTCCAATTGGGGGCTCCCTCCACCTGCTCGAGCTTTGTGCAGCGCCTGGGCCGTACAGGTCGGCGCGGCACAAGGGCGGTTATGCGCTTTATCACGACGAGCAAACCGGAAGGCGAGTCGGACTTTGAGGATTTGCCGTGGGAGCTTCTGCAAAACATCGCCATCGTGCAGCTATACATTGAAGAGCATTGGGTGGAATCATTTGCTGACAAACCCTGCCCTTACAGCGTGCTCTTCCATCAGACGCTCTCCCTTTTGATGCAAGCAGAGCTTTCTCCGAAGGAACTCGCGCGACGCATCTATGCCATGCCTGCCTTCGCCAGCGTGGTGCAGCAGGATTACCTGGCGCTGCTCCGGCACTTGCTCGCGACGGACGTCATTGAAAAGACAGAAACCGGCACGCTAATTCCCGGCCTGCTGGGGGAGCGAATTGCTGGCAATTACCGATTCCTTTCTGTATTTGCTGACAATTCCGGATTTCGCGTGATGTATCACCAGCGGGAAATCGGGGAAGTCGACAGCGTGCCCGATGTACAGAAGACCATCCTCCTGGCCGGCAAGCGCTGGCTCGTGACGGAGATCGACACCGAGCGAAAGGTCATCTATGTCGTGCCGTCGAAGGGGCCGAAGAAGGTCCTTTGGAATAGCGGAGGCATAGATATTGACGATCGAATTGTCCAGCGAATGCGTCAGGTACTGCTGGAGGAGAAGGAATATCTCTATCTGACGCCCGGCACAAAGGATATTCTGGTCGAAGCGCGAAAGCGTGCGGCAAACATGGATCTGGAGGCGCCGTATAGCATCCTGGGCGATCAACAGCTGCTGCTTCATCCATGGCTCGGCAGCAGAAAAATGCACACGCTTCTATTCCTATTAAACAAAGCTCTAGCTGAAAAACTCAGAATCCAATTTGCGCGCTTTGTTGGTATGCGGATGGGAATCTTCCTTTACACAGAGCTGCCCGCGGCTGAATTCTGGGAGCATCTGGTCTGCGCATTGAACAGCATCGCTCCGGAGGATATTGTGCCTATTGCGCCATCAACTCCGGTAGATCGCTACGATTCTCAAGTTCCGGAGGAATTGCGCAGAAAAGCATATGTATATAATTGCCTAGACATTAACGGGTTAAAGGATGTGCTTTTCCCCTCGAAAAAAACGCTGCTACAACAGTAACTGAGTCCAACGAAATTTCGGTGTGCTGACGCCTATGGAGAAATATACACTGGCTATGATAGCATAAAAATAACCGCAAATTCCGAATCCCTGCAAAGCAGGTTTGGTTTCTAGAATCTGCGGTTGTGACGGTATCGTAGGCGCTGCCTGTTTTGTAAACTTTTTTAATCTTTTCTCTGCTCTCTTGACGGGGTGCAGTTCAAAACATCTGTCCGAAGATGGCTTCACCATTGTCTGCAGAAATTACTATGCTAATCCACCGATCATTTTAATAATCTCATCGACGGTCTTGCCCCTGGCCAGCACAGCAGCCATGAGCCGCTTTTGATCTTCTTCGGCTTTCTCGTCGTTTAATCGCTTAAGCCCGGCCTTCTTTTCCTCGATCTGCTCCTGCAGGGATTCGATTTCGGCAGTCACCTGGGCAATTCGCCCATCAATCGTAAGCACGGGCTTGTTCTTTGATCCTTTCGGGCGCGGCATTGCGATTCAGTCCTTTCTAAGCTATGATCCTATATGGAAAGCAAAGAATCCTGGTGAGTATCTATAATTCTGTGCCTCTAATAGCATTCGAGATAATAGCTGTACGTTTTATTTTTCCATCCTTAGTTTTTTTGATATTACCGTTACTGGTCGGAAAAATAAATCAAAAAGTTTGAGCTTTCTGATTGCGAAAGAAAAAATCAATGGCAGCTCTATACCCAAAATCATGTTGACAATCAGGCAAATATACTGATCGTTCACACTCAATCTATTTAAAATCGTCCTTCCGACTGTCACCACGATGCTGTGAGTGACATAAATTTCAAGCGACCGTGCACCTAAATATTGCAGCACTCTGTTATTTCCCAGAAAATCGATGTGTTCAAAAGCGTACCATATCACAAGAATCAATCCAAAAGCGATTACAAAATTTACATATTTTGTACAGTTGAGAGTACTGTTGATATTCCAAAATATCGTGCTGAATATAACTGATATTATCAATCCTGCTACTGAGGCAGGAAAGAGCGAAAAAAGTTTTGCCTCGCGTGCATAGACAATTCCTGCTGCAAAGAATACAAGAAAATAGCATAAATCTGGAAGACGGAATGGAACTGAAATGTAGTAGCTGATAACTGTCAGCCCAAAACAACCTGCAAGAATGATAATAGAGTTGCTCCTTACAAGATAAGGTATTGAGAATACAAGATACATCTCTATTAAAACATAGAGATACCAGTAAACTCCAATTGGGTTCATCCACATCCAGATAATATCTTCAAAACTCGCTTTTTCGTTTGTAAATGCGTTAAACGGCATTTTTAGAAGTGTGAATCCTATAGCGAAAATCACATATATCCCAGCAAGATTTAGCATCTGAATATACAACTTGCGGCGTTTCGGTTTTCCGTCGGATGTGAAATACGCTTTATAATATACGAATCCGCTAATTGAAAAAAAAAGCGGCATGTGAAAACTGTACATTATATTTTCAATGGCATACCAAAAATTCCATCTACCAGGGAAGTATTCAGCACCGGTATATCCAAGAGCGATATGACCAATAACTACACACATTATCGCAAAGCCTTTCAATGCGTCTACATACCCTATTCGCTTAGATGTGCCCCCCCCGATAATATTACGGGAGACTGGAGATTGTTTTCCATTTGATTACCCTCTTTCCTACTTTTGCTTTTATAGCTTGTTCCTCGAAATTTTCGGCTCGTAGAAAATTAAGAATCGTGCGCTTTTTAATAATTGGCTCGATTTCGACTGGAGTGATTATACACTCTAACTTATTAAAGATATTTATATTGAATGATACATTATACAGTCCGCCTTTATAGTTGCCTGCGGCTCTGTAGTCAAAGCAATTGCTATCGTTCTCGACGGCTATATTTATGTAGATAATATACGTCACAAAAAGCCAAAATTAACGATAAAGCGGCTATATTTTACTGATCTTTTTCTCATATATTTATTCGTAGTAGTGTTGGTATTCGCCGGAAATGATTGCCTCCCACCAGACGCGATTGTCAAGATACCATTGGATCGTCTTTTCAATGCCGTCCGCGAACTTTGTTTCGGGCAGCCAACCAAGCTCAGTGTGGATTTTATGCGGGTCAATGGCGTAGCGCAG
>CANQEW010000006.1 GCA_947596085.1 uncultured Clostridia bacterium | reverse complement strand
GCGGGCCTTGCCGGCGCGGGATTCGCCTCGGGCGCGGGCCTCGCTTCCGCGGGGGCCGCGGCTTCGGTCGCGGGCGCGCTGTCCGGAGTGAAGGTGGTTTGCACCGGCTCCTGCTTCGGAAGCTCCGCCGGCACCTCCGGCACCTGCTCGCTGGAATAGGCGTTCATGAACTGTGCTTCCGCCTCGTAGCGCTTGCGCTGCTCCTCGGCGGCCTCGCGCTGCACACTCTCCTGCGCCTGCCGGGTAAACTCTCCGGAAATCCTGCGCAGGTTGGCGAGCATCTCCTGTGTGCGCTTGCGCATAGAGGATACGCTCTCGAGCATCCTCCCGGCGTTTGCGCTCAATTCCTTGGTAGCGTCCTGAACCCTGACCTTCGCCATTCCCTAAATGCACCCCCACAAGTGTTATCATTGAAAATCTGCAGATTTTCAATGAGATTGGATAAGTTCTGCGGATTGCTGAAACCACTTTGCGATTTCCGGGCGCAATCCTGACTGGCAGGTACTGTTTCCCCCTGCGGCTCCGCCTTCGGGGGAAACCAAATCCGCCGCACACGCCGGATTTGATTTATACTCGCCTTCCGTGTGCTTTAATCGCTTTCCTTCGCCAGCTCCAATATTCGGTTCGCGAAGGCTTCGTCGGTGATCGCCGCCACCATGCGGCCCGGCTTTCCGATCGCCGCGCCCAGCGCACCCTCCGGCGCGCGAATCAACGGAACTTCCCGCCACGCGCAGGCGTCGGTCACGGCTTTTTCCGCGTTTTTCGCCGCGCCCGCGTCCAGTATCACCGCGTGCGCACTGCCTGCGCGCACGGCCTGCACGCTGGCCTTCTCCCCGGTTACGAGCTTGCCGGCCCGCATGCACAGGCCGAGCATGTTCAGCGCGCGCTTCACTTCTCGCCGCCGCCCAGAATGTCCGCTTCCAGCGCCTGAAAGACGCTCTCCTCGATCTTCGCGTCGAGGGCGCGCTCCAGCGCGCGGGTCTTCTGCGCCTTTTTGAGGCATTCGATGTTCGGGCAGACGTAGGCGCCCCGCCCCGGAGCCTTGCCCACGCGGTCGATGTGGGCGTCGCCCTCCTTGGGCTTGACCACCTTGAGAAGCTCCATCTTGGGCTTCATCTCCCGGCAGCCCACGCACATGCGCATGGGCGTCTTGCGCGGCTTCGCAGGCATCAGCTATCCGCCTCCGCGCCCTTTTCCTCGACGAGCGCTTCCATCTGGCTCTGGCTCTTGATGTCGATCTTCCAGCCGGTAAGCTTCGCGGCCAGGCGGGCGTTCTGGCCCTCCTTGCCGATGGCCAGCGAGAGCTGGTTGTCCGGCACGATCACGCGCGCGGCCTTCTCCGTCTCGGAGACGAACACGCTGATCACGCGCGCCGGGTTCAGCGCGTTGGCGATGTACTCCGCCGGATCGGCCGACCACTTCACGATGTCGATCTTTTCGGTCTTGAGCTCGTTGACCACGTTCTCCACGCGCATGCCCCTCGGGCCCACGCAGGAGCCCACGGCGTCGATCATCGGGTCGGTGGAGTGCACGGCCATCTTGGTACGGAAACCCGCCTCGCGGGCGATGGACTTGATCTGCACGGTGCCGCTGACGATCTCCGGAACCTCCAGCTCGAACAGGCGCTTCACCAGCCCCGGATGGGTGCGGGATACGAACACCTGCGGGCCGCGGCCCATGCGGGAGACCTCCAGCACGTACACCTTGATGCGGTCGTTGGGGCTCAATTCCTCGGTCGGCATCTGCTGGGAGGACTCCAACAAGCCTTCCACGCGGCCCAGCTCCACGAACACCTGACGATTCTCCACGCGCTGCACGATGGCGGTGAGAATCTCGTTCTCCTTCTGGGAGTATTCGTCATAGATCACGCCGCGCTCGGCTTCGCGCAGGTGCTGAACGACCACCTGCTTGCCCGTCTGCGCCGCGATGCGGCCGAAGTTGCGGGGCGTGACCGGCACCTCAACCAGATCGCCGAGCTCGTACTGCGGACGGATGGCGCGCGCATCCTCCAGCGACATCTCGCACTGGGGATCGGTCACTTCCTCCACCACCGTCTTGCGGGAGTAGACCTCCACCTGACCCTTGTCCGGGTCGATCACGGCGCGCACATTCGCGGTCTTGCCAAAGTTCTTCTTGTATGCGGAAATCAGCGCGGATTCGATCGCGTTGAACAGGACCTCCTTGTTGATCCTGCGCTCGCGCGCCATTGCGTCCAGCGCGTTGAAAAACTCAACGGAATCGATGCCACCGTTGTTCGCCATCTGGGTTTCCTCCTGAAATTACTGTATTTTCGCGTCTAATCCACGGGAACGTCGTCCGCCAGGTCCTCCTCGGTGAACTCGATCAGCGGCCGCACGATGGCCACATCTCTGCGCTCGAAGGACAGGGTTTCGTCCCCGGATTGAATCTCGATCCTGCCGTCGCGCAGGCCAATCAGTTCGCCCTGAAAGAGCTTCGCGCCGTTCACCGGATGATACGTCTTGAGCTCCACGTCCATCCCCTCGGCGCGCTCGAAATCCTGATCGCTCTTGAGCGGCCGGTCCGCGCCCGGGGAGGAAACCTCCATGAAGTCGTAATCCACATCCTCCACCAGCGGCTGAATGCGCCGGTGGCAGGCCTCGAGCTCGTCAATCGTGATGCCGTCGGGCCGGTCGAGATAGAAGCGCAGGTAGCGGCCCGTGTTTTCCTTCACGAGCTCTGCGTCGATCAGCTCCACGCCCTGTTCCGCCGCGACGCGCTCGGCGATCCTGCGCGCCTCGCGCAGGGTCATCGCTTTCTTCGGCAAGGCTCTCTCTCCTTCCTCCGAATCCGGGGAAGCGCAAATACCACCTCCACGCGCCCCTTTGGCCGCGCGAAAACCGGCTTCAAAAACACACCGCCGATATTCGGCGGTCGTTGTTGCTGTACTCCCAGTTCTGTTCCAGATCCATTATAACACATGCTTCCCGCAAATACAACCAAAAATTCTGGCAGTTCTTCGAGATCTGTGTTATATTCTGGCGCGGGGAGAGCCGCTAGAACGCCTCTTCCTTGCGCACGTGCTCGATGTGCGCGCCCAGTTGCGTCAGTTTCTCATCAATGTGCTCGTAGCCGCGCAGTATGTAGCTGATGCCGCCGATCTCCGTCACGCCCTCGGCCATCAGGCCGGCGATGATCATCGCCGCGCCCGCGCGCAGGTCGGTGGCGTTCACGCGCGCGCCTACCAGGTGGCTCACGCCTGTGATCATCGCGGAGCTCGACTCGATCACCCGCACCTTCGCGCCCATCTTGCGCAGCTCGTCCAGAAAGCGGAAGCGCGACTCGAAGATGGTTTCCGTCACGAGACTCGTACCGTTCGCCACGGTCAACAGCGCCGACAGCGGCTGCTGCAAATCGGTCGGAAAGCCCGGATAACCCTGGGTCTTGACGTTCACCGCGCGGTAGACGCGGTTGGAGCGCACGCGGATCCAATCGTCCTCGGAGCTCACGTGCACGCCCATCTCCAATAGCTTGGCCGAGAGCGACTCCATATGCGTGGGAATCGCGCCGGTGATGATCACGTCGTCGCCGGCCGCGGCCGCGGCGATCATCAGTGTGCCCGTTTCGATCTGATCCGGCACGATGGTGTAATCCGTTCCGTGCAGATGGCGGCCGCCGCGAATGCGGATTATGTCCGTTCCCGCTCCCTTGACACTCGCGCCCATGCTGGACAGAAAGTTTGCCAAATCCACGATGTGCGGCTCGCGCGCGGCGTTGTGTATGCAGGTCATGCCCGGAGCGGATACCGCCGTGAGCATGGAATTGACCGTCGCGCCCACGGAAGGCATATCCAGAAAGATGTCGTCGCCCTGCATTCGATCCGACTTGGCGACCATCACGCCGCCCAGCGTTTCCACGCTGGCGCCCAGTGTTTCCATGCCCTTGACGGTCTGGTCGATGGGGCGCGCGCCGATGTCGCAGCCGCCCGGCAGCGGCACTTCCGCGCGATGGAACAACCCCAGCAGCACGGGGGTCAGATAATAAGATGCGCGCATCCGCCCCGCCAGCTCGTAGGGCGGATTGAATTTGTCCACGGTGCGGGGATCGATCCACACCGTATTCTCTCGAAACTCGACATGTGCGCCCAACCAGCGCAGCATATCGAGCAACACGCGCACGTCGTCAATATCCGGAACGTTTTCAATTGTAGACGGTGAATCCGCGAGCAGCGCCGCAGGGATGATCGCGACCGCGGCGTTCTTTCCGCCGCTGACCGCAACCTCGCCTTCCAGGCGGGCACTTCCGTAGATTCGCAGTTTTTCCCTCATATTCAAATCATCCGGCCGAGTGCCGGCCCCTTTCCATGCAGCGCGCCGCGGAGGTCTCCGCTGGACGCGAAAAAAGCAGCGCCGTTCCCTCCGTCGCAAATCCCATTATACAATAGTTTCCCAATTCCTGCAAGTCCATTTTATGTTGAACTTTTGATCTCCGGTCCCGATGGAATGGTTTTTTTCGTTTCGAAGCGGTTTCCGTTGCCAAATAGCGGCATCTATGTTAGAATAATATAGGAATTATAGGATGGGTGAGGTGTGCGCGCCGGTGGTTGAGGAGAGCCAGTATTTGTCCTTCCACGGAGTGCGCGTACACTTTCGCATCGCCGCGCCCAACGGCATTCCGCGGGAGCGCTTTCTGCTGCTGTGCTCGCCGTTGATCGGCACCTTTCACTGGCGCAAACTCCTGCCCGAGCTTTTGCAGCTCGACTGCCTGACGGTGGTGGCGGATCTGCCCGGCTTCGGCCGCAGCGACTGCGGCTCCGCCATCCCCCAGGACAGTCTCACCCGCGCGAACATCCTCTGGGGCATACTGGACGATGTGGACCGCAAGACGGGCGCGCCCGGCTCGCTCTGGCACCTGGCAGGTCACGGCACCGCCTGCGCGACGATCCTGGAGATGGCCTCGCTCTATCCGGACAGCGTGAAGTCTCAGGTGCACATATCCCCGTTGCCGCGCAGCCCGGAGCTGTTTCGCGGTGCGGCGCCCCGGCAATGGTATCAGGACACCGTGTTCGTAAAGGCCAACTTCCGCCGCTTCGTGGAGCAGCTCTCCGGCTACCCCATGGACGATTACATTCTCGACCGGATGCGGGAGCCGCTGATGCGCCCGGGGGCCTTCGAATGCTTCGTGCGGATGCTGCGCGCGGGCAAGCGCGCTCCGGAGGCCGGCCTGGGCTTTTGTCCGGCGATGGTGCTGCTGGGCGGCCGCGACGCGCTTCTGACCAGAGACGCGCGCAAGGATGTGTCGCTCTGTCTGGCCGAGGGGGAATTGCACGAATTGAAGTCCGCCGGCCACTTCCCGATGGAGACGCACAGCAAGGCGCTGCGCGACTACTTTCGCGGATGGATACGCTACATCGACGGCTGATCCGGCCGTCGCGGAAAAAGTGCAAATCGCCGGAATCTCTCCGGAATCCGCAGGCGCGACGCCGGCGGGGCGGACGTTGCTTCCTTCGCTATGACTGCGTCCCTACCATCTTACGAACATCGAGGTGCGCCTATGCCGAAGCTCGAACCCTATTCCAGAAAGCTGCCGTACAGCTACGCGCTGGGCGTGTTTCCCTGCCTCCAGCTGATGGAGGCGCGCCCTGAAACCGCGCTGCGGCTGCTGTTGCACCCGCAGGGGCTGGGCAGCGAGGGCGTGGAGAAGCTGCGCGCGCTCTGCGCGGCGCGAGGCGTGCGGGAGGAACTGGCCGAGCGGGTGCTCAAGCGGGAATCCCGCAAGGACAACTGCTTCGCGGCGCTGGTGTTCGAAAAGTTTGAATCCGATCTCGATCCCGCCGCCTGTCACGCGGTGCTGTGCCAGATCTCCGACAGCGGAAACCTGGGCACGGCGCTTCGCTCGCTGCTGGCGTTCGGTGTGCGCGACGTGGCGCTGGTTCGCCCCTGCGTGGACGCGTTCGAACCCCACGTGCTGCGCGCGTCGATGGGCGCGTTCTGCAAGCTGCGGCTGCGCGTCTACGACCGCTTCGAGGATTACCGCGCGGAGCATCCGAACCGCGCGCTGTATCCCTTCATGCTGGACGGCGCCGTGCCGCTCAACGCCGCGGCGAGGTCGGCAAAGCCGCCGTTTTCGCTGGTGTTCGGCAACGAGGCTTCGGGGCTGCCGGCGGAGTTCGCGGCCCTCGGGCAGAGCGTGATGATTCCCCAGAGTTCGGATGTGGACTCGCTGAATCTGGCGGTGGCAGTATCCGTTGGCAGCTATGTATTTTTGCATGGAGATGAAAGAGAATGAACGCTCAGGAAATCTATGAACAGGCGACGCGCGCCGTCGCCGAACTGATGAACGAAAACCGCCCCGGCTTCAATCCGGCGCGGCTCGTGGTCGTGGGCTGCTCGTCCAGCGAAATCGCAGGCGGCACGATCGGCCACGACTCTACCTACGAATACGGCGAGGCCGTGGCCAGGGCCGTGCTGGACGCGGCGCGAGAGTACGGCTTCGCACCGGCCTTCCAGTGCTGCGAGCACTTGAACCGCACCCTGGTGATGGAGCGCTACGCCGCAGAGCACTACGGTTATGAGATCGTCTGGGCGGTGCCCCGCAAGAAGGCGGGCGGCTCCCTCGCCACGGCGGCGTGGAAGATGATGGACGAGCCCGTGCTGGTGGAGTCGGTCCGTGCAGACGCAGGAATCGACGTGGGGCTGACGCTGATCGGCATGCACCTGAAGCGCGTGGCGGTGCCCGTGCGCCTCCGGCAGGATCGCGTCGGCGCGGCCATCGTCACCGCCGCGCGCACCCGGCCCACCCTGATCGGCGGCGAGCGGGCAAAGTACACGCAGGAGGATTGAAACAAGACCTTCCAGATATACATCGGATAGAGAGGGGGCAGTTTCGCCATGTTCGCAAGGGGAATTCCGATTTTGATCGGTTCCGCCGTGGACGTGGGCAACATTCCCGCGCCGCGGCCCTGGGACGGGGTCGCCGAGCGCTGCGGCCAGGACGCGCAGCGCGCGCTCGATGCGGAGCCGCGCTTCATGCCTCTCTCCGAGCGCCTCGCGCATCCGGATCGCTGGGCGCGCGTCCAGCGGGAGCGCCGCGAGCAGCTCGAAGCCTTTCTCTGGGTGGAACCCAACGCCGCCGCGCTGGACCGAATCGTCGATCTGATCTCGATGATCTGCGAGGAGGGACGCTGGTCGGAGGATTCCGACGGCTTCGACGATCCCGCCCATCCTACCATCGACGTACAGGCCGCTGAGACCGGCGTGCTGCTGGGTTGGACGCTGCGCCGCCACCGTGCGAAACTCATCGAGCGCGATCCGCGCATCCCCGGCCTGCTCTCGGGCGAAGTGCGCCGGCGGCTGTTCTCTCCGTTGCTGGCGCAGGAGGACTACCCCTTCATGCTCGGCGGGGGCAGGTGCCCGGCGCTGATCCTCAGCGACCTGCTGATCGCCTGCCTGCTGATGGAGCGCAATCCCTCCCGCCGCCAGCAGCCCGTAAAGGTGCTGCTTCGACTGTTAGACAGGCTCTGTGCCCGTCCGGACCCGGGGAGCGCGCCGCTGGCGGAACGTGTGGCGGATGCCTGCGCGCTGGCGGATCTCGCACGGCTGCTCAAGCGGCTCACCCGGGGCGAGCTCGACCTCACCAACGAATGCCCGTCGGACGTCTGGCTGGACGGCGTGTTCGTTCCCTGGCTCGCTGGCGACTGTTTCTTCGATCCCGACGGGGAGGACATGCGCCCCGACGTGGCCGGTATGGATCTGTTCCGCCTGGGCTATCTGACCCGCGACCGGGAGCTCTGCGCGCTGGGCGCGTGGCTCGACCGTAGCGATCCCCGCCCCTGCTTCAGCCTGAACGGGCGCGTCCTGAGCATGGAATACATGCGCGCCGCGCGCGACGAGACCGCCGCGCCCGCCCGTCCGGCGCGCGCCGACATGGGCCGTTTGATGGTCTGCCGCGTGGACGCACTCTGCGCCGCCATCGCGGGTTCAGGTTCCCGCGCGAATGCCGGAGACGTGGCGCTGTTTTGCGGAAACGAACCCGTGCTCGTGGACGCGGGTGGGATCGTGCACAACCTGCCGCTGATCGAAGGCCGCACGCCGGCGCGCCACGTGCCCTCGGTGCCCGCCGACACGGACTTCGGACGGGAGCGCGACCTGATGAGCGCCGATCTCACTGACGCCTACGCGGACAACTGCCCTCTGGCCGCCTATCAACGCACGCTGATCGCCATGCGCGGGGACGGCACCGTGCGCCTGGTGGATGCGTTCGAATTCACCGAAGCGGTTCGGGAGCTGGAATTCCGCTTCGTCACAGTCCAGCGTCCCGAGCCCCTGCCCGACGGCGTGCGCCTCGGCCCGGTGGACGTGAGCTGGGACGCGGACATGCTTCCGGAATTCGCCGAAATCTCTGGCGGAGCGGCCTTCCCCGGCGGCTGCTACCTGCTGCGCTTCCGGCTGAACGAGCCGCCCCGGCGGCTGATCTGCGGCTTTACGTTTGAATCAAATGGGCTTCAATAATAAATATCTCAGAGGAGGTTCCGCCATATGAAACGATTCTTGTCCACCCTGCTCGTTCTGGCGCTGTTGATCTGTCCGCTAGAGGCGCTGGCCGCGATCCACGCCGACGGCGCGACGCTCGCCGTGCGCGAGAACGACTTCAGCGTGTTCGTCGGTTGGAACAACTATCCCTACCGCTCGGACAGTATCGCGCCGCTGCTGGAAATGCCGGTGCGCTCCGTGCTCTACGGCGACATGACGCGGCTGGTATTCACCACCGTGGATGAGGAAAACCAGCACTCCTTCACCCAGGGCGCGTCGATTCTGTGGCAGCTCAATCTCACCCAGGAGGACGCCACGCCCCGGGCCATCGCCTGGATCATCGGCGACGCGGTGGGCATCGAAAACGACGCGGTGATCTACTACGTCGATCAATCCAACGCCAATGCGCTGATGGGCTACCTGCCCTATCAGGGTGGCTTCCAGCAGGCCGTGGAGTTTGAAAGCCCCATCGAAGCGCTCGCGCAGAGCGTGGACGGCGTGTACGCGTTCCTGGACGGCTCGGTCTTCCTCTACCACCCCGGCACGGGCGTGGCCAACGAGGTAAACGTTGTTACCTCCGCCCCGGCTTCGGCCAATGCGGTGGACGCCTACGCCGCCTTTGAAACAATCCTCGACGGCTCGGGCACGCTGTCGATGCGCCTGAAGGGGCAGACCGATCTCGTGACCATCGATCAGGGCGTGCAGGCCGCGGCGGCGGCCTTCGGCATGGTCTACTATCTGCGCGGCACGGAGAACGGCGCGATGCTGATGGCCTACAACTACGGCGAACAGGGCTCCCGTCAGATTGGCAACTTCAACGAGGCCATGTATCCGCAGCTCGTCACCGACGGCACCAGCATGGTCTACGCCATCGGCGCCAGCCGGGAAATCTACCGCTACAGCGCCCTCTCCGGCGTGCTGGAGAGCTTCGCCAACGTCAGTTCCTCCGTGTCGCTGCCCACGCTGTGCTACTCCGCGCCGGATCTGCTGATCTACGACGAGGGCGGCATGTCCGGCACGGCGGAGTTCGTCAGCGCCGTCGAGGCGCAGGTGCAGCCGGTGGAGCTGCCCGCCGAGGTCATCGATGGCACGCCCCTGCTCGCCGCCACCGAGGCCCCTACCGCTGAACCCGCCCCCGACCCCACGCCGGAGCAGGATTATCCCGATCTGTGGAAGGGCTCCCGCGGTGACGACGTGTTCGAGCTTCAGCAGCTGCTCGACGACCACGGCTATCCCGCCGGCAAGGCCGACGGCATCTTCGGTTCGAACACCGTCAACGCCGTGAAGTTCCTCCAGTGCGACCTGGGCATGAGCCAGGACGGCGTAGTCACCCACGATCTGCTGGTGCGGCTGCGCGACGACCCGAACTCCATCCCGGACTATGACCCCTACGTGCAGCTCCAGAGCGGTGACCGCAACTACCGCGTTGCGGTGATGCAATCCCGTCTGAAGGCGCTCAACTGGCTCGGTGGCAAGGCCGACGGCATCTACGGCAAGTCCACCAAGTCCGCCGTGCAGAACTTCCAGAAGGCGGCGGGACTCTCCGCGGATGGCATCGCTGGCGCGCATACTCTCAAGAAGCTCTTTGCCAAGGGCGCGCCCGAGTACACCCCGCCGAAGAAGGACAGCGGCAACAAGAGCTCCCGCGAGGGCACGCAGGATCTGCCCAACGGCATGGACGACTCCGTGTTGGTGGACATGGTGCGCTGGATGAACAATAATCTGGACGCGAGCAGCTATGGCTGGGATTCCTTCAACCTGTCGCGCGGCGTCAAGGTGCTGCAGCAGCGGCTGGTGGACCTGGGCTACATGAAGAAGAAGCAAGTGAGCAAGAAGTACGACGACACCACCTGGCTGGCCGTGAAGCACTTCCAGAACGACAACGACATCCTGCCCCATCCGAGCGGAGAACCCGAGAGCAAGACGCTCCAAGCGCTGTTCCCGCCCAGGAGCGCCCGCATGGCGATGTTTTAAGCGCGGACGCGTCGATGTGAAATCCTGTTTTCCCGCGAGCGGAATGACGCGAAGCGCTGAATTCCCTTCGGGCTTTCAGGAGCGGATTTTGAACGGGCGGCGGGGACTGGTTTCCCCACCGCCCTGAATGACAGTCCCGCATGAAGCGCAGCGGCGTTCGCGGCGCGGCGGCCACGACGGAAGGGTGTGCCCTTTCGATGCGCCGCAAGGGAATATCCATTTCAATTCAGAAGATCAAAAATCCACAAGAAAGGACGCATCCGCTATGGCATCTCTCCTGATCGCAGTCATCTATCTCGCCTTTGTCAGCCTCGGTCTGCCCGATTCGCTGCTGGGGTCCGCGTGGCCCACCATGCAGGTCGCCTTTGGGGTGCCCTCGTCCTACGCCGGCTACGTCTCCATGACCATCTCCGCCATGACCATACTGTCAGCGCTGCTCAGCCCAAAGCTGATCAAAAAACTTCCCACGAGCTGGATCGTGATCGGTTCGACCGCCCTGACCGTGGCCGGGCTGCTGGGCTTCTCCTGCGCGGCGCGGTATTGGATGCTGTTTCTCTTCGCCATACCCTACGGGCTGGGCGCGGGGAGCGTGGACGCCTCCCTCAACCACTACGTGGCGAGCCACTATTCCTCGTCGGTGATGAACTTTCTGCACTGCTTCTATGGCCTGGGAGCCGTCATCAGCCCCAACGTCATGGCGCTGGCGCTGAAATACGCCCGCTGGAACGAGGGCTACCGCTGGACGGCGTATCTCCAGATGGGCATACTGGCCGTATGCATCCTCTCTCTCCCGCTCTGGAAGCGCGGCCAGGGACGTAACGCGCAGGAGTCCGAGGGGAGCGCCGGAATCGGCGAGACGCTGAAGGTTCCCGGCGTAGTATTGACGCTGATTTCGTTTTTCGCCTACTGCGCGGGCGAGGCCACCTGCTTTTTATGGACATCCAGCTACTTTGCCGGGACTCGGCAGGGCATGAGCGCCGAATTGATCGCCTCCTTTGGCTCGCTGATCTTCGGCGGACTGATGCTGGGTCGGCTGATCTCCGGCTTCATATCCAATCGCTTGGGCGACCGGAGACTCATCCGCATTGGCGTCGCGGTGGAGCTCGCGGGAATCGCCCTCATCTTCCTGCCGCTGAAGGGCTATGTCGTCGCGGCCATCGGATTCCTGATCGCCGGAACGGGCATGGGGCCGATCTATCCGGCGATTCAGCACATGGCCCCCGCCAACTTTGGAAAGAAGTACAGTGCGGCGGCCATCGGCCTGCAAATGGCCTCCGCCTATGTGGGCAGCACGTTCATGCCCATGATCTTCGGCAGGCTCCAGCACGCGGTGGGAATTGGGATCATGCCGCTGTACCTGACCGTGTTCGCCGTCTTGAACATCGCCATGCTGGAATGGGCTTATCGAAGGATCGGGAGAGTGAAAAATTATGCCTGAACTTCCGGAAGTGGAAAGTATCCGGCGGGTGCTGGAACCGCAGATTCGGGGGCTGACCATCCGGCGCGTCGATGCAAACCGCCCGGAGATCGTCGCCCATCCCGGCGCGGAGGAATTTTGCGCCCGCGTCACGGGGCAGACGATCGACCGCGTGGAGCGGCGCGGGAAATTTCTCGCGCTGCGCCTGGCGAGCGGCGACCGGATCATCCTCCATCTGCGCATGACCGGCTGCCTGCTCCTGACCCCCGCCGATCTGCCCGCGGAGAGGCACACGCACTTGATTTTCCAGATGGACGATGGCCGGGAGCTTCGCTTTTCCGATCCCCGCCGCTTCGGGCGCTTCTGGCTGATCGGCGCGGGCGAGGCGGACGCGTACAGCGGCATGGAGAAGCTGGGTATGGAGCCGACGGATCCCGCGCTGTCCGCCGAGACCCTGATGCAAGCGTTCGGAAGGCGAAGGAGATCCGTCAAGGAGTGCCTCCTGGATCAGAGCGTGGTCGCGGGGATCGGCAACATCTATTCCGACGAGATTCTGTTCGCGGCGCGCATTCGCCCCTCCCGCCCCGCGCGCGACCTGACGGCGGAGGAGTGGGCGCGCCTCGCGAGAGCGATTCCAGAGAGAATTGTTTTTTTCACTGAAAAGAACGCCATTTCTCCGGAAGAATACCTGGCGGCCCGCGGGCAGGACTACCGCAACACGCCGTTTTTACGGGTGTACGGACATGGCGGCGAGCCCTGTCCGGTCTGCGGGGAAGCGCTTCGCCGCACCGTCATCGGCGGTCGGAGCAGCGTGTTTTGCCCCGCCTGTCAAAGCGATTCATAAGGAGGTTCCCCATGCTCTATATCGGCTGCCACCTGTCCTCGACCAAGGGCTATCTGCACATGGGCGAGGAGGCGCTGTCCATCGGCGCGAATACGTTTCAATACTTCTCGCGCAATCCCCGGGGCGGAAGCGTCAAGCCCTTCGACGCCGGGGACGCAGCGGCGCTGTCCGCGCTGATCGCGGAGCGCGGCTTCGCGACCCCGCTCACCCACGCGCCCTACACGCTCAATCCCTGCGCCGCCGCGCCGCAGACGCTGGAATTCGCCCGCCGCGCGCTGCGGGAGGACCTGGAGCGGCTGGAGCACTTCCCCGGCGCCATGTACAACCTGCACCCCGGCAGCCACGTAGGGCAGGGCGTGGAGGCGGGCGTCGCCCGGATCGCCGAATCCCTGAACGAAGCGATGTTCGACGGCATGGGCACTACGGTGCTGCTCGAAACCATGGCCGGCAAGGGCAGCGAGGTGGGCGGGCGCTTCGAGGAACTGCGCGCGATCCTCGACCGCGTCGAGCGCCCCGAACGCATCGGCGTATGCCTGGACACCTGCCACGTGTTCGACGCGGACTACGACATTGTGAACGATCTGGACGGTGTTCTGGAGATGTTCGACAGGATCATCGGCCTCGGCCGCCTGCGCGCGATCCACCTCAACGACAGCAAGAATCCTCCGGGCAGCCGCAAGGACCGCCACGAGAAGATCGGCGAGGGCCAGATCGGGCTCGACGCGCTCGCCCGCGTCGTCAACCATCCCGCGCTGCGGGATCTGCCCTTCTATCTGGAAACGCCCAACGAGTTGGAGGGCTACCGCCGGGAGATCGAACTCCTGCACGGGCTGCGATCCGCTTAGGGGAGCGCGGATTCCGCCGGTTTTGTGGAAAATTCACGAGTCCATGTAAATTGCAATTTCCACAAAATCGCGCTATAATATTCTACAAAAATTGGAGTATGGAGGTGCAAATCATGACCAACGAAACTTTATTGAACGAGGCGCGCGCGCTCGAATCCATCTGCGTCGCGGACCGCCGCGCGCTTCATGAGCGCGCCGAGGTCGGCTTTGAACTGAAAGAAACTTATGATTATGTGTGGAAGAAGCTCGAGGAGATCGGCCTCGAACCGAAATCCTGCGGACGGCGCGGCATCGTTTGCACGCTGGGCAATCCGGGCAAGGTGTTCCTGCTGCGCGCGGACATGGACGGCCTGCCCATCCGGGAGGAGACCGGCCTGCCCTACGCCTGCGCGTCGGGCGCGATGCACGCCTGCGGCCACGACATGCACACGGCGATGCTGCTGACCGCGGCGCGGCTGTTGAAAGCCCACGAGGCGGAGCTGCGCGGCACGGTGAAGCTGATGTTCCAGCCGGCGGAGGAGCCCATCGAGGGCTCGCGGGACATGATCGACGCGGGTGTGTTGGAGAACCCCAAAGTGGACGCCGCGATGATGTTCCACGTGATGACCAACCAGCCCATTCCCACCGGCACGGTCATCATCTCCGCGCCCGGGGTCAGCGCCCCGGCGGCGGGCATGTTCCGCATCGACATCCAAGGCAAGGGCGCGCACGGCGCGATGCCCAACACCGGCGTCGATCCCATCAGCGTCGCCGCGCACATCGTGCTAGGCCTGCAGGAGATCAACGCCCGGGAGCTGGGCATCGCCGAGAGCGCCGCGCTGACGCTGGGCATGATCTCCTCCGGCGCGAACGCCAACGTCATCCCGGACACCGCGCTGATCCGCGGCAACTTCCGCGCCTACGACGACGAGGTATTCAACCGCATCCGCCGCAGGGTCGGCGAAATCAGCGAGGGCACCGCCGCCACCTTCCGCGCCAGCGCGAAGATGACCATGGCCGGTTCCTGCCCCACGCTGCTGAACGACGCGAACATGAGCGCGCAGGTGCAGGGCTATGTGGAGGAGCTGCTGGGGCCGGGCAAGGTGTTCGGCGCGGCGCAGATCGCGGGCAGTTCCGTGTCTCGCTCCACGGGTTCGGAGGATTTCGCGGCCATCAGTCACGAGGTGCCCTCCATCATGCTGGCGCTCGCCGCCGGCCAGCCCGCCGACGGCCACAACTATCCGCTGCACAACCCCAAAACCAGCTTCGACGAGGCCGCCCTGGTTCCCGGCAGCGCCTGCTACGCGTGGATCGCCATGCGCTGGCTGGAGGAGAGCGCCAAGGCCGCGAATTGACGCTTTGACCGAGGAGGGCCGCCCGCGAGGGGCAGCCCTCCTCATTTCTCCTTTTTGCGAAACGCCCACGGCGCGAAGGCGCACAACGCCAGCGCGCAGACGCCCGCGCCGGCGAGAAAGGCGCGGTCCCGGCCCACGGCCTGCGCCAGCAGTCCGCCGCCCAGGTTGCCCGCGATGCGCGACGCGCCGAACGCGACCATGTTCAACAGACCCTGACCCGACGCGCGCAGCTCCGGCGTGACGCGGTCGGCGATCCAGTAAGCCATGGAGACGGACATCACGATGAAGCCGCCGCCGTGCAGAAGCTGGCTCGCCAGCGCCACGCCCGCCGACGGCGCGAGCCCCAGCGCGAGCCACCGCGCCGCAAGTATCAGCGCCGAGACACACATCGGCCGCGCCGCGCCGAAGCGGCGGTAGACGCGCCCGCTGAGCAGCAGGTACGGCGCCTCGCTCAACGACGAGAGCAGATAGCCCAGCCCCAGCATCGCGGAGCTTCCGCCCAGTTCCTGAAAGTAAGGCGCGTAGAAGGTATAAAAGAAGCCCATCGTGGTTTGCACCGGCAGCAGAAACAGCAGCATCCGCAAAAGCTCCCTGTCGCGCAGAAGCGCCATCATGCCGACGCGCTCCCTCCGCTGCTTTCCCGGGGATTCGGGCAGCAGCAGCGCCGCCAGGGCCGTCAGAAGCAGCAGCCCCGCCGCGATCCAAACCGCGTACTCCGGCCCGGTTCTGCCCAGCAACGCGCCGACCGCCGCGCCGCTCAGCGCGAAGCTCGCACCACCCGCGAGGCGATAGCCGCCGAACGCGCCGCCGTCCGCCTCCAGCAGAATCGCGTCCCCCAGCGGCAGCAGAGCGCAGAAGAAGGCGTAGAACAGCATCGCCGTGAACAATTGCGCGGCGAACGACCGGCGCAGCAGCGCCAGCGGCAGCGCCGCGGCGGCCAGCAGGCTCAACCGGCACAGGAGCTTTCTTCGGCTTTGCGAGCGGTCGCCCAGCATTCCCCAGCCGGGCTGCGCGGCGAGCGCGGCGGCGGCGGTGGACGCGCTGATGCCGCCGAGCTGGGCGCTGTTGAAGCCAAGGCCCGCATAGAACAGGCTCATATAGCCCTGATACACCGCGTTCGCCGCGTAATAGCCCGCCGAAAACAGCGCCCTGCGCGGCGAAAAGCGCGGCTTTCGCTCGTCCATTCCGCCTCTCCCCCTTCGCGTTTTTCTTATTATCCGCGTTCTGGGCACGAAAAACACCTCCTCGCGGCGCTTTTCTCTTGCAACCACGGCCAAAATACGTTAAAATAGAAACCGAACATCACCGGCGCACCACAGGGAGGTTGCAGACATGATCCGCGAGAAGGATTTCGTGGAGGCCCTCGGCCTCAAGCGCATTTACGACGCCAATTTGAAATACTTACCCATCGAGGTGAGCAATTCCACGCGGCCGGGCCTTCAACTGGCCGACTATTGGGACTTCTTCGCCTACGAGCGCCCGCAGCTGCTGGGTCTGGTGGAGATGACCTACCTCTCCAGTCTGGACGAGAGCACCCGGCGCGCGCGGCTGACGAAGCTGTTCAACTACAAGCTGCCCTGCATCATCATCTGCCGGGGCATTCCCTGCTTCGACGAGATGCTGATCCTCGCGGCGGCGCACCGCATCCCGATTTACTCCACCGAGAAGCAGACCACCCGCTTCGAGCTGGAGCTGATCCACTACCTGAACAACTGCCTCGCGCCCCGGGAGACGCGCCACGGCGTGCTGGTGAACGTATTCGGCGCCGGCATGCTCATTACCGGCAGTTCCGGCGTGGGCAAGAGCGAGGCGGCGCTGGAGCTGGTCAAGCGCGGGCATCAGCTCGTGGCCGACGATGTGGTGATGATCCGCCGCCTGAACGAAAATCTGCTGGAGGGCGAATCGCCCGAGCGCGTGCGCCACTTCATGGAGATTCGCGGCGTGGGCATCATCAACGTGGCGAACATCTACGGCGCGGGCGCGGTGCAGCGCCGCAAGACCATCAACATGCACGTTCACCTGGAATTGTGGCAGGACGGCAAGGAGTACGACCGCCTGGGCATGGAGGACAAGTACATCGAGATTCTGGGCGTGAAGATTCCCTCGCTGCTGCTGCCCATCCATCCGGGCCGCAACCTGGCCGTGGTGCTGGAGGTCGCCGCGCGCAACTTCCGTCAGAAGCAGATGGGCTACAGCGCCGTGGAGGATCTCGCCCAGCGCAGCATCGCCCTCGCCCAGCGCGCGGAGGAGGACCGCGACGACGAACTTTTCAATATGTAATGTAAATCTATATATAAAACTACTTCGGAGGAAACGGATATGCTTTACATCGGAATCGACGTGGGCGGCACCACCGCGAAGGCGGGCGTCGTCGACGAAAGCGGCAACATACTCTGCAAGTCCAGCTGCCCCACCGGCATCGAGCGCGGTCACGAGGCCGTGATTCACGACATGGCGCAGCTCGCATTGAGCGTGCTGGGCGGCAGCGGCCACGCGCTCAACGAGATCTGCTCCGTCGGCATCGGCATTCCCGGCATTCAGGACCCGCGCACCGGGCGCGTGCCCTTCTGCACCAACCTTGGTTGGCACGATGTTCCGCTGGTGGAACTGATGCAGAAGGAGATCGACAAGCCCGTCTACGTGACCAACGACGCCACCGCCGCGGGCTTGGCCGAATCCATCGCGGGCGTGAGCTCCGGCGTGCGAAGCTCCGTGTTCGTCACGCTGGGCACCGGCGTGGGCGGCGGCGTGGTGCTCGACGGCAAGGTGTTCGTCGGCCCCCACGGCGTCGCCACCGAGATCGGCCACATGATCACCGTGGCCGGCGGCGAGCTCTGCACCTGCGGCAACCGCGGCTGCTGGGAGCGCTACGCCAGCGCTTCCGCGCTGATCCGGGAGGGACGCCGCCTCGCCATGTCCCAGCCCAACGGCGCGCTCGCCTCCGCGGTGGACGGCGATCTGGCCAAGATCGAGGCGCGCACCGTGATCGACCTGGCCAAGCAGGGCGATCCCCACTGCTCGGAGATCTTCGACAACTACATCCACCACCTCTGCGTGGGCCTGGTCAATCTCATCAACCTCTACGATCCGGAGATCATCGTGCTGGGCGGCGGCGTATCCCACGCAGGCGCGTTCCTGTTGGACAAGGTGAACGCGCTGCTTCCGAAGCTGGTGTTCTACAAGGCCATGCCCTACGCGCGCGTGGAGCTGGCGAAACTCGGCAACGACGCGGGCATCATCGGCGCGGCCATGTTGGGCCGGCAGGAGGATTGACCTTGCGCGCGCACGAGCGCTTTTTGCGCTATATTCAATTTGATACCGCCTCCAACGAGGCGCGCGGAACCTGTCCCAGCACCCCCGGTCAGCTTGTCCTCGGCCGGACGCTGGTTCGGGAGATGCTCGACATGGGCATCCACGACGCGCGGATGGACGAATTTGGCTACGTCTACGGCTCCATCCCCGCCACGGCGGAGGGCTTCCCCGCCATCGGCCTGATTGCGCACATGGACACCGTGGATGATGTTCCCGCCGTTCCCATACATGTGCGGATTGTTGAAAACTACGATGGCAAAATGGTTCGCCTGGAAAGCGGCGACCAGCTTGATCCGGCGGACTTCCCCGAGCTCGCGCGCCGCACGGGCAAGGATCTGATCGTCACCGACGGCAACGCGCTGCTGGGCGCTGACGACAAGGCCGGAATCGCCGAGATTCTGACCGCCTGCGAGCGGCTGCTCGCCAGCGGCGCGCCCCACGGAAAGGTGTGCGTCGGCTTTACGCCGGACGAAGAGATCGGCCGGGGAACGGATCATTTCGACGTCGCGGGCTTCGGTGCGGATTTCGCCTACACCGTGGACGGCGACGAGGTGGGCAGCATCGAGTACGAAAACTTCAACGCCGCCTCGGCGGTCGTCGAGTTCCATGGCCGCAGCGTACACCCAGGCAGCGCCAAGGGCAAGCTGATCAACGCCGCGCTGCTGGCGATGGAGTTCGATTCTCTGCTCCCCGCTGCCGAGCGTCCGGAACACACGGATGGCTACGAGGGATTCTATCACCTCTGCTCGGTCTCGGGCGAGACGGAGCATGCCCGCTCCCTCTACATTCTGCGCGATCATGACCGTTCAAAGTTCGAGGAGCGCAAGCAAACCATGTTTCGCGCCGCCGAAGCAATCAACGAAAAGTACAGCCCCGATAGCGCGGTGTGCCGGATGAAGGACAGCTACTACAACATGCGCGAGATCATGGAGAAGTATCCGCATGTCTTGCGGCGGGCGGAGGCGGCCTACCGGGCCACAGGCATCGAGCCCTTCGCCACGCCCATCCGTGGCGGCACCGACGGCGCGCGGCTGTCCTTCATGGGCCTGCCCTGCCCGAATCTCGCCACCGGTGGCATGAACGCTCACGGCCGCTTCGAGTGCATCGCCGTTCAGGATATGGACGCGATGACCGAGGTTCTCTATCATTTGCTGACATCGCGATCCGACGCGTAAGGAGGTTCCCATGCGCTTTACGAAGATGCACGGCCTCGGCAACGATTTCATCGTGGTCGACGCCATCCACAACGCCATTCACGATCCCGCCGATCTCGCCATTCGCGTCTGCGAGCGGCGCTTCGCCTTCGGCGCGGACGGGCTGATTTTGATCGGCGCCAGCGACTGCGCGGACGCGTCGATGCGCATCTACAACAGCGACGGCTCCGAAGCCGAAATGTGCGGCAACGGCATCCGCTGCGTGGCGAAGTACCTCTACGACAACAACATCTGCAAAAAGGATGACATGACCATCGACACGCTCTCGGGCGTGAAGCCCATCCGCCTGCGGATCGAGAGCGGCGTCGCCGTGGCCGCGACCGTGGACATGGGGGCGCCGGAGTTCCGGCCCGAACACATTCCCGTGGCGGCGGAGACGAACCGCGTGCGCATCCCGCTCGACGAGCGCGTGGTGGAGTTCTTCTGCGTGTCCATGGGCAATCCCCACGCCGTGACCTTCGACATCTTTCCCGAGCGCAAGGACTTCGTGCGCCTTGGCCCAGAGCTGGAACACCATCCGCTGTTTCCGGCGAAGGCGAATATCGAATTCTGCCAACTGGACGGGCCGGATTCCGTGACGGTGGCGGTCTGGGAGCGCGGCGCGGGCCCGACGCTGGCCTGCGGCACCGGCTCCTGCGCGGTGCTGGCGGCGGGCGCGGAGATGGGGCTGCTGAACCGGCGCGCGGACGTGCTCCTTCCCGGCGGCACGCTGCACAATGAGTGGCGGGACGACGGCCACATCTACATGACCGGCCCCGCCGAGGTGTCCGGCATCGGCGAATTCCAGAGCTGAGCTTATACAAATTGAAGCGCCCGCGGCGATCGTGCCACGGGCGCTTCACCTTGCGCTTCCTCTATTCGAACTCATACATCTCGTCTCGGAGCATCTGCAGGCTGTAGGCCACCACCACAATGTCCGGGTCGTACTTCTTCACCCAGTCGTCCAGCGTGCCGACCGCGTACTGACGCATGTCCACCGAGTACACCTCGTCCGCCACCAGCGACAGGAAGCGCCCGATCGGCGCGCTGTACGAATCCTTGAGCAGCAGGATTGTGCAGTCCGCCCCGTCCTCGTTGGTCAGCACGTCGTACTCTTCGGTCAGGCCGTAGTCCATGTAGGCGCGCATGTTCCAGCTCTTGCCGGGCTCGGGCTCCAACACCTCCCGGCGCAGCGCCACCTCATCGAACGGGCCCTCAACATCGGTGACGATGGTCTTGCGGCTCGATTGGAAGTGAATGTTCGTATCATACTTCGGCTTGTAGGTGACGATGTCGTCCGGATCGATCACCAGCGTGCCCACGCGCTGGCCGTACTTGCCCATGAACAGCTTCGGATATACCGTCGTCTCGAACTGATCCAGATCCAGCCGTTCCGAAGGCAAATCCACGCCCGTAACCTCCTCCGCACGCTCGGAAATCGCCTGCGCCATGAGGATGGCCGCGCTGGTCGCCCAGTGCTGGTCGGTGTACATCAGGTAGTCCTCGAGCGGCAACCCCGTGGCAGGCAGCACGTCGCGGCTGTCCATCACGTCCACGCCCGCTTCGCGCAGCATGCCCACGATCTCGTCGGCCTCCTGCCGGCTGAAATCCAGAAATTCGTAACCCTTGGGCATTTGGGCGTCGTAGTCGTAGATGGTCGGATGCTCGTATACGAACAGAAACGGCGTGTCCTCCGGCACGATGGCGCGCATGGAGATGATGTCGTCCCGCGCGGAGTCCATGGACATCTCGCTCTGCAAATCGTACAGGTGGCCGGTGTTCAGGCGGATCATCTGCGTGTTGCCCGAACTCACCAGCTTCTTGCCCAGCGCGTACTGGAACGTGGAGCTGATCTTTCCCAGCGTCTCCGTGCCGTAGAGATTCGTGGAAATGAAGTTGTCCCAGGAGTGTATGGCCGCCTCCACCAGCTCGAAGGGCGTGTAATCGTCGGAGTCCTCCAGATACTGGCTGATGTAGCGCATGTAGAAGGCGCGGCCGATCAGACCGTCCTTGAAGATGGCGGTGGTGATCGGAAAGAAGAAGATCATGGCGATGAAGAGCACCGTCAACACGATGTCGATGCGGAATTGCAGCTTGTTTTGCTTGTCCGTCTCCATAAAGCAGTATACCCCTTCGGCGGGCCGCTCCTCGCGGGCGGTCATCTGATGTTTCAGTATACGCCGCCTGTGTAAATTTGTCAACCTGCCGCGCGCGCGGCCTTCGCCCGGCTTTTTTCGCTTCCCGGCTTGACAAGCGCCGCCGTTGGGAATATGCTTGAATCGTCACGATACAAACGATATGGAGGCAACATCATGCGCTACGACTTTGACAAGGTGATCGAACGCCGGGGCACCGACTGCATCAAGTTTGATCCCTCCGCTGGGCAGGGAATTCCCGAGGACGCGCTGCCGCTGTGGGTGGCGGACATGGACTTTCCCGCAGCGCAGCCGGTGCTGGATGAGCTCGCCGCGCGCATCCGGCACGGCATATTCGGCTACAGCGACATGAAGGGCGGCTATTACGAGGCCGTCGCGGGCTGGTTCGAGCGCCGCCACGGCTGGCGGCCCGAGGCCGAATGGTTGGTCAAGACCCCCGGCGTGGTGTTCGCGCTGGCGATGGCGGTGCGCGCGCTGACCGAGCCCGGCAACGCGGTGCTCATCCAGCCGCCGGTCTACGCGCCGTTCTACCGGGTGGTTCGCGAAAACGGCCGCCGCATCGTCGAAAATCCGCTGATCTACCGGGATGGTCGCTACGAGATCGACTTCGCCGGCTTTGAGCGCGCGCTGGACGAGAGCGGCGCGAAGCTGTTGATTCTGTGCAGCCCGCACAACCCGGTGGGACGCGTCTGGACGGAGGCGGAGCTGCGCGAGATCGGCCGCATCTGCGCCGCGCGCGGCGTATACGTGGCCTCCGACGAAATTCACTGCGACTTCGCCCACCCGGGGCATCCGCATACGATCTTCCTGAAGGCCGCGCCGGAGATGGCCGAGCGCGCGATCGTCTGCACCGCGCCCAGCAAGACATTCAACTTAGCCGGCCTGCAGGATTCCAACATCTGGATTCCCGGCGCGGAGACGCGCGCGCGCTTCGAGGCGGAGATGCGCCGCTGCGGCGCCGACGGACCGAACCTGCTGGGCCAGGCTGCCTGCCGCGCCGCCTACGCCGGGGGCGAGGAGTGGTTCGAGCAGTGCTTCCAGTACATCCTCGGCAACTTCGACTACCTGCGCGCCTTCCTGCGCGAGCGCCTGCCGGAGCTTCGGCTGGTGGAGCCGGAGGGCACCTACCTCGCCTGGGTGGACTTCTCCGCGCTGGGGTTCGCGCCCGAGGCACTGGAGGAACTGATCGCGCAAAAGGCCCGGCTGTGGCTGGACTCCGGCGCGATCTTCGGCGAATGCGGCGCGCAGTTCCAGCGCATCGTGCTGGGCTGCCCCCGTGCCACGCTGCGGGAAGCGCTCGAGCGGCTGGAGCGGGCGATCCGCGGATAGACCTGAGGAAAGCGCTCAGCCATTCCGGTTCGATGAAGAGATCGACTGTCAACGGGAGGAACCATCCATGAGAAGAACCAAGATCGTCTGCACGCTGGGGCCCGCTTCGGACGACCCAAACCTCATCCACGCGCTGATTCGCGGCGGCATGAACGCCGCGCGCTTCAACTTCTCGCACGGCACCCACGAGGAGCAGCTCCGGCGGCTAAATATGTTCACCAACATTCGGGACTCCATGGGCCGCGCGGTCGCCACCATCCTCGACACCAAGGGCCCGGAGATCCGCATTCGCGGCTTCGCGACGAAGACCGTGGAGCTCCACGTCGGGGACAGCTTCACGCTGACCGCCGAGGACGTGCCCGGCGACGCGAGCCGCGTCTCCGTGACCTACCCGAAGCTGCACGAGGAGGTCGGCCCCGGCCAGCAGATTCTGATCGACGACGGCCTGATCTCCATCCGCGTGCGGGAGATTCGGGGCGCGGATATCCTCTGCACCGTGGAAAACGGCGGAACGCTCTCGGCCAACAAGTCGATCAACATCCCCGGCGTGCACATCCACCTGCCGGCGCTGACCGAAAAGGACGTGGGCGACATCCGCTTCGGCATCGAGCACGACTTCGACTTCATCGCCGCCTCCTTTGTGCGCCAGGCCTCCGACGTGGAGGCGATCCGTAAGCTCCTGCGCGAAAATGGCGGCGAGCGCATCCGCATCATCGCCAAGATTGAAAACCAGGAGGGCGTGGACAACATCGATGAAATCCTCGCCGCCGCGGATGGCATCATGGTGGCGCGCGGCGACTTGGGCGTGGAGATTCCCGCCGCGAAGGTGCCGCATCTGCAAAAGCTGATGATCCGCAAGGGACTGCAGCAGGGCAAGCCCGTGATCACTGCCACCCAAATGCTGGATTCCATGATGCGCAATCCCCGGCCCACCCGGGCGGAGGTCTCCGACGTGGCCAACGCTGTGTTTGACGGCACGAGCTGCGTGATGCTCTCCGGCGAGACCGCCAGCGGCAGGTATCCCCTCGAGGCGCTGCGGGCCATGGACAACATCGTCACCGAGGCGGAGAGCTCCATCGACTTCTGGCAGAACTTCCAGATGAACCGCATCACGCCCGACCCCAACATCAACGACGCCATCACCCACACCTGCTGCCTGACGGCCAAGGATCTGGATGCCGCCGCCATCGTCACCGCCACCGCCACGGGTCACACCGCCCGGATGATCGTGCGCTTCCGCCCCGCCTGCCCGGTGGTGGCAATGACCATGCACGAGAAGGTGCGCCGCCAGATGGCGATCAGCTGGGGCGTGCTGCCCTTCCTCACCGGGGAGATCAACACCACCGACCGCGTGTTCTCCCTCGCCGCAGAGGTCGCCCGCAAGGAGGGCATCGCCCAAAACGGCGACACGATCGTGATCACCGCCGGCGTGCCGCTGGGATTGAGCGTGGCCACCAACCTCATCAAGGCCCACGTGTTGGACGACTCCGAGATGTGAACCCCTTCTTATGAAAAGACATTGAAAGAGCGCCGCGCAGCCCTGCCGGGCCGCGCGGCGCGATTCGTTCGGCGCGATTTATTTGGAAATCGCGTCCATCAGATCGCCATTGTAGAGATAGTTGTGAATGTAATCGCGCGTGCGGCGGTAGAGCGCGTCGCGCGCCGCCTCGATATCGCCGTTCGACGCGGCCAGCGCGGCCTCGTAGGTCTGGCGCAGCTCGGTGCCCACGTTGATCTTGGCAATGCCCGCGCCGATGGCGTCCAGCAGGCACTGGTGATTCACGCCGGAGCCGCCGTGCAGCACCAGCGGGATGCCCGTCACCCTCGAAAGATCGGCGATGTGCGCCACGTCCAGCTTCGCTTCGGGCTTCTTCTGATTGCGCACGGCCTCGGCCACCGCGCCGTGGATGTTGCCCACCGCCACGGAGAGCCAGTCGCAACCGCTCTCCTTGGCGAAACGCGTCGCCTCGTCCAGCTTCGTGAAGCCCATCTTCTTGGCGAAGATCTCCTCGTAAGGCGGCACCTCGGCCTCATGGCCCATCACCGCGCCCAGCTCCGCCTCGCAGGGGATGCCCGCCGCGTGCGCCCGGGCAGCCACCTCCGCGGTCACGGCGATGTTCTCCTCCAGCGGAAGGCGCGAACCGTCGATCATCACGGACTGGAAGCCCGCGCGAATCGCGCGCTCGATCAGCGAGAGGTAATCGACCCGCTTGAAATCCTCGTCGATCACGGGAATGTGATCGAGGTGCAAAAGCGTATGCGCGTTGGCGTACTTGGCGTACTCCTCCGCCGAGCGCTCCATCGAAATCGCGCCCATCTTCTCCCACTCGACGCGCGCCACCTGTATCATCGCCACGCTGTTCTCGTCCCGAATCGCCTCCGCGATGGGCTTCACCATCGGGGTATGCGGCACGTTGAACGCCGGAATGCACTTCTTCAACGCCAGGGCCTTCAATACGACTTCCTTCGTGTTCACTGATTTACTCCTCCTTCGATTTCTGGAAATCCAGCAGGAGCGCGCGCAGCCGCTTGAACTCGCGGAACTTCCCGCGGTAGATTTCCACATGCTCGGGAATCGGGCGCACCGGCTCGCCGATGCGCAAATATTTCCGCGCCAGCGCGCAGCGATCCCGCTCTCCCGTCACCGCGGCAAAGCCCAGAATCGCGCTGCCCAGCGCGCCGGTCTCCTCCGTCTCCACGGGCAGGATCTCCCGGTTCCAGACGTCGGCCTTCACCTGCAGCCACACCTTGGACTTCGCGCCGCCGCCGCAAGCGTACAATCGCTTTGGCCCGATGCCGTAGTATTCGAGCTTCTCCAGATTGTACGCCATTTCGAAGCTCAATCCCTCCAGTATGGCCCGGTAGATCTGCGGAAGGTCCGTGTCCATCGACACGCCCCAGAACGCGCCCCGCGCGTTCACCTGGATGTCCGGCGTGCCGCCCAGGCCCTGCAGGTATGGGAGCACCATCAATTCGCCCGGCTCGCTCGGGCATTCGCGATTGAGAATGTCGTAGATGCTCACGCCCTCGGCCTTCGCCCGGTCGCGCAGGTGCTTCGCGAGCTGATCCCGATACCAGCGCACCACCGCGCCGCCCGAGAGGTTGTAGGCGTAGGTCACGTAGCCCCGCCCGTCCACGTAGGGCACGCAGGCGTAGTTCTCCGATATAAACTCCATGTTTCGCGGAATGTCCGCGAACAGCGGCTCGATGCACTCCGTGGTGCCGGTGCCGTCCATCGCGTCGCCCGGCTCGCGCACGCCGCAGGCCAGCGCGTTCACGATCTGATCGTGCGCGCCGATGACCACCTTCACGCCGGCGGGAAGCCCCAGTTCCGCCGCCACATCCGGCTTCAATTCGCCGATGACCGAGCCCGTCTCATACACGTCGGGCATCATGTCCGCGCGAAGCCCCGCGGCGCGCAGAAGCTCCTCCGACCAATGCCTGCGCTCCACGTCGTAGAGGAGCGTCCGGCAGGCGAGCGACACGTCCGTGGCCGCCACGCCGCTCAGGCGGTAGCAGATGAAGCCCGCGATCAGCAGAAACTTCCACGCCTTCACGCCCGGCAGCGAGCAGGTGTAGAGCATCTTCGCCAGCGAGTAGGACGCATCCGGCTTGACGCGGGCGATCTCCATGAAGCGCTCCGCGCCCACGCGGTTCACCACCGCGTCGAATTCCTTCGAGGACGAATCCGCGAAGTACATGATGACATCCGTCAGCGGCCTGCCGTCCTCGTCCACCGGCACGAAGGATTCGCCGAAGGACGACACCGTGACCGCCGCCACCTCGCCCTTATCCGGCAGCGCCTCCGCGCACTCCCGTATGACGCGCAGCGCCGACTCCGCCAATACCTCCGCGTCGAGGTTTACCTTCCCCGGCGGGTTTGGGTATTCGCAGTAGCTCAGCGCGAGCTGCGCGCCGTCGTCGCGAAACGCCACGCACTTCGCGCCCGTTCCGCCGATGTCCACGCCAAGACTGATCATAATTTATCTCCTTCGCGCGCGCCCGCCGCCCGGCGGCAAACCGGACGGCGGGGCACAGTCGACGTCAGTCGATCTCCACCCAATCGTAGCCCAAGTAGGTGGTGAACGCCTCCTTGAGCACGTCCTTCATATGGCCCTTGCCCACGCTGGTGTGGTGCTTGAAGCCGCCGCGCGCCAGCTTGATGAGCTTGTCCTGCAGCTCCGGGATCTCCGCCACGCCACCGCAGCCGAAGTAGCCGTCCTCGATGGGATCGTCGGTGATCCTCCCCTCGGACGCGTAAACCACGATCTTGCCGTCCTTCGTCTGGCAGTTGGAGTAGGTCATCGGGAAGGACGCGATGCGGCCCTCGTTGCAGCCCCAGCCGCTGCCGGGGTCGTTCTTGGCGAACATCTTGTGCTCGGTGACGTGCCCCTTGCCGGTCATCAGGCTCTGGGCCACCGGGCCGCAGTGGAAGAGCACGACCTTGTTCTCGTCGTCGCCGTAATTGTTGTTCCAGTCGAGCACGCAGGAGGGCTCCTCGCTGGCCAGGCACATGGCGCGCATGGTGATGGCCGAGCACATGTCGATCTCGCAGCTCGCCGCGATGCCGCGGTTGTTCAGATCGGACAGCAGCACGCAGGGGCAGACGCGCATGTAGGTCTCCATCTCGTTCCAGCAGCGCAGCGCCAGCGCGTCGAGCTGGTACTCCTCGATGTACCAATCCAGCACACAGCCGATCTTGGCGAGCGTCAGCTTGTTCGGCGCAGGCACGCCGGAGAAATCCGTGTAGTCTTCCAGATGCGCCATCTTGGCCGCGACCCTGGGATCGTCGTCCTTCATCTCCGCCACCATGTTCATCAGCTCGGAGAGGTCGACGCTCTCCACGTTGATGCCGTGGTTCTGCATGGCGATCTCATCGAAGCGCACGGTCTTAAAGGCCGTGGTGCGCGCGCCGATGCAGCCCAGATTGAAGCGCTTCATGCCGTTGACCACCCGGCAGATCGCCGCGAAGTCCTTCAAATTCTGCGCGAACTTCGGGCTCAGCGGATGCACCACGTGGGGCTTCATCACCGTAAACGGCACCCTGTACTGGGTGAACACATCCGTCACGGAGAATTTACCGCAGTAGGCGTCGCGCCGGTGGGCGAAGTCCATCTTGCCGATCTCATCCGGGTAGGCCTGCATCAGAATCGGCACGCCCGCGTCCTGCAGCGCCGTGATCGCGCCGTTTTCGTCCACGAAGATGGGCTGGCAAAAGATCACGCCGTCGTACTGGCCCTCGTGCTGCTTGAGCCACGCGGCGTACTGCCGGCCCTCGGCGCGGGTCTCCACCGCTCCGTAGCGGCTGGCGTCCGCGTCCATCATGATGTAGTCGTAGCCCGCGTCGGTCACGGCCTTGACCATATCGTCGCGCGCGCCCAGAATCAGCTCGCCCGGCATGAAGCCGCGGTTGCCGAAGCAGAGCGCGAATGTCATCTTCTTGTGCATCGTGTTTTCCTCCTCGCTGAATGATGAATATCTCTCCGGATCCTTTCCGGTTTTCCTTATAATCATATCTTAACAAACATTTTCGGGGGAAGATATATGCGTGCGTTCATATTTCTTGGATTCCGTCCGCTTTTTCTGGACAATTCTTCAGTGTCATATTATAATGGAAGCGAGGTGGCGCGCAATGTATTCATCCTTTGATTTTGTCAAGCTGAACGCCCTGCTGCGGGACTTCTACAACCTCACGCAAGTCCGCATCACCGTGTTCGACGATTCGCTCAAGGAGATCGCCTCCTACCCCGAGCGCATCGCGCCGATCTGCCGCTTCATTCGCGAAAATTCCGAGGCCGAGGCGGAGTGCCATCGCTGCGACCGGGAAGCCTGCCGCCGGGCGCTGGCGATGCGCGCGCCCTATGTCTACCGCTGCCACGCGGGGCTGACGGAGGCCGTCTCGCCGGTGTTCATGGGCAACATCATCGTGGCCTACGCCGCCTTCGGCCACCTGTTCTGCTATCCCGAGCGGGAAATGGGGCGCCGCGCGATTCTGAACGCCTGCCGCCGCTACGGCCTCGACGAGGCAAAGCTGGGCGCGCTGATCGACGGCCTGCCGGACATGGAGGAGGGATACATCCTCTCCGCGTCGCACATTCTCGACGCGGTGGCCTCCTATCTCTACTTCGACCGCATGGTGACGCTCAAACAGCAGCCGCTGCAGGTGCAGATCGACGAGTACATCTCCCAGCACTTCACCGAGGACATCAACGCGGGCGACATCTGCAAGCGCTTTCACATCGGGCGCACGGCGCTGTACGAATTTTCCAACCAGAACTACGGCATGGGCATCGCCGGACACATCCGAAAGAAGCGCATCGACTACGCCAAGCAGCTGCTGCTCACCCGGCCGGAGCTCAATATCACTCAGGTGGCCGAGGCCTGCGGCTATGCCGACTACAACTACTTCATCACCGTGTTCGGCCGGCTGACGGGAGTGTCGCCGCGCCGCTATCGCGCGCTGCACGGCGCGGACGAGCGCTCGCACCGCAGGGACGCGATACCAGAAACGGCGCTGCCGCGGAACGCGGCAGCGCCGTTCTTTCATCAATTTGTATTCAGCGTTCGGCCTCCAGATTGAGCCATCGGCATTCCGATTCGCTTAAGCGGACGTTCGCCGCTTCGGCGTTGGCGCGCACGTTCTCTGGCCGGCCCGTGGCAACCAGCGCGTACACGTCCAGCGGTTGGCTGAACAGCCAGCCCATGGCGATCTGCGGCACCGTCATGCCCTTCTCCGCCGCAAGAATTTCGCAGCGGCGCAGGCGCTCGAAGTTCGCCGGGCAGGCGTAGCCCTTCAGGCCGGGCTCGTCCATGACGGCCTTCGCGCTCTCCGGTTCGCCGCCGCGCACCCGGCCGGAGAAGAGGCCGCGCGCCATCGAAGAATAGGCGAATATCGGAATGTGGTTCCGGGCGTACCATTCCCGCGCCGGCCGGTTTTCCGGGCCGGAGATGCTGACGCAGCCACCGCCCCAGGGATCGGCCACCTGCTCCGCCAGGCCATAGTTCGGGCTGGCCACGGTAAAGCCGCGCATGCCGTGCTTGGCGGCGTACTCGTTGGCCTCCTCCATGCGCTCGACGGTCCAGTTGGAGGCGCCGATCGCGCCCAGCTTGCCCTCGTCCACGCAGCGGTTCAGCGCGTCCATCAGCGGTCCCACCGGCACGGCGGGATCGTCCCGGTGCAGCAGGTACAGTTCGATGTGATCCGTCTTGAGCTTCGCCAGCGAGTTGTGCACGTCGTGCAGGATGTCAAAATCCGTCACGCGCTTGCGCCAGCGGTTGTGGTGCGCGCCCTTGGTGAGAATCACCACTTCGTTTCGCACGCCGCGCGCCTCCAGCCACTCGCCCAGCGGCTCCTCGCCGTAGTGATCGGAGCAGTCGAAGCAGTTTATGCCCGCCTCACGGGCCGCGTCCAGCAGTTCGAACGCCGCTTCGAGGCGCTGGGAGAAGTCCGGCGCGTCCTCGTAAACCGAGCGAAACGCCGCGAACATCTTCGGCGTCGCAGTTCCGAACACGATGCGGGAAACGGGCCTGTCCACATGGTCGATCCGTCCGTAATTCATGCTTCGTCCCTCCTGTTTTTTGTCATGTTGAATTCAGTTTCAAATTCATCTTCATTATAGCACGAACCACCATCGCGGACAAGCGCACGTCGCAGCTTTTTCGGTTCACCGAAAACCATAAATTCATGTAAAGTCGTTGACATCGTAACACCCCCATGCTATAATGCAAAATCAGAACCGATGGGAGCTGGAAACGATGAACGCTTGGATCATTGGTATCGCTGTACTGGACCTGCTTGTCGGCATTATCCTGCCCCTGCGACTTAGCACGCTGGGGGATAATGCTAAAAGTTATGTCCTGCAATCGCCGGTCCGCTGATCCGGCTGCCCGGAGAAATCCGGGTTCGGCTCGAACGAAAAATCAAAGGGATGTTCGTGAAGCCTGCAAGTCTAACTTTTAGACGGCAGGCTTTTTCTTAAACGACGGAGGAGGATGAACACATGCGAATGACCGGCGCAAAGATCCTGATGGAGTGCCTCTTGGAACAGGGGGTCGACACGATCTTCGGCTACCCGGGCGGCACGATTCTGAACGTCTACGATGAACTTTACAACTACGAGGGCCGCGTGCGCCACATTCTGACCGCCCACGAACAGGGCGCGTGCCACGCCGCGGACGGCTACGCCCGCTCCACGGGCAAGGTGGGCGTGTGCTTCGCCACCTCCGGCCCCGGCGCGACCAACCTGGTCACCGGCATCGCCACCGCCTACATGGACTCCTCCCCCATCGTGTGCATCACCTGCAACGTGGGCGTGGACCTGATCGGCAAGGACTCCTTTCAGGAGGTGGACATCACCGGCGTGACCATGCCCATCACCAAGTGCAACTATCTGGTGCGCAGCGTGGACGATCTGGCCGACACCGTGCGCGAGGCCTTCGCCATCGCCCGCAGCGGCCGCCCCGGCCCGGTGCTGTTGGACATTCCGAAGAACGTGACCGCCGAGAGCGCCGAATATGAACCCCTCGACCGCCACAGCCACGGCATGAGCGGCAAGCTGGGGGAACTCATGAAGCGCTCGTCGCAGAATTTCAAGGCCCCCGAGCCAGACTACAAGGACATCGACAAGCTGGTGGAGATGATCAACGCCGCGAAGAAGCCGCTGCTGATCTGCGGCGGCGGCGTGGTACGCAGCCGCGCGCACTGGGAATTTGAAACCTTCGCCAACAAGATCGACGCCCCCGTGGCCATCACGCTGATGGGCGCGGGCGGCTTCCGCGGCCGCAACAAGCTGACCACCGGCATGATCGGCATGCACGGCTCCCAGGCCAGCAACATGGCCGTGGACGCGTGTGATCTGCTGATCGCCGTGGGCTGCCGCTTCTCCGACCGCGTGGCGCTGAAGCCCTCGAGCTTCGCGCAGAACGCCAAGATCGTGCAGATCGACATCGACCGCTCGGAGATCAACAAGAACGTACAGACCGACCACCACATCATCGGCGATGCGAAGCGCGTATTGCAGCTCCTGCTCGAACGAATTGAGCAGCTCGACCACAGCGAGTGGAAGAAGTACGTGTTCTCCTTCCCGACCGAGACCGTCTACGACCAGGTGGCGGACCGCCTGACCCCCGGCCAAGTGCTCTCCTCCATCGCGCGCATTCTGCCGCAGGACACCATCGTGACCACCGACGTGGGCCAGCACCAAATCTGGGCGGCGCAGCACTTCCACTTCGACTATCCCGGCCAGCTCGTGACCTCCGGCGGCTTCGGCACCATGGGCTTCGGCCTGGGCGCGGCCATCGGCGCGCAGGCGGGCAACCCGGACAAGATTGTATTGCACGTCACCGGCGACGGCTCCTTCCGCATGAACTGCAACGAGCTCGCCACGGAGTCGTACTACAAGCTGCCCATCATCACCGTGCTGTTCAACAACGGAACGCTGGGCATGGTGCGCCAGTGGCAGACGCTGATCTACAAGCAGCACTATTCCCAGACCACGCTGGATCGCGCTCCCGACTTCGTAAAGCTCGCCGAGGCCTACGGGCTGAACGGCTGGCGCGTCCATAACGTGGAGGACTTTGAGACGGCGCTCAAGGCGGCGCTGGAGAGCGACAAGGGCTCCGTGATCGACGTCGCCGTCTATATGGACGAGATGGTTCGCCCGATGGTGGGTGGCGGCAGCCACATCACCGAGTTTATGATTCACTGAGGGAGGAACGCGCAATGAACGAGATCAAGAGGCAGACCCTGGCCGTGCTTGTGGACAACGAGGCGGGCGTGCTCTCCCGCGTGGCGCGGCTCTTCTCCGGCAAGGGCTACAACATCGAATCGCTGGCCGTGGGCACCACGGACGACGTCAAGGTTTCCCGCATCACCATCGAGGTGATGGCGGACGAAAAGCAGACGCGGCTTCTGTCCAACCAACTGCGCAAGCTGATCTGCGTGCACTCGGTCAAGCGCCTGCTGCCCGAGCATTCCATCCGGCGCGAGCTGGTGCTGTTCAAGGTGCTGGCGCAGACCAGCGACGTTCGCAATGAGATCATTCAGGTTGCGAACATCTTCCGCGCGTCGATCATCGACGTGTCCATATCCTCCATCACCCTTGCCGTCATTGGAGACGAAAGCAAGGCGGAAGCGATCCAAAACCTCCTTCGGGAGTTTGGAATCCTCGAATTGGTGCGCACCGGCATGATGGCACTGGAGCGGGGACAATACACCATCGACGAGCAGACCAAGGAAAAAGGAGAGTTTGACTATGGCAAAAATGTACTATGAGAAGGACTGCGACCTCAACAAGCTCACCGGCAAGAAGATCGCGATCATCGGTTACGGCTCCCAGGGCCACGCCCATGCGCTGAACCTGCGCGACTCCGGCTGCGACGTCATCGTCGGCCTTCGCAAGGGCGGCAAGTCCTGGCCCGTAGCGGAGAAGGACGGCTTCCAGGTCATGACCGTGCCTGAGGCGGCGCAGGCGGCCGACATCATCATGATCCTCATCAACGACGAGGCCCAGGCCGACATGTACAAGAAGGACATCGCTCCCTACCTGACCGAGGGCAAGGCCATCGCCTTTGCGCACGGCTTCAACATTCGTTACAAGCAGATCGTGCCCCCGGCCAATGTGGACGTGTTCATGGCCGCGCCGAAGGGCCCGGGCCACACCGTGCGCTCCCAGTACGTCGCGGGCAAGGGCGTGCCCTGCCTGATCGCCGTGGAGCAGGACGCCTCCGGCCACTGCAAGGACATCGCGCTGGCCTACATCGCGGGCATCGGCGGCGCGCGCGCCGGCATCATGGAGACCACCATGCACGACGAGACCGAGACCGACCTGTTCGGCGAGCAGACCGTGCTCTGCGGCGGCGTGGTCGATCTGATGAAGTGCGGCTTCGAGACGCTGGTCGAGGCGGGCTACGCCCCCGAGAACGCCTACTTCGAGTGCATCCACGAGATGAAGCTGATCGTGGATCTGATCAACAAGGGCGGCATCGCGGCGATGAACTACTCCATCTCCGACACCGCCGAGTACGGCGAGTATGTGTCCGGCCCGCGCGTCCTGCCCTACGAGCAGACCAAGGCCAACATGAAGGCGGTGCTCAAGGACATCCAGGACGGCACCTTCGCCGGCAAGTGGATCGCCGAGAACAAGAACGGCCGCACCTTCTTCAACTCCAAGCGCGAGCAGCTGGCCCAGCATCCGATGGAGATCATCGGCAAGCAACTCCGCGAACAGATGCTCTGGAAGAACGACCAGGATCTGGACAACGCCTCCAACTAAGCCGGCGGGGCCGGCGGCCACCTGCTGCCGCGCTGAAGCGATGGACTTTGGCCCCCATATACGCAAGGGGCCAAAGTCCTGCGTTGCGTTTCTAAAGGCGACTTGGTTCGAAGCGCGAAATCTGGCGCCATAAGTCCGAGCGCCAGATTTCTGCGTCTGTTTTCCGGGCGTTGTGCGTTCGAACGAGACGGATACAACAAGCCATGGATAAGAAAGCCCTTACAAAATATCTCTGCGCGCTGCTGCTGTTTGGATTGAACGGCATCGTCGCAAGCAATATTCCCCTCGGCAGCTATGAGATCGTCTTTCTCCGAACCATGATCGGCAGCATCCTGCTGATCGCGCTGTTTCTGTTGGGGAAGAACAGGTTTCACCTGAAGGGACACGGAAGGGACGCGCTTCTGATCGCACTCTCCGGCGTCGCCATGGGAACCAGTTGAATGTTCCTCTATGAAGCTTATCAGCAGATCGGCGTGAGCTTTGCGTCGCTGTTGTACTACTGCGGCCCGGTCATCGTGATGATTCTATCGCCGCTGCTGTTTCAGAAGCGGCTGACGAAGCCCAAGATCGCGGGCTTCGCAATCGTCCTGATCGGCATCCTGCTCGTCAACGGAAGGCTGGCGGGCGCGGGCAATGCCTGGGGCTTGTTCTGCGGGGCGATGTCGGCAATCATGTACGCCTTCATGGTGACGCTCAACCGCAAGTCCGAGGGGATCACCGGCCTGGAGAACTCGGTCATCCAGCTGACGGTCAGCTTTCTGACGGTCGTGGTCTTTGTCGGGGTGAAGCAGGCGTTCGTCATCCACGTTCCCAGCGGGGCCTGGGGATGGATTCTCGTCCTCGGCGTCGTCAACACGGGCATCGGCTGCTATCTGTACTTCTCCCCGCTGGCGAAGCTGCCGGTGCAGACGGTCGCCATCTGCGGCTACCTCGAGCCGCTGTCCGCCGTCGTATTCGCCGCGCTTCTGTTGGGCGAGCAAATGACGACGCTTCAAATCGTGGGCGCGCTCTGCATCATCGGCGGGGCGATGGTCGGCGAACTGGTTAAGGAATGAAGCATGTAACTTCCCGTTTGTTTGGAAACGGCCCGGCACAATTTGCGAGGAGAATTCTACGATGGAAAAAGAATTGTTAAATTTGCTGCATCTCCAATGGGAGCCGGTGGGTATTTTTCTGGGGAATACCAGTGCTGTCTGCGATTTGGACGCATCCCCGGATAAGAGGAATTGCGTTGTTCCGCTTCTGATGGCGGCTTCCAAAGGAAAAATCGTTTCCATGGATGAGGAAAGCTGCAACTGTCCGGGCGGCGCGACTGGGTGCTGCTTTGGCGACGGATTTACCCGGAGAAACCCGAACATCCATAAGATGCTCTCCCAGGGCTTTGGGGAGAATGCGTCGCCACAGATGCCGGAACAAATGAAATACGGGGAGCGGTTCTTCTGCTCGGAAGAGCTCGCTTTGAAGTGGCGCAATGCTGTGCCGTTTTCTGAGAAGGGGTATCCCCGCGTCGTATTCGCTCCCATAAGCAGATGGCACGAAGTGCGCAGCCCTGATGTGGTTTTCATCCTCGCGCAGCCGGATCAGCTCTCCGCGCTGGTCACCATGTTCGGTTCCCACAACGGCGAGGCGCTCAATACCATCGCCCCCTTCGGGGCGGCCTGTCACTCCATTGTGTACGCGGTGGATCAGATCGAAAGAGAGCGGCCGATGGCGGTGATGGGCCTGTTCGATATATCCCAGCGGCGGGCGGCGCTGGCGAATTGCCTGTCTCTGACGATGCCGTATGCCCTGTGGGATGGATTGACAAAGGACCTGGACAAGAGCTGCCTCACCACCCACGCGTGGAAGGAAATCGAAAAAAGGCTGTAAGACGATAAAAGGGGACTGATACCATGTACCGCGAAACCGCGCGGCTGCTGCTCTACGGCAGCCTGGAGCCGGACAGCATTTTGATGAAGCTGTCGGACATCTTCTACGACTGGGAGCACGGCGCGTGCGAGAAGCCGGAGCTGGTGCGCAGGATATACGCCGAAGTCAAGCGCATACTGGACGTGGCGACGCTCTACGGCTTCGACACGAACCTCTGGCACAACTACCTGACCTTCGTGCTCGTCACCCACGAGAACTCGTTCAGCCTCACCGCCGAACGCGCGGGCGCCAGCGACGGCTCTGTCAACCACTTCGCACTGGCCGACTTCGCCATCTTCCGCGAGCTGTTCGACTTCGACTTCGCGCCCATCGAGGCCGACCTCGGCATCGACTGCTTCACCGTGCTCACCCACTACCGCGCCATTCCCAAGCGCGCGCAGCTCTACTATCGCAGCGTCAGCGAGCGCGTGCGCGAACTCAGCGCGGCGATTGAGCGGGCGAAGGACGCGCAGGAGATCTTCGATCTCGTCACCGGCCACTACCGCGACTGGGGCGTGGGCATGTTCGGCCTGAACCGGGCGTTCCGCATCCGCGAAAAGAAGGGCGGCGCCGAATTCCTGGCCATCAACAACGTGGACGCGGTGGTGCTCGACGACCTGATCGGTTACGAGCCGCAGAAGGCGCAGCTGCGTGAAAACGTGGAGGCGTTCGTCTCCGGGCGGCCCTGCAACAACATGCTGCTCTACGGCGACGCGGGCACGGGCAAGTCCACCTCCGTAAAGGCCACGCTGAACGAATACCAGTCCCGGGGCCTGCGCATGATCGAGCTGTACAAGCATCAGTTCCATCTGCTCTCGGACGTGATCGCCCGCATCAAAAACCGCAACTACCGCTTTATACTCTTCATCGACGACCTGTCCTTTGAGGAGAACGAAGTGGAGTACAAGTTCCTCAAGGCCGTGATCGAGGGCGGCGTGGAGACGCGGCCGGACAACGTGATGATCGTCGCCACGTCCAACCGGCGGCATCTGATTCGCGAGACGTGGAACGACCGGAACGATATGGAGTTCAACGGCGACGTGCATCGCTCGGATACGATGGAGGAGCGGCTGTCGCTGGCGGCGCGCTTCGGCTGCGCCATCAACTACTCGAACCCCGACCGCCGGCAGTACCACGACATCGTGCGCGGCATCGCGAAGCGCGAAGGCGTCGAGATGGACGACGCCAAGCTCATCGCGGCGGCCAACACCTGGGAGATTCGCCACGGCGGCATATCTGGCCGCACGGCGCAGCAGTTTATCAATTATATCGCGGGAAAACAGAAAGGAAGAGAATAATACTTGGATATCACATCATTTATCTATTTTGCCTTTGTTGGCATTAGTTTATATATCTACTGGCGCGTACCGCACAAGGTTCAGTGGCTTGTGCTCTTGGCGGACAGCTTGATCTTTTACTTTGTGACCGCAAAACCCTATACGTTTATTTATATTCTGGTAAGCGTGTTTACGGTTTGGGGCGCGGCATTGTATTTCAAAAAAACCGACAGCAAACGGAAAAAGCGTCTTGCCTTAGTGCTTGTACTAGTTCTGAATGTCGGATTGCTTGCCGTCCTCAAATATACGAATATGTTTATTGGTACGTTCAATTATTGGATAAAGAAGAACGTAGCCGACGTTCATTGGATAGCTCCCCTGGCGATCAGTTATTATACTCTCCAGGTTATCTCCTATCTTATCGACTGCTATGAAGGAGTATTTGAGCCGGAAAAGAATCCGCTTAAACTATTGCTGTTTGTCACGTATTTCCCGCAAATGGTTTCGGGCCCAATATGCACGTATTCTCAGACCGGCACACAGCTCTTTGAAGAGCATCGCTTTGATTACGATAGAGTATTGTCCGGTATGCGCCGCGCGCTATGGGGACTCCTCAAAAAAGTGATTGTGGCAGACCACATCGCAATAATTGTGAGCGCAATGTTTGACAATACGGATCTGTTCTCGGGCCCGTGGGTTTTAATTTCAGCATGTATCTTCATGATTCAACTGTTCTTTGATTTCTCGGGATGTATGGATATTATCATCGGCATATCGAAGTGTTTCGGTATCATTCTTCCCGAAAACTTCAATGTTCCATTCCTGTCGAAAAGCGTGCAGGAATTCTGGGAACGATGGCATATAACCCTCGGCGCCTGGCTGAGGAACTATGTGATGTACCATATTTTGTGGACGAAAGCGTTCAAAAAAGCCAGCAAAAATCTTAAAAACAAATGGGGAAAAGCTGCGCAAAAAATACCGACCTATGTCGCCATGTTTGTGGTTTGGACGCTGATGGGAATCTGGCACGGAAGTTCCTGGAAATACATGATCGGCGAGGGTTGGTTTTTCTGGATTGTCATTGTTTCAGGACAGGTATTCAAACCTGCTTTTATTAAAATCAAACATAAGCTTCGCATTCAGGACGAAAACATCATCTGGAATGCGTTCCAGATCGCGCGGACATTTATTCTGGTAAGCATAGGCAACATTGCTTTCCGTGCAGACAGTCTCGCAAAAACTTTTTACATGTATAAAAGAGCATTCATCTGGAACGGAATTGGAAATCAACTCAGCGCTTTGCGGAATTGCATGCCCGATTTTGGTGGATCGAAAACATTTCTTGTTGTCTGCCTGATTATTTGTTTGCAAATCGTCTGCGACCTCAGGCAATATGCGGGAAAGAACAATCAGGAACTGGTGACGAAACGATCCATCGCGATCAGATGGACGCTATATTATCTTGCCATATTCTTGGTGTTTTTCTTCTCGCTTCAAACGGGTTCTGAGTTTGTTTATTTTCAGTTTTAGTGAGGTGATACCGGATGAAACGAACGCTGAAAAACTTTACGCTTAAACTTGCGTTATTTATGGTGCCCATAATCGTTTTTTCCGCAGTGGTACCCATTGCTATGTCAAAATATCCTATGTATTTTTTCGACGGCGAATACGCAATGTATCAGCAGCAAAAGGACTATGTCCAAAACAGCACAGATTACAACCGCATTGTTATTATTGGAGATTCCAAGGCAAAAGCCGCATACTGTCCGTGGCTTCTGTCCGATGATACTTACAATTTTTCATTGGGTGGAACGTCCCCGCTGGAAAACTATTATTATTTTAAAGAATATCTGGGGAACCATGATGCGCCACAGACGGTAATTATTTCTTATGCTCCGTTTCATTTTTTCGAATCCGAAACACTGTGGACAAGAAGCGTATATTTTCACCGAATGTCCGATTCAGAAATGAAAGATATTTATACGGTTGCATCTGCTTTTGACGATACAGATCATATCACAAAGGACTTTTATAAGCAATTGTTGCTATACAGAATATATTCCGTAAACAAGTACGGAAAGACATTCCTCAAAGCGCTTCTCAAAATGGTTCGGGAAAATCGCTATAAAATTAACGCTGAAATGTATCAGAATCTGAGTTCTTTCAAAGGTTATGCAAGCTTTGGAAAACTGGAATACTGTGATGCAGTGAACCCGGAGGCAGACTATACGGACTTTGAACCGACGGATATATTAGACAACTATTTTCGTAAAATGATTGAGTTGTGCATTCACGAAGGAATAAACGTCATTATCGATACACTGCCGATGAATAAAGCAACTTACGAGGCTTGTCATGAGAATTATCTGCTGGATTATTCTAACTATATGAAGGGCATACAGCGCGATTACCCGGAAATAACTGTAAACACGGACCTGTGTTTTTATGATAATACCTATTTTGGAGATTCCACCCACTTAAATCGAAAGGGAGCGGAAAAATACTCCGAATACATGAAAAATAAATATCCGGAACTATTCACAAACCACATTGCAGTCAAATAGAGAGAGGGAGAATAACGAATCATGGTCACGCTCGACAAAATCTACCACGCCGCCTTCGTGCTCAAGCAGGTGGCCCGCAAGACCGACCTCATCCACGCCCCGAATCTGAACGGGCTGTACTTAAAGACCGAAAATCTTCAGCTCACCGGCAGCTTCAAGCTGCGCGGCGCGTACTACAAGATCAGCCAGCTGACGCAGGAGCAGCGCGACGCGGGCATCGTGGCCTGCTCGGCAGGCAACCACGCCCAGGGCGTGGCGCTGGCGGCGTCGCGCATGGGCATTCGCAGCGTCGTCTGCATGCCGGACGGCGCGCCGATCTCCAAGGTGGAATCCACCAAGGCGCTGGGCGCGGAGGTGCGGCTGGTGAAGGGCGCCTACGACGACGCCTACAACTACGCCTGCCAGCTTCAGCAGGAGACGGGGATGACCTTTATTCATCCCTTCAACGACGATGAGGTGATCGCTGGTCAGGGCACCATCGGCTTGGAGATTCTCGACCAGCTCGCGGACGTGGACGCGGTGATCTGCCCGGTGGGCGGCGGCGGATTGATCTCCGGCGTGGCCTACGCCATCAAGAACCTCAATCCCAGCGTCAAGGTCTACGGCGTGCAGGCGGAGAATGCGCCCAGCATGGCGGAGAGCGTGAAGCGGGGCGAGCCGATCACGCTGGAGACCGTTCGAACCTTCGCGGACGGCATCGCGGTCAAGCATCCGGGAGATACGACCTTCGAGATCGTCAGCAAGTACGTGGACGAGGTCGTGACCGTCAGCGAGGACGAAATCGCGGCGGCGATCCTGGCGCTGATCGAGAAGCAGAAGCTCATCGCCGAGGGCGCGGGCGCGGTCAGCGTGGCGGCGGCGATGTTCGGCAAGCTGCCCATCGAAGGCAAGAAAGCGGTGTGCATCATCTCGGGCGGCAACATCGACGTCAACATCCTCTCGCGCGTGATCACGCGCGGCCTGGTGACCGCCGGGCGCAACACGATGCTGCAGATCGCGCTGGAGGACAAGCCGGGCCAGCTGCTGGGCGTGAGCCAGATCGTGTCCGAGTGCGGCGCGAACGTCGTCAACGTCCGCCACGAGCGCAGCGACGCGAACATGGCCATCACCTCCTGCTTCCTCTACCTGGGCATGGAGACCCGCGACTTCGATCAGATTCGCGAGATTCGGCGCAGGCTCACCGAGGAGGGCTACAAGATCGTAAACTGAAGCCCTGAAACTTTAAGGCCGCCCGGACGCATGTCCGGACGGCCCGCTCTTTCCCATAAATTCCATCCGCGGCATTCCCGGCCGCGGCGCGCCAAGCTTACAAAATGATCAGCTCCAGCAGATACACCGTCGCGCAGCAGGCGACCGCCACCTTGAACAGGCTTGCGCCCCTCCACGCCAGCGCCAGCCCCACCAGCAGCGCCGCGAGGCCCGACCATTGGCTGCCCGTCGCGTCCATGATGGACGGAAAGGTCATCACCGCCAGCGTGACGTAGGGCACATAGTACAGAAAGGAGCGGATGTAGACGTTCTTGATTTCCCTGCGCACCAGCGTCAGCGGCAGCACGCGGATCAGATAGGTCACGATCGCCATCACGGCGATGTAGATATACACGTTTCCGCTACGCATCCCGCTTCACCTCCCGAATGGGGAACAGCACCGCCGCCGCCGCGGAAATCGCCACCGTCAGCACGATGGTCTTGACGCCCGAGGAGATGCCGTCGAACAGTGGTATGCGCGCGAAGGCGAAGCTCGCCGCCATGGAGATCAGCACCAGCGCCCGCACGATCTTCGATTCCTTCGCCGGGGGCACGAATATGGCGATGAACATGCCGTACAACCCCACCGACAGCGCGCTGACCACGCTTGCCGGAAAGATGTTGCCCAGCATCACGCCCAGGAACGTGCCGCACGCCCAGCCCGGACAGGCCAGCGCGATGGCGCCGTATGTGTAGAAGGGATTCAGATACCCCGGCGCGGAAATCGAAACGCCGAACACCTCGTCGGTAACGTACCAGCCGATCAGCAGCCGGTGCAGTATGCCCGTTTCAGGCCTCAATTTCTGGCTCAGCGAGAAGGACATCAACAGGTAGCGCGCGTTCGCCACCAGCTCCATGATGGCCACCTCCAGATAGCCCGCGCCCGCCGCGATCAGCGAAAAGCCCACGAACTCGCCCGCCGAGGCGTTGATCAGAAAGCTGGTCAGCGCCGCCTGAAATGCCGTGAAGCCCGCGTTCCGGGCGGCGATGCCCAGCGTGAACGCCACGGCAAAGTAGCCCAATCCGATTGGCACGCCCGCGCGCAGGCCGCGCGCAAACCACTTCGCGTTGGAATCCCCCATTGGTTTCCATCCTTTCGTGTGCTAGGCCGCTTGCAAGCCCTCGTCTCCCACCTTGGAGATGATGTCTTTGTACACCTTCCTAAAACAGATCAGCCCCACGATCAGCGCACTCGTCTCCGCGATCGGGAAGGAGATCCACACCAGATTGTCGTTGCCCACGCTCTGCCCGAGCCGCGCCAGCAGGTAGGCCACCGGGATCAGGATCACAAGCTGGCGGCAGGTGGCGGTAATCGTCGCGTAGATGCTCTTCCCCAACGCCTGAAAGACCGTGTTGAAGGAGATCACCACCGAAGCGATGATGAAGTGCGAGCAGATGATGCGCAGCGCCGGCTTGCCGATGGAAAGCATCGTCTGCACCTCCTCGGGCGAGGCGTTCTGGATGAAGATGCCCAGCAGCTGGCCCGGGAAGATCAGGAAGATCAGCGTGCCCAGCGCCATCAGGCACGCGGCGATCACCATGCCGATCTTGATCGCCTGCATCATGCGCGCGCGCTTCTGCGCGCCGTAGTTGTAGGCGATGATGGGCACCACGCCGTTGTTCACGCCGAAGATCGGCATAAAGATGAAGCTGTTCAGCTTAAAGTACACGCCGAACACGTTCTGGGTGTAGGTGCCGCCGCTGGTATAGTTGAACAGAATGATGTTGAACAGGAAGGTCATGATCGAGCCCACCGCCACCATGACGATGGACGGCACGCCGATGGCGCAGATGCCCTTGATGATGTCCAACTCCGGCTTGAAGCCCGAGAAGCGCAGCTTGAGCTCCGGGTTCTTCTTGAGGTTGAAGGTGATGGCGATGCAGCAGGCCACGATCTGGCCCAGCACCGTCGCCAGCGCCGCACCGGTCACGCCCATCTTAAACACGAAGATGAAGATCGGGTCGAAGATGATGTTGAAGATCGCGCCCACGCCCTGGGAGATCATCGTGTAGATCGTGCGGCCGGTGGAGGTCAGCAGGCGCTCGAACATGACCTCGCCGAAGATGCCGAAGGACAGGCCGCACACCACCAGCAGGTAGTCGCAGCCGTAGGTCACGATGGTCTCGTTGGTGGTCTGCATGGCAAAGAACGGCCGCGCGCCGAAGATGGCGAACAGCAAAAACAACACGTAGCAGCACAGCGCGATGAACACGCCGTTGAGCGCCACGCGGTTGGCGTGCTTCGGGTCCTGCGCGCCCAGCGCGCGCGAAACCAGCGCGTTCACGCCCACTGCGCTGCCGGTGGCGAAGCCGATCATCAGATTCTGCGCCGGAAACGCCAGCGAGACGGCGTTGAGCGCCTCCTGCGAAATCATGCTGACGAACATGCTGTCCACGATGTTGTAGAGCGCCTGCACCAGCATCGAGATCACGATCGGCAGCGACATCGTCACTACCAGTCTGCCCACGGGCATGACGCCCATCTTGTTTTCCTGAATGTTCTGATTCTCCATGGAAACTCCTTTGAATGTCTGATACTCACATTTCGTATTATAGGAGCCTTATATTTATATTACCAGTCTTCTTCTGTTAGCGCTTTGAAAATAGCGCCGGCCGCATAGAATGGAAACGCTTGCGGGCGCGCCCGCGGCGATGTATAATAAGTGGAAATATGGGAGGGATGTCCGCTTGTCTCCGCTGGAGCTGTTTCTGCTGGCCGTCGGATTATCTATGGACGCGTTCGCGGTCTCGGTGTGCAAGGGGTTGGCCGTGGAGCGCGTGAAGCCCCGAAATATGCTGGCCTGCGGCGCGTACTTCGGCGCCTTTCAGGCGCTGATGCCGCTGCTGGGCTATCTGCTGGGCGCACGCTTTTCTTCGATGATCGAGCATGTGGACCACTGGGTCGCCTTCATCCTGCTGGGGCTGATCGGCTTCAACATGATCCGCGAGGCGCTGGGGGACGGCGATGAGGGCGACGCGCTGGACGGCTCCTTCGGCATGAAGACCATGCTGCTGCTCGCGGTGGCCACCAGCATCGACGCGCTGGCCGTGGGCGTCACGTTCGCATTTCTGCGGGTGCGCATCCTGCCCGCGGTGAGCTTCATCGGCGCGGTGACGTTTGTCCTCTCGGCGCTGGGCGTGCGGCTGGGCGGCGTGTTCGGCGCGAAGTGGAAGCGGCGCGCGGAACTCGCAGGCGGCGCGATATTGATGTTGATCGGGCTGAAAATTCTGATCGAGCATCTGTTCTTTTAACCTTGGAAACTTTACATCCGCGTTTGAAAGCGCTATAATTGGGAAAAGATACCGCTGAAAGAGGGAAGCGAAATGAAACACTATCTCGTGCGAGAACTGTATACGAAAATTCCCGAAACCGATCTGCCGGACGTCAAGGTCAACGGCTGGGTGCGCACGCTGCGCGAATCGAAGGCGCTGGCCTTCGTGGAGCTCAACGACGGCAGCTACTTCCGCAATCTGCAAATCATCCTGGAGCCGGAGAAGCTCGCCAACTACCGCGAGGCCGTCAAGGCCATCGGCGTGGGCGCGGCCATCGAGGTCGTGGGCACGCTGACGCTCACCCCCGAAATGAAGCAGCCCTTCGAGCTCAAGGCCGACAGCGTCACCGTGGTCGGCGAAAGCCCGGCGGACTATCCGCTGCAGAAAAAGCGCCACACGCTGGAATACCTGCGCACGATTCAGCATCTGCGCCCGCGCGCGAACCTGTTCCAGTGCGCGTTCCGGGTGCGCTCGGTGGCGGCGCAGGCCATTCACCGCTTCTTCCACGACATGGGCTACGTCTACGTGCACACCCCGCTGATCACCGGCAGCGACTGCGAGGGCGCGGGCGAGATGTTCCGCGTGACCACGCTGGACGCGGACGAGCGCCCGCTCGACGAGCACGGCAAGACCGACTTTTCCAAGGACTTCTTCGGCAAGCCCGTGTCGCTGACCGTGTCCGGCCAGCTCAACGCGGAGATCTTCTGCATGGCGTTCCGCAACGTGTATACCTTCGGCCCAACCTTCCGCGCCGAGGCCAGCTACACGCCCCGCCACGCCGCGGAATTCTGGATGATCGAGCCGGAGATCGCCTTCGCTACGCTCAAGGAGGACATGGACCTGCAGGAGGACATGGTGAAATACATCATCTCCGCCGTGCTGGACGAGTGTCCCGAGGAGATGAACTTCCTGAACAGCTTCGTGGACAAGGGCCTGATCGAGCGCCTGAAGTTCGTGCGCGACAGCGAGTTCGTGCGCTGCACCTACACCGACGCCATCGACATTCTTCAGAAGTCCGGCGAGAAGTTCGAATACCCCGTGGCCTGGGGCGAGGATCTGCAGACCGAACACGAGCGCTATCTGACCGAGAAGCACTTCGGCAAGCCGGTGTTTGTGACCGACTGGCCCAAGGAGATCAAGGCGTTCTACATGCGCATGAACGAGGACGGCAAGACCGTCGCGGCGGCGGATCTGCTGGTACCGGCGGTGGGCGAGCTCTGCGGCGGCTCCCAGCGCGAAGAGAGGTACGACGTACTCAAGGCGCGCATCGAGGAGCTGGGCATGAACCCCGACGACTATTGGTGGTATCTGGAGCTGCGCAAGTACGGCACCGCAGAGCACGCGGGCTTCGGCATGGGCTTCGAGCGCATGATCATGTATCTGACCGGCATCGCCAATATCCGCGACGTGCTGCCCTTCCCCCGCACCACCGGAAACGCCGACTTCTAATTCTATAAACCACTCCCGCCTGAGGCAAGCTTCGGGCGGATTTTTTGTGCGCTCTGGCAAAAAAGTTGCCCTCATGTTGATGCTGTTTTTCCGCTTGACGAACTGGCCGAAAACTGCTATGATAGTTTTGTGGACGTATGTGAAACCAGATGGATCACATCATAAATTTTTGAGGAGGTAATGCAACATGAACAATATTCCCCAGGTCAAGATGGGCATTCTGGCCGTGAGCCGCGACTGCTTCCCGATTTCCCTTTCCGAGAAGCGCCGCAAGGCCATCGTCGAGGTGCTCAAGAAGCGCGGCTTCGACATCTATGAGTGCCCGGTCATCATCGAGGGCGGCATCGACGCCAACGTGATGGAGGCCTATGAGGACATCAAGAAGTCCGGCATCAACGCGCTGACCGTGTTCCTCGGCAACTTCGGCCCTGAAGGCCCGGAGACCGCCATCGCCAAGCTGTTCGGCGGCCCGACCATGTACATCGCCGCCGCCGAGGAGAATATCGGCGTGCTGTCCAGCGACCGCGGCGACGCCTACTGCGGCATGCTGAACGCTTCCTACAACCTGAAGCTCTCCGGTATCAACGCCTACATCCCCGAGTATCCGGTGGGCGACGCCGAGTATTGCGCCGACATGATCGAAGAGTTCGTGCCGATCGCCCGCACGCTGCTAGGCCTGGCGAACCTCAAGATCATCACCTTCGGCCCGCGTCCGTTTGACTTCCTGGCCTGCAACGCGCCCATCGCGCCGCTGTTCAAGCTGGGCGTGAACATTCAGGAGAATTCCGAACTCGACCTGCTCAAGACCTTCCACGAGCACGCCGGCGACTCCCGCATCCCCGCCAAGATCAAGGAGATGGAGGAAGAGCTGGGCGAAGGCAACAAGATGCCCGGCATCCTGCCGAAGCTCGCGCAGTATGAGCTCACGCTGCTCGACTGGATCGAGGCCAACAAGGGCGCTTCCAAGTACGTGGTGCTCGCCAACAAGTGCTGGCCGGCATTCCAGACGGAGTTCGGCTTCGTGCCTTGCTACGTCAACTCCCGCCTGACCGCCATGGGCTACTGCACCGCCTGCGAGGTGGACATCTATGGCGCGCTGAGCGAGTTCATCGGCACCTGCGTGACCGGCGAGGCCGTCACCCTGCTGGACATCAACAACTCCGTCCCGGCGGATATGTACAAGGAGAGCATCGAGGGCAAGTTCCCCTATCGCCACAACGAGACCTTCATGGGCTTCCACTGCGGCAATACCCCGATGTGCCGCCTCACCAAGGGCACGATGAAGTATCAGCTCATCATGAACCGCGGCCTTGAGAACTGCGGCGAGCCGGACATCACCCGCGGCACCCTCGAGGGCGACATCATCCCCGGCGACATCACCTTCTATCGCATTCAGGCCAACAAGGACAGCGTGCTGCAGGCCTACGTGGCCGAGGGCGAGGTCCTGCCGGTCAAGACCTGCTCCTTCGGCGGCATCGGCGTGTTCGCGATTCCGGAGATGAACCGCTTCTACCGCCACGTGCTGATCGAGGACGGCTATCCGCACCACGGCGCGGTGGCCTTCGGCAAGAACGGCAAGGCGCTGTTCACCGTGATGAAGATGCTGGGCATCGAGAACGTGAAGTTCAACCAGCCCAAGGGCGTGTACTACAAGAGTGAGAATCCTTTCGCATAAGTGAGTCGATTCTCGTTCCGCCGCCGTTTTTTCGAAAACGGCGGCGCGATTTTGTCCTGAAAAATCCCGGAGTGGAAGGAGAGCTTTCAAAGATGACAAGACGCTTTCGCGGCGCGAAGCCGCTGCTGGCACTGCTGGCCGCGCTGCTGGCGCTCGCGCTCAGCGGATGCGGCTACTGGGTGGTAGAGGACGCCCCTATTCAGGTGGGCAACGAAATCTATCGCGTCACCCCCGCGCCAACCGCGCCCGCACAGTCCTGACGCAGCGCCCCCTCAAAACCGCAGTCTTGAGGGGGCGCTTTCAGGGAATTCGCTTTTATGGATTTTGATCGTCAATAGATCTCGATCGTCGTGCCCTCGGGGCAGTTTTCAAAGATCCACTTGGCGTTCTCCTCGGGCAGGCGTACGCAACCGTGGGATACGGGACGGCCGAGACTGTTCACCGAGCTGCGGGTCGGGCCCTGCTTGTTGTTGTTATACAGCACTGAATGGAACAGCACGCCGCCAACGATGCGCGTCGCGTACTTCGCGTATGTGTCGTACTGCGTGAAATAATACCACTCGTCATAGGTGCACTTGCCGCCGGACTGATAGATGCCCTTGGGCGTTTCGTAACCGGGCTGGCCGGTGGAGCACCTGCAGGATCCGATTTCCTTGGTATATCCCGCGCCATCCCAGCCGTAGATGTAGACGCGCTGCTGGTCGAGGCTGCAGGTGATCCGGTACGGGAACACATACTCCTCCGAAGGAATCGCTTCAATGGAGAACAGCTTCGTCTGCGTCGCTTCGTCGGCGATGCCGGTCTCCGTGAGGCCATTTTTGCGCTGGAAGTACTTCAGCGCCTCCACCGTGAGCGAGCCATAGCTGCCGTCGGGCTTGTACAGGTACTTGAGCTGGCGCAGCCTGCGCTGCACGCGCCAGACCTCCGGGCCTGAGCTTCCAGACTGCAGCGTCGTCTGATACACCTGAAAGGGATACTCGCCGTTGACGAACTTGAGCACCTGATCGGTGATCTCGCCCGTCTGGCCGTTGACCTCCACAGTGCTCTTGATCGGCGTATCCACAGCGATGGGCTGTTCGCCGGGGGCTAGGGTCGCCACCGGCTCGGGCGTGGACGCGGCGTAAGCCGCATAAATCGGATTCGTGGAGATGTAGCTCTTGAATTCCGCCACGGCCGTCTCGGTGCTCGTGCCCGCGACGCCGTCCGGCGCGCTCTCCAGAAAGCCCCAGCGCGCCAGAAGCTGCTGCACCAGAAATACGTCGTTTTCCTCGCCCTGTCCCTGCGTGGGCGCACGCTTCGCCGCGGTGGAGTAGAGCATCGTCTGGGTAATATTGTCCGCGATGCCGGTGGGGGTCAGGCCGTTCTCCGCCTGAAAGTTGATGAGCGCGCTCTCGGTCATCGACCCGAAGGTCCCGTCCGCGCTGCCCAGCAGATAACCCAGCTCCGCCAGCCGGTTTTGCAGCATGACCACGTACGCGCCCGCATCGTCTCCGTCCATCATGCCCTTCTGGAGCGTTGGATAGTTCGCGTTGGTATTCTGAGCCGCGTTATCGGAATTTACCAGCCCCAGCGCCTCCTCCCCGGTCAGGGCGATCGCCGGAACACCGGCGAGCAGCAGGCAGAGCGCCGTCACTGCGCAAAGCAATCGTTTCACTTATGTACCTTCCTTCCTGGAGTAACCGTTCCGCCGCGTCAGAAGGGCTTCTTGCCAACGCGATGCAGCCGCACCTCGTCGATCACCGCGTTGCTCCTGTGCGTCAGCAGAAATTCCATCACGTCCGCCAGATCCTCCGGCGAGATCAGCGCGTCCATGTCGATGTCCGGCCGGGAGATGGTCTTCGCCATCTCGGTGTTCACCGCGCCAGGGCAGAGGATGTGCACCCGAATGCCGTCCGAATACACCTCTGTCGCCAGCGCTTTCGTCATGCCCAGCAGCGCGTGCTTGGCCGCGCCATAAGCGGACTGGGTGGCATAACCCGCGTGGCTCACCACCGAGCCGATGTTGATGATCGTCGCGCAGTCCGACCGCCGCAGCGGCGCGAGCGCGTCCCGGCAGAGCAGGTAGGGCGCGTAGACGTTGGTCTTCATCATGGCGTCCAGTTCGGCGTAGGAGGTCTCCTCCAGCGGTTTGACGAAGCAGACGCCCGCGTTGTTCACCAACACGTCCAGCCTGCCGAAGTTTTCCACCACGCGGCCCACCACGCCCTGCAAAAACGCCGGATCGGTCAGATCGCCCGGGAGCAGCAGCGGCGGCCGCGCGCAGTTTGCTTCCTCCGCCACGGCCCGCAGCTTCTCCTCGCTGCGGCCCACGAGCGCCAGCGCATAGCCCATCGCGCTCAGCCGCAGGGTCAGCGCGCGGCCGATGCCGCCGCCCGCGCCCGTCAGCAGCGCGACCCTGCCCGAAAAGTCCGCGCGCGCCATGCAACGCCCCTCCGCTTCACGTCAAATCCTTGGATGAAAACCCCATCCGTGCGCTATCATTTTATCACAAGCGCCCGGATTATACAAGCCCCCCGCCCCTCGCACGGCCTCTCGACGCTTGACGGGTTTGTTATGATTCAGTATAATAAAATTAGGGATTGTATGAAGCAGTCTGAAATTCATTTTTGAAAGGGAGAGGGTTGCACATGAAGAAAGTGCTCACACTGGCATTGGCGTTCGTACTCTGCCTCGGCTCTGTGGCGTTCGCGTCGGAAGCCGAGGAGGCTCCGGCAGTGGACTACATCCAAAGCATCCCCTACATTGACGACGGCAACGAGGATCATACGCTGGATGTCTTTGGCTTTGAAGAGGGCGGCGCGGCCAAGCCCGTCGTGCTGGAAATTCACGGCGGCGGCTTCTTTGGCGGCACCAAGGAGACCAACACGGCCCACAGCCAGTTCTATGCGGACAACGGCTTTGCGGTGGTCACGCCCAACTACACCCACCTGCCCGGTGGCGACTTCGTGAACCTCTTCCAGGAGGTCTTCACGGTGCTGCACTGGATCGAGGATAACGCCGAGGAATACCACCTCGACACGAACAACCTCTTCGTCAGCGGTGACAGCGCCGGCGGCTTCATCGTGGAGATGACGGCGCTGCTGCTCTCCAACGAGGAGTTGCGGCAGAGCTTCGATGTGACCGCGCCCTCCTATACGCCCAAGGCGTGGGTGCTGACCTGCCCGAAGGTGGACTTGATGGGCGATCTGGCGCTGGTCGGCGCGGATCAGGGCTTCCGCTCCTTCGCGGCCGAACGCATCGAGCCCGTCCTCCGGGACGAGGAGCAGATGGCGAAGGTTGATCTGCTTAAGCTGATCGATCCCGCCACCTACCCTGAGGTTTACATCGTCACCACCCCGGACGACGCCATACTCTATGAGGAGGCGATGATGTTTGACGAATACCTGACGGAGAAGAACATTCCCCACGAGCTGCATAGCTACGAAAGCCAGGAGAACCAGCTCCAGCACGTATTCAATATCAGCGACGTTGAATGGGCGGAGAGCGTGCAGGCGAACACGGACATCGTGAACTATCTGAAGTCAAAGATGGGCTGATCCCATTGCGGATTCATTGAAGCCGGGCGGAGCGCATCCGCCCGGCGCTTTTTGTTTAAGCCTATGCTTGCAAGGCGGCGCGCGAACTGCTATGATAGAGGCGGAGTGTGAGTGCGATATGAAGAAGTTGATCGTCGCGGAAAAGCCCTCGGTGGCGCGGGACATCGCCCGGGTTCTGGGCGTGAAGGAGCGCGGCGAGGGTTATCTCTACGGCGAGGAATACGTGATCACCTGGGCGCTGGGACACCTGGTATCCCTCTGCGAGCCCGGGGAGGTGGACAAGCGCTGGCAGAAGTGGAATATGGCCGATCTGCCCATGCTGCCCGCTGACATCCCGCTGAAGGCGCTGCCCGACACAAAGAAGCAGTACGAGATCGTGCGCAAGCTGCTGCGCTCGCAGAAGATCGACTCGGTGATCTGCGCCACGGACTCCGCCCGGGAGGGCGAACTGATCTTCCGCAACATCTACCAGCTCTCCGGCTGTGCCAAGCCCGTGGAGCGGCTGTGGATCTCCTCCATGACCGACGCGGCCATCCGCCAGGGCTTCGAGAATTTGCGCCCCTCTGCCGCCTACGACGCCCTCTACGAGAGCGCCCGCTGCCGCAGCGTCGCGGATTGGCTGGTGGGCATGAACGCCTCCCGCGCCTATTCGCTGCGCTACAACGCGCACCTGTCCATCGGGCGCGTGCAGACGCCCACGCTGAATCTGATCGTCAAGCGCGATTTGGAGATCGAAAACTTCGTGCCGAAGGATTACTGGGAAATTCGCGCGAACTTCGGCGACTACGAAGGACTTTGGGTAAACCCCGAGACGAAGGAGGCGCGCGCGGATACCAAAGAGCTGGCCGAGCGCGTGAAGGTGGAGACGGTCAAGCGTGAGGGCGAGGTGGTCGAGAGCGAAGCCGAGCGCAAGCGCGTGCCTCCGCCCCAGCTCTTCGATCTGACCTCGCTGCAACGGGAGGCCAACCAGAAGTTCGGCTACTCGGCGGACAAGACACTGAAGCTGGCGCAGGCGCTCTACGAGCGCCACAAGCTGCTCACCTATCCCCGCACGGACAGCCGCTACCTGCCCGACGACATGCAGCCCAAGATACGCGCGGCGCTCGCGCGGCTGCCGGAGCCCTACGCGTCGCTCGTTGCCGCTCCGGAGATGGACGCGGCCATGCACAACAAGCGCTTCTACGACAATTCCAAGATCAGCGACCACCACGCCATCGTGCCCACGGAGAAGGCGCCGAATCTGGCAGGGCTCTCCCCGGACGAGCGCAACCTCTACGATCTGACGGTGCGCCGGGTGATCGCCGCCCACTACCCCGCCTACGAGTACGAGGCGGCGAGGCTCGTGACGCGGGTCAATGGGCACGACTTCAAGTCCACCGGTTCCACGCCCATCCGGCCGGGTTGGCGCGTGGTGCTGGGAAGCGACAAGCCGGAGAAGGGGGAGGCGCTGCTGCCAAAGCTGCGCGTGGGCGAAAAGCGGACGGTGCAGAAGGCAAGCGTCAAGGCCAGCAAGACCAAGCCGCCCCAGCGCCACACCGACGCCTCGATCCTTAAGATGATGGAGAACGCCGGGCGAGAGATCGAGGACGAGGCGCTGCGGGAGCAGATGAAGGACTCCGGGCTGGGCACGCCCGCCACCCGGGCGGCGATCATCGAGCGGCTGATTCAGGTGGGCTACGCGAGGCGTTCGGGCAAGACGCTGTTTTCCACGGAGAAGGGAAGAAAGCTCATCTCCATCGTGCCTGAACAGATCGCCAGCGCCGCCACCACCGGCAAGTGGGAGCGAGCGCTCTCCGCCATGGCGGGCTTCGACGATCCCACGCTTCGGGGCGCGAAATCGGCGCGCTTTCTGGAGGGCATCAACCGCTTTTCGATCTTCCTGGTGGACGCGGCGAAGGCCGCCAGCCCCGGCGTGCGCTTCGAAAACGAATTTACCGTCCGCCGGACGGGAAGAAAGCCCGCGACAAAATCCGCGGCCCGCGCGAAAAAATTCCCGCCGGATGCAGGAAAACGTTAAGAGCGTGTAGAATTTTTAACAAGACGGCAGGGAATCGCGAACGCGATTGCCGATTTGAACATAAAGGGGCGATTTACATGAAGTATATCTACGCGAGCAAGGACATGGCCGTCTCCGACAGCCTGAAATCCCGCGCCGAAAAGAAGCTTTCGAAGCTCGAGCGCTACTTCCGCGACGAGCCGGAGGCCACCATTCGCTTCAAGGTACAGAAGGGCGCGCGCAACATCGTCGAGATCACGGTCAACGCCGGCGGCGTGATGCTGCGCGCGGAGGAATCCTCCAACGACATGTACCTCTCCATCGACCACGCGGTTGACAAGCTGGAGAGCCAGATCCGCCGCCATCGCACCAAGCTGGAAAAGCGCATCCGCCCCACCGAGGTGGAGGTCGCGCCGGAGAGCTACGAGGAGCAGAGCTACGACGTGGTGCGCGTGAAGAAGTTCTCCGTCAAGCCCATGACCGTGGAGGACGCCATCACCCAGATGGAGCTGCTGGGCCACGATTTCTTCCTCTTCACCAACGAGGACAGCGACCGCATGAACGTGCTCTACCGCCGCAAGGACGGCAGCTACGGCCTGTTGCAGCCGGAATAATCATAGAGATCCCCTCAAGCAAGCGCCGGGCGGCTCGTTCGAGCCGCCCGGCGCTGCAGCGTCAACGCGCCTCAATTCCTGCGGTAGTTCTGCAGCATGGAGTTCTTCAGCATCCACAGGCTGTCGGAGAGGTCCACCTTGTAGCGGTGCGGGTTGAGCAGGCGCTTGTACTGATCCCAGAAGGTGTCCAGATCCTCGGCGCAGTGCTTCTGGATGTCCATCAGCTTCGGGCTGTCGTAGACCAGCTTGCCCTTGTCGAAGATCTTGACCTGCAGCTCCTTCATGCTGTAGTCCGTGAGCGTCATGCTCTTCCAGGTGTTGACGGGATCGTAGATCGTCAGCGGCTTGGTGGTGTCGTATTCCTCATGTTCCAGCGCGATCAGATCGGCCACGGCCTTGCCGGTCTTGCCGTCGTAGATGCGCCACAGCCGCTTGATGCCGGGGTTTGTGATCTTCACCGGGTTTTCCGAAATCTTGATCTTCGGCACCACCTGGCCGTCCACGGTCTCGGCGCTCATCTTGTACACGCCGCCCAGCGAGGGGCAGTCCTCGCTGGTGATGAGCTTCGTGCCCACACCCCAGGTGTCAATGCATGCGCCCTGCAGCTTGAGGTCGCGGATCAGATTTTCGTCCAGGTCGCCCGAGGCGCAGATCTTGGTGTTCGGGAAGCCCGCCGCGTCCAGCATCTTGCGCGCCTCACGGCTCAGATACGCCAAATCGCCCGAGTCCAGGCGAATGCCCACCGGCTCGTGCCCGGCCGCGCGCAGCTCGTTGAACACGGTAATCGCGTTGGGCACGCCGCTCTTCAGGGTATCGTAGGTGTCCACCAGCAGCAGGCAGCTCGTGGGGAACATCTCCGCGTACTTGCGGAAGGCGGTGATTTCGTCCGGGAAGGACATCACCCAGCTGTGGGCATGGGTGCCCGCGATGGGGATGGAATACATCTGGCCGGTCAGCACGTTGCTGGTGCTCTTGCAGCCGCCGATGATCGCGGCGCGCGCGCCGTAGATGCCCGCGTCCGGGCCCTGCGCGCGGCGCAGGCCGAACTCCATCACCGTGTCGCCCTGGGCGGCCTGCGCCACGCGGCTGGCCTTGGTGGCGATCAGCGTCTGATGGTTGATGATGTTGAGCAGCGCCGTCTCCAACAGCTGCGCCTCGAAGATCGGCGCGGTCACGCGGATCAGGGGCTCGTTGGAGAATACGATGGTACCCTCCGGCACGGCGTACACATCGCCGTGGAACTCAAAGTGCCGAAGCTCGTTGAGGAAGTCCTCGTCGAAGATGCCCAGCGAGCGCAGGTACGCGAGCGCATCCTCATCGAAGCGCAGGTTTTGGATGTAGTCGATCAGCTGCTCCAAGCCCGCCATGATGGCGTAGTGCGTCGTCTCATCCTTGCTCCGATAGAACATGTCGAACGTGGCAAGGTTGTCCCTCATGCCGGTCTTGTAGTAGCCGTACATCATCGTAAGCTGGTAGAGATCGGTGAGCATCGTCAGGTTTCTCATCACTTTCACCCCTCGTAAATCCGTGTCTCCCTTGTATAGAGCCAGAGCGTGAGCGCCAGCAGCATTGCCGCTGCCGCCACGGCAAGCGCCGCCGCATCAAGCGCCAGACACGCGCCCAGCGCCAATGTGGTCAAAGCCGGCAGCGCGAACGCCGCGCCTCGTCTGGGCGCGCGCCGCGCCAGCGCGAGCGTCAGAATCAACAGCGCCGCCAAACTCAACAGCTGCGAAACCCGCAGCGGGCCGAGATACAGGCTGTCCGTGCGCAGTCCCTCCACCAGCGCGCGCTCCAACGCGTAGAGAAAGAGATACCAGCCAAACACGTCCCCCCGCCTGCGGAAGAAGCACCTGCGCTCCATCGCCAGCAGAAAGATCACGATCAGCGCGCACCACAGCGACTCGTAGAAGAACGTCGCCCAGTGCCAGCCCACGCCCTCGATCTCCACCGCCAGCGGAAAGAACCGCAGCTTGGGATTCGCCACCGCGCCGCCGTAGGCCTCCTGGTTCAAGAAGTTCCCCCAGCGGCCGACCGCCTGCCCCAGCGCGATGGACGGCGCGGCCAGATCGAGCCCGGCGGCGAAGCTCGTGCGCGTGCACTTGCAGTAGATGAAGCCCGCAAGGACGCCGCCGATCACGCCGCCGTAGATCGCCAGCCCGCCCTGACGGATGTTGAGTATATCCTCCGTGTGGGCGGCGTAGTAGTCCCAGGAGAAGATCACGTAGTAGGCCCGGGCGCAGACGATGGCGACGGGCACGGCGATCAGCGCGACGTTGAGCGCGGTGTCGGGCCTGAGCCCCAGCCGCTTTTCCCGCCGGCTCGCCAGCAGCACCGCCGCCAGCACGCCCAGCGCGATCAGGATCCCATACCAGCGCACCTCAAAGCCGAACAGCGTGAGCGCCTCGCGGGTGATCTTCATCATAAACGACCTCTCTCGAATCTTTACCCATTATAATCATTTTGGCATGAAAATGTCAATACATCATCATTGCACGGAATGAAATAATCGGGTATAATACAAAATAGGCTTTCAGTAGTGGTTTTATGCCCATTCGCGGCCCTGCGCCGCAAAAAACATTCTGGTTTACGGAGCGATGGACTATGCGCAGAAGAAGAAGGGTGACCGGCAGGTTTTACATATTTCTGCTGATCGTTCTGCTGATCGCCTTTCTGATCGTGCGTCCACACCTGAACTTCGGCAGCCGCGAGGCCGTCATCATGACGGCGAACACCCAATACTCCCAGACCATGGACTGCGTGCTCATCCGCGACGAGAGCGTGGTGACTTCCGAATCCATGGCGCGCGTGGAGTACATCGCCGCGGAAAATACGCTGGTCAACGCGGGCGACACCATCGCCTACACCTACTCCGCCGGCTATTCCGAGCGCCTGCTGCAGCGCCTGGAGGACACGAGATCGGAGATTCAGGAGTACCACAAGAACACGATCCTGCGCAACATCAAGGACGCGGCGCTGGAGCGCTATGACACCATCGTGGACATGATGGTGCTGGAATACAAGCACCTGGTCAACCGCGACACCCGGGGCAGCCTGCTCACGGCCGCGAAGCAGCTCGAGACAGCGATGGTCAACCGGCAGGAGTATCTGCGCCAGAACCGCCGCGAGGACGCGCGGCTGACCCGCCTCTATGAGGAAGAGAACACCCGCATGACCAATATTCAGTCCTGGCGCCGCGTGGAGACGGCGGAGTCGCCGGGTGTGGTGTCCTTCTATACGGACGGCTACGAGAGCGACCTGAGCGTGGAAAACCTGCCCTCCCTCACCGCGCAGGACGTGCGCACGGTGCTGGCAGGCGGCAGCCTGAGCCAGAATACGAGCGCTTCCACCCCCGTGTACCGGCTGGTCAATCAGGATCGCTGGTATGTGGCCATCGTTAACACGGACCCCTCCTGGAACCCCGTCGTGGGCCAGGAATACTACCTGCAGATTCAGGGCTATGAGGATCTGGCCTTCACCGCCTCGGTCACCAGCGTCCAGAAGGGCGCGGGCACGCTGTTGGCGGTATTTGAAATCGACAACCCCATCGGCCCGCTGATCTATCAGCGTACGGGCAAGGCGATTCTGAGCATCACCATCTCCGGCCTGTCGGTGACCACAAAGGCGCTCACCGAGCAGAACGGCCAGATGGGGGTATGGCTGTACGATGTGCCGGGCGGCACGTTCATCCCGGTGGAGGTTCTCTCCAACGACGGCAGGAACGCGCTGATCCAGCCTCTGGTGGAGGGCGCGCTCGACGTGGGTCAGCGCGTGCTCATCAAGTGAGTGATATGGAACGAGAAACCATCCTTGAGAACGCCCGCGTCTGGCGGGAGCGCATCGCCGACGCGTCGGCGAAGTGGGGCGGCGCGGAGATCTGCGCCGTAACCAAGACGCAGAGCGTCGAGACGGTCAACCTCGCCTGGGAGGCGGGGCTGCATACCATCGGCGAAAACCGCGTGCAGGAGCTCATGGAGAAGCGCGAGCGGCTCCATCCGGGCTTTCAGGTGCACCTGATCGGATCGCTCCAGACCAACAAGGTCAAATACATCGCCGATTGGGTGGACATGGTGCAGTCGCTGGACCGCGATGCGCTGGCGCAGGAGCTTTCCCGCCGCGCGCTGGCCGCGGACCGGCGGCTCGACGCGCTGGTGCAGCTCAACATCGCCCGGGAGCCCCAGAAGGGTGGCGTGCGCGAGGAGGAGTTGGAAGCCTTCGTGCGGCGCTGCGCCGAACTGCCCGGCCTGCGGCTGCGCGGACTGATGGTCATCATGCCGCTGACGGATGACCCGGAATCCCTGCGCCCGCTGTTCCGGCGCACGCGGGACTGGTTCGAGCGCCTGCGGGATCAGCAGATTGAGAATACGGCCTTCGATACGCTCTCCATGGGCATGTCTGGGGATTGCATCGTGGCCGCCCAGGAGGGCGCGACGATGGTGCGGCTGGGCCGGGCACTGTTCGGCGAACGGCCGCGGAAGAGTTAACACGGAAAAACACGGAGGGGAAAGACAGATGGCGAAGAAGGGCGGCGGCCTCGGCAAGGTACTGGAGTTTATCGGCCTCGTCGACGATGAAAATCCACAGGATTATTATGAGGATGAATATCAGTCGGGCAATTACGGCCGCCAGCCGGTTTACACGCCGCAGCGCCAGCAGCCCCGTCAGCAGCCGCAGCGCCAGACGGCGATGACCACCCGGCGCACGTCTTCCTACGCGCCTACGCGCGCGCCCCGGATGGAGCGCAACGCGTCGCGAAGCCGCTTCGAGGCGTCCCAACGTGGCAATAGCGCGCCTTCTCGCCGCGCTGAATCGCAGTACGAACCGCGCCAGCCGCAGCCGAGCCGCTACGATTACACCCCGCGCAGCTCTCGCTTCGGAAGCCTCGAGGATTCTCCGGCCGACGTTCAGCGCAGCGCGCCGCAGCGCAATTCCGGCCGCCAGCGCACGGTGATGTTTTCGCTTCGCAATCTGGAGGACTGCTGCGACGTGATCGACAATCTGATCCTGAACAACACGGTGGTGCTCACGATGGACGATCTGGACGCGCGGCTGATGCAGCGCGCCGTGGACACCCTCTCCGGCGCGGTGTTCGCGCTGCACGCCACCATTCGAAAGGCGTCCGAGCACACCTATCTGATCGCGCCCTCGGGCGTCGAGGTGAACGAGACCTACGACACGGACTCGCGCTACTGATCCGTTGGCGCGCTGAGGAGGGATTTCCCGCATGACGCTTTACAGGGTTTTCCAGGCGGTGTCGGTGTTCATGAGCGTACTGCGCATCGCGATTTTGCTGTACTGGTTCCTGACGCTGTTCAACGCCCGCAACGCGCTTGTGGATTGGGTTGAGACGTTCATTCAGCCCTTCATATCGCCGTTTCGCCGGTTGAGCCTGTGGCTGATAGCGCGGACCGGCGTGCGTCTGGACTTCACCTGCTTTTTCGCGCTGATCGGGCTGTCGGTTCTCAACCGCCTCTGGTGGTTGCTGTACGCTTTCTTCCGCACCATACGCTGATGGGAACGGAAGCGGAACTGGAGGTCAAGCGTCTGCGCGAACTGGCGCTGCGGGCGGCCCACGCGGGAGGAGTGTGTTTCACTCGCTTTCTGGAGCCCGCAATGGAGGCGGATTGCCGCGCAGCGGCAAGCGACGCGGGCGCGCGGCTGGCCCTCTGGGGCGGCTACGAGGGCGCGGAGCGCTACATCGCCGCCTTTTACGCGGAGGAAGCCCCTGCGGAAGAGGACTACCCCCTCTCCCCTCTGGAGCTCAGCTGGAACGCCAAGTACGCCTCCCCTGGCCATCGCGATCTGCTGGGAGCGGTGATGGGGCTGGGGCTCGAGCGCGACGCCATTGGCGATATCGCGCCGCTCGAAATTGACGGAAGCGCCTGCCTGTTTGCTCATCGCGACGTGGCGGACTACATCCTCGCCAACCTCGAATCCGCGGGCCGCGCGAAGCTCAGGCTGCGCAGGCTCGACGGAGCACCCCCACTCCGGCCGCCGGAGGGCGTTTCCCTGCGGATCACCGCACCCAGCTTCCGGCTCGACGCGGTATTGGCGGCGGCATTGAAACTCTCTCGAAGCGAAACCCAGCGGCTGATCGAGGCCGGGCTGGTCAAGCGCAACCACATGGAAGCGCTTCGCGGCGACGCGCAGTTGAACGAGGGCGATCTGCTCTCGGTGCGCGGCTACGGGCGGCTGCGCGTGGAGAGCTTCGATGGACTCACACGCAAGGGGCGACAGGGTATACGCCTCTTTCGATACACTGGCTGAAACAGCCTCGACCATTCACAGAAAAGGAGCGATACAAATGGCAATCAGCGTGAAGGATATTCAGGAAAAGGAATTCGCCATCGTCGAGCAGAGCGGCTACGATGTGGAGCAGGTGGATGATTTTCTGGACGAACTGGCCGAACAATTGAGCGCAATGCTTCAGGAGAATCACAGCCTCAGCGAGAAGGTGAAGGAACTGCAGACCTCCCTCGCTACGGCCGAGGCCACCAATGCCGAGATGGAGAAGAAGTTGCCCGATTACAATGAGAAGGGCTATTTCAAGAATCTGGAGAGCGCCATTCGCGAATCCCTGATCAGCGCTCAGCGCATCGCCGACGAGGCGGTATCCACGGCCCAGCAAAAGGCCAAGCAGATGGTCGAAGACGCCGGCGCACAGGCTGAAAAGACCGTAGCCGAGGCGAACGAGCACGCCAAGATCATCACGGACAACGCGGAGCAGAACGTGAGCCGGCTCAATGCCGAAGCTGAGAGCCTCAGCGGCAAGATCAACTCCTACAAGGAGAGCATCAAGAAGCTGATCAGCGAGCAGCTCGCCTTCCTGAACGGCGACGACGCGCAAAAATAAGGCACGGAAACAGCGCAGCCTGTCAAACTCTGTTTGACGGGCTGTTTGGATTCCCTGGGGCAGTTCCGTCCGCATATTTTTCCCGGAACGGGGAAAGCTGTGCCCGGAGGTGGGTGCGTGAAGGACTACGACCGGGGACTGATCGAACGGCTGATCGGCACGCTTGAGCGAATGCGGCTGGACGAGTATGTCGAGCACGTGTCCAACCGCCGCAGGCTGATCCTCACCAACCTCTTTTACGGCATGCTGCGGGGGCTGGGCTTCTCCTTCGGTTTTACGGTGCTGGGCGCGGCGGCGCTGGTGCTGCTGCGCGGATTGATTACCGAAAACATACCGCTCATCGGCGGTTTCATCGCGGAGGTTATTCATGAAATTGAAGCGCGGATGTAGGCTCTGGTGGCTGATCGTGCCGGTGGTCGCACTGGACCGCCTGCTCAAGCGCGCCGCGGCCGCCGCGCTCGCACCCGCAGGCGTGCGCACGGCCATCTCCGGCGTGTTGAGCTGGGCCTACGCCGAAAACCGAGGCACGGCCTTCAGCATGCTCTCGGATCGCGCGCCGTGGCTGCTGGTCGCGCTCACCGGAGCGCTGATCGCCGGGGTGCTCGGCTATCTGCTCACCCATCCGGACACGCCAACGCTGGAGCGCGCCGGGCTTTGGCTGATCGCCGGCGGTGGCCTGGGAAACCTCTGGGACCGGCTCGCCTACGGCTTCGTGATCGACTTCATCCGTCTGGACTTCGTGCGCTTCGCCGTGTTTAATCCGGCGGACGTCTTCGTCTGCGTGGGCGCGGGGCTCGTGGTGCTTTCAGTGATCCTCGCGGAATGGAGGAAGGCCCATGGATGAGGCGAAGCAGCGAACGCACATCGTCTCCGAAGAGGAATCCGGCGAGCGGCTGGACGTGATCGCCGCGCTGGCTGCCGGCGTTACCCGCTCCCGGGCGGGCGCGCTGATCCACGACGGACATGTGCGCGTCAACGCGGCCGTGCAGACCAAGGCCGGATACAAGCTCAAGGCTGGAGACGCGGTGCGGGTGGATCTGCCCGAGGCCGCGCCCGCCCGCGCGCAGGCGCAGGATATCCCGCTGGACATTCTGTATCAGGACGACGATCTGGCCGTGGTCTACAAGCCCTCGGGCATGGTGGTGCATCCGGCGGCGGGCAACCCGGATGGCACGCTGGTGAATGCTCTGCTGGGGAAGCTTGACCACCTGTCCGGCGTGGGCGGCGAGCTGCGCCCGGGCATCGTCCACCGCATCGACAAGGACACCTCGGGGCTGCTCCTGGTGGCGAAGAACGACTTCAGCCACGCGTCGCTTTCGGAGCAGATCAAGGCCCACACCGTGCAGCGCGCCTATCTGGCCATCGCGCAGGGCGGCTTTCGCGAGGACGCAGGCACGGTGAACGGCCCCATCGGCCGCCATCCCGTCGACCGCAAGCGCATGGCCATTGTGCCCAACGGCCGGGAAGCGACCACCCACTGGCGCGTTTTGGAGCGGCTGCGGGGCGCGACGCTGCTCGAATGCCGGCTCGCCACCGGCCGCACGCATCAAATTCGCGTACATATGGCTTCGATCGGCCACCCCCTGCTGGGCGATCCCCTCTATGGGCCCAAAAAAATGCCCTATCCTGTGACCGGCGGACAGCTCCTGCACGCGTTTCGCATCGGCTTCGTCCACCCGCGCAGCGGCGAAGAGATGTTGTTTGAAGCGCCTCCGGAGCCGCGCTTTCAACAGTGGCGGCGCAGGCTTTCACAGGGCGAAACACATATGGAGGAATGAAATCATGAGTCGATTGGGAGACGCCATCCATAAGGCACGCCTGAACGCGAAGCTTACGGAGAAGCAGCTGGGCCGCAAGTGCGGCATGGCGGAGAACGTCATCAAGGACATCGAATCGGGCAGGCGCATCGTATCGGACGATCAGGCCCAGCGCATCCTGAAATTGTTGGGCGCGGAGAACCCCATCTCCACAGAGCTGGAGGTCGCCGCCGAGCCGGAGGTCAAGCTGCGCCCCCGGCCGCGCGCCTACGTGCTGCCCGCCGAGGGCGTTCCCCCGGAGCAGCAGAAGGCCTCGGACGAGGCCACGGACGCCTGGCTGGACGCGCTGGGCGGCGTGGTGCGCCGCGTACCGGTGATGGACGAGAAGGGCGTGGTGATCGACCACGTGCTCACCCCGATCATCGGCGGAAAGATCGAGGGCGGCGCGCCGGACAAGGTGCTCTACTTCCGCGCGCCGGACGACAGCCTGCGCGGCTTCCGCGTGCACGCGGGCGACTTGCTGCTCACCGTGCCGGAAACGCACGCGCAGGACGGCGCACTGATGCTGGTGGAGTTCAAGGGGCGACGCGTCGTGCGCAAGCTGCAGAAGCTGGACGGCATGCGCATTCAGCTTCAGGCCTTCGACCGGGAATTCGAGGCTGCCGTGGCCCCTGCGCCCGAGGTGCGCGTGCTGGGCCGCTGCGTAAAGCTTCTGCGCACGCTCTGACGGGCGCGCAGACGAAGGGGCGGGAATCGCTTGGATTCCCGCCCCTTTCGCAATGCGGTCACTCGCCCCGCTCCTCGTTGGATTTCGTGCTGAGTATGTAGTATGTCTTGACGGCCGCCACGCCCTCCAGGCCCGCGATGGAGCGATGCACCTGCCGGAATTCCTCCGTGGACACCGCGTAGATCATCGCGATATAGTCCAAATCGCCGGTGAGGACGTAGAACGAAACCACGTGGGAATCGCTCGAGATGATGTCCGCCAGCTTGTCGATGTAGCGGGTATGTTCGATCTTGATGCCGATCATGGCCGTGATGCCGCCCTCGATCTTGGAATTGTCCACGATGGCGGTATACTGCAAAATTACGCCCTGGGTCTCAAGCCTGCGCATGCGTTCGGTTACGGAGGAAACGGCCAAACCGACCTCCTTGGCGATCGCCGACGCCGATATGCGCGCGTTTTTCTTCAACATGGAGATAATCTTGAGATCGGTGCTGTCCATAAGTTTAACACCTCCGTCACTTTCCATATATATCATACGCTTCTTAGGGCTATTTGTCAAGGACCCATCGAAATCCTTTCGGAAAGTTGCGCATTTTTTTATTGGGCGGCGCCGGTCTGTACGTGAAACGCGGACTTTTTTGCCGAATTCTATCGTATCCCTCCATTCGCAAGGCGCAGGGCGGGTTCATGCCTATTCCTTCTCCTCAACGTCCAACCCGCCGCGCAGAGGAATGTCCAGCGGTACGCGCTCGCCGCGACGGCCGTGCGCGCGCTGCACCTGCAGCGCGTGCTCCACGGACAGGTCGCTCGAAGCCCGTATGCGGCGCATCAGCATCGCCACGATGCGCTCCAGTTCGCTGCCGGCGGTGTAATCCGTCTCGACCGAAAAGTCCGCGCGGCCCTGCAGCAGCATGTCGTCCGCAAGCTCCGTGCTCCCTGGCGGGTGCACCGCGATGGAGTAGCCGCCCTTTTGCTTTGTCATCTTCATGCAGGGAACGTCCGTCAGTCCGTCGGCGATGTAGATCATATTGGAAAAGGGAATGCGCCGCTTGTACTCCGGCGTATAGGCGTTCAGGTCCGCATCGTTGGTCACGTCCAGTATGCCCTTGTTGATGCGGAAGAGATACTGGGTCTTGGAGGTGTAGTTCACCGCCGACGAGGGCCAAATGGGCCGGCCCGCCTCGTCGTAGCAGAACGACGCGGCGAACACCGCCTTGAACTCACGTCCGATGCGCGAGCCCTCGATGATCTCCGTCAATCCCGAGGAAATAATGTAATGTTCCACGTCCATATCCAGCGCGTCGCCGATCTCGCGGATGCGGCCGAACCAGTCCTCTACACCGGGGTAAAACTCCACGCCCTCGCCCAGGCCGCGCAGGGTTTCCCGGGTGAGCTCCATGTTGCCCTGCGCCATGTGCTGCATCATGTACATGTAGCTCAAAATGCCGTCCATCTGGTGCGCCAGCGAGAACTCCCGGCACGCGCCCCAGAAAGCGTCCGGCTCCACGTTGATGCCCGGCAGAAAGGTGAACTCCTGCATGTTCTGGGGCGACAGCGTCATATCAAAATCGTAAATCAGTGCGACGATGGGCCTTCCCATATTTCCGCCTCCTTTGCAAAAGAGCGGCCTTCCCAGGAAGGCCGCTCGCTCTCATTCTTCGTCGTCAGACCGCGTCTCCATCCGCCTCGGCGGGCTGGATCATCGCCTCCGTGGGCTCGGGCGTGGGCGCGGCGGTGGGCGCGGGAGACGGGGTGGTCGCGCCGGGCGCATAGGGCGCGTCGTCCGCGTACAGGCGCGTCTGCGTCTCGTTGTCGGCGATCATGGTGGCCTCCAGGCCGACGGTCTGCTGGAACAGACCCACCGCCGTGGCCGTCTTGCTGCCGTACACGCCGTCCCGGTTGTCGTTCAGATAGCCCAGGTTGTACAGCCGCACCTGCAGCTGCATGACCTCGCTGTTCTCGTCGCCCTTGGAGAGCGTGTTGTAGGTCTTGGGCGGCTCCGTTGGCGGCGGCGTCGCGCTCTGCACGGTGATCGTCTGACCGTTGATGATCGCGGTCAACTCAGCGGCAGCCGTCGCGTTTTCAAGTTGGGTGATGGCTCCGTTTACCAGCTGCCAGTTGGCTTCGGAGGAAGCGGCGCTCTCTTCGGGATTGCCGCTCGCCCGGGCGATGCCATCCATGATCACGGCGTTGCCGATGTTATCCTCGATCTTCAGCAGCGCGTCGATGAAGGTCTGATCGTTGGCGGCGGGCTCCGCGGGCAGCAGCGCGTTGATGGCGCTCTTGCCTTCCTCAATCTTCGCCGTGGTGGAGATCAAGCCGTCGTTGGCGTAGGTCGACACCAGGGAATCGACGTAGGTGCTGTCCGCGTGGCTGCGGATCAGCTCGATGCCCTGCTCATAGAGCGACTCGCTGACGCCCTCGATGGGCGCGGAGCTCTGGTTGCCGCGCACGTAGCGGATCCACGTAATCAGGCCGAACGCCAGCGCGGCCACCGCGATCAGCGCCACCACAATCTTGATGATCTGGCTCACGCTGAAGGGGAAGCGGCGGTCGTCGTACGCGTACTCGCCCTCGTCAACGTCCTCGTAGCCCTCCTCGTACTCGCCCTGCTCCGCATACTCGTCGGTCTGAGGCGCGTAGTTTTCGTCGGTCGGCGCGTAGTCGTCGTAGACATTCTGGCCTCGGCGACGCGAAGCCGCCTTGCGGTTCTGATTGTCCTCGAGCTGGCGTATGTATTCGCTCACATCCCGGGAGATGCCCGCGCGGCCAGTGGACTGGATCGGACGGCTCATGAACTGGGAGCGGTCAATCTGTTCCTCGGGCTTGAGCTCCTCATCGAGCTCGCTGAGCGTCTCCTGCGCGGCCTTCGAAAGCGGCACGCCGGGTATGAAGTTCGCGACGCTGTCATCATCCTCCACCACGTCGCCGACCTTCGGGCCATTCTTCTTTTCAATCTTCAGGCCGTTTCGAATCTCCGCCTTCACGGCCTCCGGCACCGGGCGATTCTGATATACCGGGCGATAGGTGGTGCGGCTGTCCACCGCGCTGTCGTCCTCGGCCGTCTCTCCCTTTGTAGTATAAGTGGTGCGCGTATAGTCGTTTACCGGCTCAAACTTCTTCTGACCCGGATGAATAACGAACTGCGCGGACGTATACGGGGTACCGCCAAAACGATTTTCACCGATTGCCGCATGGCAATGCGGACATTCGACGTCACTCTCGTGGATGGTTTTCCCGCACTTTGAACAAAACATCGCATGGCCTCCTCGATCCGTATCTTATACGTGGATACAAAAACACATAGAACCATTCTACATTACATCATAGCTTTGGTTCCATGTGTTCGTCAAGAATATTATTATGACTTTAATTCGACAATTGCTGTCTTATTCTACCAGTTTACCACGGGCCCTCATAAATCGGCGGATTGCAGTTCGGACAGGGGCCCATGCCGTTGCGCATGGCCTCCTCGATCGTCAGCTCCCGGCGGTTGGACTGCGTGCCGCACACGGGAGCGACGTGGTAATAGCGCGCGCTGTCGCCGTAGACCGAGTACACGATCGTCTGCAGAATCGCCTGCTGCTCCGCCAGAAACTCCGCGCTGTCGGTGGCGACGGGTTCCGGCGTGATGCCCGCGGCTGCGTCGCGCTCCGCCTGGCGCACGGCCAGCAGCTCGTCCAGATTGGAGAGCGCCGACGCCGTACCATCGTCCGGAGCGATGGTCACCAGCGCCGGGGCCACCGGCACGGGCACATCGCTTCGAAGCTGCTGCGTCGGCAGCAGGAGCACGCACCACACCGTCAGGATCACCGTGCCCAGAGCGGTGAGCACCACTCTGCCGCGCGTGCGGAACACGCCCTCGCGCCACAGATAGATCATACCCAGCGGGGGCAACACCAGCGTCAGTATCACGCCCAGCAGGCCGCGGTTGCTCCTCCGCCGCTTCGGCGGCGCCGCCATGTTCGGCGCGTATGAACGCTTCGCTCCGGAATCTTCCCTGCGGTTCATCCCTGGGCCTTCTCCCTCTCCGCCTTGTACAGTTCCAGCGCCCGCGCGAGCTGATCCGGACAGGACGTGGTCGGCTGGCACAGGATGCCCTTGCAACGCGCGATTACTTCGTCCACCTTCATGCCCTCAGCCAGCCGGGCCAACCCTTGCGTGTTGCCCCTGCAGCCGCCGACGAACTCCACCTTGCGGATCACGTCGCCGTCGATATCCAACAGAATCTGCTGGGAGCAGGTGCCGTGCGTTCTATACTGAAACATAGTCATTCCTCCCCTTCATACATTTTATTATACCGTTGCTTCCGCGCAAAGTCAAGCCGGAGAAAAAGCCGCCGGGGGCTTGAAATCCGGGCGATTTGGTTGTATCATGGGATAGGAAGAAAATCCTTGGAGGAGGTTACGACTATGAGCATCACCAAGACCGGCTTCGGCAGACTGCCCGACGGCCGCGAAGCGGATAAGTACATCCTGAAGAACGCCTCCGGCGCGTCCGTGGAGATCACCAACTACGGTGGAATCCTCTGCGCCATCAACGTCCCCGACCGCGACGGCAAACTCGGCAACGTGCTGCTGGGCTTCGGCGACGTGTCCGGCTACGTGCCCCGCACCGGCTACATGGGCGCGCTGATCGGCCGCGTGGGCAACCGCATCGCGGGCGGCGAGTGCACCGTGTCCGGCAAGGCGCTGCATCTGGCAAAGAACGAGAAGGGCAAGAATCACCTGCACGGCGGCAACGAGGGCTTCGATTCGAAGTTCTGGGACGCCACGCCGCTGGAGGGCATCTGCGAGGATTCGCTGATCCTGCGCTACATCAGTCCCGACGGCGAGGAGGGCTACCCCGGCACCCTCAAGGTGATGGTCACCTACACCTTCACCGACGAGAACGAGCTCATCATCCACTACGAGGCCGTCTCCGACCAGGACACGCTGTGCAGCCTGACCAACCACTCCTACTTCAATCTGGAGGGCGAGGGCAGCGGCAAGGTGCTCGACCACGTGTTTGAGATCAACGCCGACACCGTGACCGTGGGCGACCCCGACCTGATCCCCACCGGCGAGAACGCGGACGTGACGGGCACGCCCTTCGATTTCCGCAATCCCACCCGCCTGGGCAACGTGATCGACCAGACCGAATCGAACGATCAGCTCCGCTACGGCGGCGGCGTGGATCACAACTTCAACATCAACGATCCGGAGATCGGTCTGCGCTTTGCCGCGAGCGTCAGCGCGCCCGTAAGCGGACGCGTGATGGACGTGTTCACCGACATGCCCGCCATGCAGTTCTACGCGGGCTGCAGCCTGCACGGCAAGCATCCCAGCGTCAGCGGCAAGGTATACGAGCCCTTTGAGGGTTTCTGCCTCGAAACCCAGTACGCGCCGGACTCCATCCACCATCCGAACTTCCCGGACAGCGTGCTGCGCGCCGGCGAGAAGTACGACTTCACCACCGTATTCGCGTTCTGCACGGACGAAGAATAAGGCGACCCGCTCCAGGCGCGGCATGTTCCACCAAATCTGACGGCGCGCACGTCAGATTTGGTTTCCTCGAAGCAAAGGCGCGGGAAAAATCATGCCTGCCGCCTGAGCCCGCGCCTGAAAAATCGCGGCTTTCAGAAAACCGCGGCCTTGCCCGCCTCGCGGAAAGCGCTCGGTTTTTCGCGAATCACTTTACGATAAAGGAGTTTTGACATTCATGGAGGTACGCACTCGCTTCGCTCCCAGTCCCACGGGCTACATGCACCTGGGCAACCTGCGCACCGCGCTCTACACCTACCTCTTCGCCCGCCGCAATGGAGGCAAGTTCATACTGCGCATCGAGGACACCGATCAGGACCGCGAGGTCGAGGGCGCGGTGGACGTGATCTACAACTCCCTCGCCACCGCCGGGCTGACCCACGACGAGGGTCCCGACGTGGGCGGCCCCTGCGGCCCCTACATACAGTCCGAGCGACGGGACACCTACCGGCCGTGGGCCGAAAAGCTGATCGCCTCCGGCCACGCCTATTACTGCTTCTGCTCCAAAGAGCGGCTGGACGAGGCCCGCGCCGAGGCCGAGAAGCGGGGCGAGACCTTCAAATACGACAAGCACTGCCTGCATCTGTCCAGGGAGGAGATTCAGGCCAAGCTGGACGCGGGCGTGCCTCACGTCGTGCGCCAGAACATCCCCACCGAGGGCAAGGCGGGCTTTGACGACGTGATCTACGGCCGCGTGGAGGTGGACTGTGACACGCTGGACGACAACGTGCTGATCAAGGCCGACGGCCTGCCCACCTACAACTTCGCCAACGTGGTAGACGACCATCTGATGGGCATCACCCACGTGATGCGCGGCAACGAGTATCTGTCCTCCGCGCCCAAGTATAATCTTCTCTACGAGGCCTTCGGCTGGGAGCCGCCCAAGTACGTGCACCTCACGCCGGTGATGGTGGAAGTGCCGGGCCCGGCCGATGAGAACGGCAATCCCACCGCCATCAAGCGCAAGATGTCCAAGCGCAAGGGCGACCCATCCTTCGAGGATCTGCTGGCGCAGGGATACCTGACCGAGGCCGTCATCAATTACTTGGCGCTGCTGGGATGGAGCCCGCGCGGCGAGCGAGAGTTCTTCACGCTGAAGGAGCTGGAGGAAGTTTTCGATCTCGAGGGCTTGAGCAAGAGCCCGTCGGTGTTCGATCAGGCGAAGCTCAACTGGTTCAACGCCGAGTACATCCACAAGCTCTCCCCGGAGAAGTATCTGGAGCTGGCGACGCCCTGGCTCTCCAAGGCGCTCGATCCCGCGAAGTTCGACTTTCATCGCCTGGGCAAGCTGCTGCAGGGCCGCACCGAAGTATTCAATCAGCTCCCCGGCATGGTGCGCTTCCTGGCGGAGCTTCCGGACTTCCCGCTGGATTACTTCGCCAACAAGAAGCAGAAGAGCACCGTCGAGAGCGCGAAGGCGGCGCTGGAGTTCGTCAAACCCGTGCTGGAGGGCATCTCCGATTGGACGGAAACGAACCTGCACGACGTGGTGATGGCCGCGATTCCCGCCTCCGGCATGAAGAACGGCCAGGTGCTCTGGCCGCTGCGCATTGCCATCTCCGGCCAGCAATCCACCCCTGGCGGCGCGTTTGAAATCGCCTATCTGCTGGGCAGGGACGAGACGCTCGAGCGCCTGAACGCGGCGCTGGCGCGGCTGGCATAGAAAATCGTTCTCAATCAACGAACCGAAGCTCGGAGGCGCTCGCCTCCGGGCTTCGGTTGCGAAAAAAGGGTCGCGCGTAGCGATCCTTTTTTCACGGTCTGGGCTCCTCCGGCGCAAAGCGCGGCTCCGTCTTTTTGAAGAATCCGCCGGGATTCGTCCGTTCAGCGCGGTCAATTCTCATTTCGGAACAGCTTCCCCAGCAGCTCCATCATCTTCTCCACGTCCACCGGTTTGGCCAAATAGCCGTTCATGCCGGCCTTCAGCGCCATCTCCCGATCCTCCTCGAAGGCGTTGGCGGTCATGGCAATGATGGGGATATTCGCCAGCGCGGGATCCTCCAGATCGCGGATGGCGCGCGTGGCCTCGTAGCCGTTCATGAGGGGCATCTGAATATCCATCAGCACCAGATCGTAGCCGCCCGGCGCGGACCGGCGCACCATGTCGCACGCCTGCCGGCCGTTTTCGGCGCAATCCACGACGAATCCCGCCTCCTGCAGCAGTTCCACGGCGATCTCCCGGTTCAGGTCGTTATCCTCGGCCAGCAGGATGTGTCTGCCGACGAATTCCTGTTCCGGCTCTCGCTTCGCGGCGGCGGTCTCCGCCGCGCGGCCCAGGCTGCGCTCCAGCGTGTGGTGCAGATCGGACGCAAACAGGGGCTTGCTGATGAATCCCGTCACGCCCGCCAACCGCGCCTCCTGCTCGATGTCCGACCAATCATAAGCGGACATGAGGATGATGGGATGCTCGTCGCCGATGATCTTGCGAATGCGGCGAACGGTCTCCACGCCGTTCATTTCCGGCATCGACCAGTCCACGATGTACAGCTGGAAGGGATCCGCCAGCTCGACGGCCTCGGCGGTGCGCGCCACCGCCTCTCTGCCGGACAGGGTCCACTCCGCCCGCATTCCGATCTGTCGGAGCATCTTGGAGACGCTCTGGCAGCAGACCATGTCGTCATCCACGACCAGGCCCCGCAGCCCGCTCAGTTCCGCGATGGGCCCCATGTTTCGGTGCTCGGCGGTGAAGCGCAGCTCCAGGGAAACGGTGAAGGTGGTGCCCTTTTCCGGCTCGCTCTCCACCGCGATGGAGCCGCCCATCATCTCCACGATGTTCTTGGTGATGGCCATGCCCAGGCCGGTGCCCTGGATGCCGCTGACGGTGGATGTGCGCTCGCGGGTGAAGGGATCGAACACGGTCTTGACAAACTCCGGGCTCATGCCGATGCCCGTGTCGCTGACCCGGAATTCGTAGACGCCGTAGCCCTGCTTCGGGGATGGCTTCTGGGTGACCCGGATCGCCACTTCGCCGCCCGTGGGTGTGAACTTGATGGCGTTGGAGCTCAGGTTCAAGAGAATCTGGTTCAGCCGCAGCCGGTCGCAGAAGACTTCCTCCTCGGTGACGTCCACGGTGTCGATAAACAGCTCCAGCTGCTTGGCATGAATGTCGGACTGTATGATGTTTCGCAGCGCCTGCAAAATATCCGCCAGATTCTCCGGCCGCTCCTCGATGGTGACCTTACCCGATTCGATGCGGCTCATATCCAGCACATCGTTGATGAGGCTGAGCAGGTGGTTGGACGCCTGGGCGATCTTGGTCAGGTAGTCCTGCGCCCGCTCGCGGTTGTCCAAGTGGGTGGTGGTCAGGGCGGTATAGCCGATGATAGCGTTCATGGGGGTGCGGATATCGTGCGACATGTTGTTGAGGAAGGTGGTCTTGGCGCGGCTTGCGGCGTCGGCGGCCTGCAGGGCGGCGGACAATTCCCGGGTCTTGGCCTCCAATTCACTGGTCGCCTGGGCGACCTTCCGCTTCAGCTGGTCCTGGTTGCGGGTGCGCGCCACGAGCATCGCCAGCATGAACAGCAGCAACAGCCCCACCGCGGTAGCCAAAACGCCGTAGATCGGATTCCGGTAGACGAGGGCAATGAAGCCCATCCGCAGATCCCGCTCCACATCGGTCTCCCGCGCCACGATGACATCCCGCTCCGCGTCCCCGATGCTGCGCGCGCCCTTCTCCAGCAGGGAGAGCAGATGGTATCCCTGCGGAATGTCCGTACCCACGGCATAGGACACGGCGGTCCGGCCCAGCACGGCTGAGGATAAGCGGTTGCGGGTATCCTGCCGGACATACCGCTCGGCGGTGTAGGAGTAGAGAATCGTGGCGTCGGCCCGCCCGTCCAGCACGGCCTGAACGCAGTCGTCCACCGAATCGCACTGGACGAACGTCCTGTCCGCGTAACGGTCTTTCACATATTCGATCAAGCTGTCCGAGCGCTCCATCAGCGCCAACCGCTCGACCGATCCGGTGAAATCATTCAGCGTCAATCGGGAAAAATTGGTCTCGAAGTAGGGCTCGGTGATCTTATAGCCCTCCTCCTCCGCCTGATAGTAATCGCTGTCGAAGTCCAGCACCACGTCGGCCTCCCCCTCCGACCGCAGCGCGTAATACTCCGCCTGATCCTCCACCGGAATGAATTCGTACTTTAAATCCAGCCGCTGGGCCACAGCGTCGAAGATGGCAGGCAGCACTCCGCGGGCCTGACCGTCCTGGAAGTAGCAGTAGGGGGCCCAGTCCGGGTTGAACAGCAGCCGCAGGGGACGGTCCGAGGCCCGGAAGGATTCCAGGAAGGCGCGCTCGCCGGCGTTCATGATGATGGAACCGCCCATGTCGGTGGAGTAGTGCGCGTCGTGGAGGGTATCGCGCCAATTGGGCGCGTTCAGATCCATCTCGTTGATGGCCTGATTGATCTGAGCCATCAGCTCCGGCCGGTCCTTGCGCACGCAGATGTAGAAGGGGCTGGCGTCGAAGGACTCCAGCAGCCATTCGTTCTCCAGCACCCGGAGGCTGCCGGTGACCACCGCGTCCAGTTCCCCCGCCTGCAGCGCGGCGCTGAGTTCGTCCTGTCCGGCAAAATAGACGGGTTGAAAGGTAAAGTCATGCTGCGCGGCGAAGCGCTCAAAGTTGGCGTTCTTGGAGTTGCCCTCCAACATGCCCACGGTCATGCCGTTGTAGGTGGCATAGTCCCCCTCCACCACCGCCTGATTGCCCGCTTTCACGGTGAGAATGGTGGAATTGAAGCCGATGTTCTGGTCGGAAAAGAGGAATTCTTCCTCGCGCTCCGGGGTCTTGGACACGGAGGTGACCACGTCCACCTCCCCTCGGCGAAGCATGTCCAGGCATTCGGCGTAGGATTCATCGTAGCCCACATACTCGTACGTCCATCCGGCGTGCGTGGCGAGCATCTGCAGAAAATCGTAGCCATAGCCGCTTCTTCGGCCGTCCTCCTGCTGGATATGGTAACCCGAAAAGGCGAAAAAACCCACGCGGAGAACGTTCGCCGCCTGCTCCTCCGCCCCCGCGGCCAGCGCGGCGGAAAGGGGCAGAATCATCAACAGGGCGACCAGTGCGAGGCTCAACAGGCGTTTGTTCTTCATGCGGCGTTTCTCCGTTTTCTGATTTTCCCGATTCTTGTCTGTGGCGGCCATTGGCAGCCTTGATGGCAAGACAATCTCCTTTTATATTATAACATAGATTCACATTCAATGGAAGGGAAGAGCCGCTCCCGCCGGGGCGATTTAACGCGAAAATCCCCCTGAAAACGCAGCGTTTTCAGGGGGATAAATTACCGGCAATCCTCACAACCTCACTAGGATTCAGGCTTTATCAGTGATCCCGGCGGTTCAAATTCGGGATTTGAACCGCCAAGTCTCTCATCGAAGCAATGCCGCCTTATTCCGCCGGCGCGTCCTCCGGGACTGCCGACATATCGACACCCGCCATGAGAGTCGCCATCACCGGATTCAGAATCGGAGTGATCGCATCGTTCATCAGAGCATTGAACGCATCGGAGAGCGCCGACACGGCCTCTTCATCCGCCATTTCGTGGAGCATCACCGCTTCGTCCAAATTGACGGAGGCGGGAGTGAACTGCTCCTCGCTTGCGCCGTTGGAGGTGGTGAACTGCACCGTGGCGACCTGGTCGTTCAGCTTGAATTCGAAGGTGAACGCCGTGGAAGAACCGTCTTCAGCGGGGGTGGTGACGGCCAAACCATGGAAGTCGAACGTCTCACCGTCGATGACGTAGATCGCGCTGAAATCGAAAGCTTCAGCCGCTTCGCTCGAATAGGAGGTGACGTTCAGCGTGAGTTCCGCACCGGACTCGCGAATGGCGTCGCCCACTCCGATCGGTTTGCCATCGACCTGGACCATATCCAGCAAATCGGCGAGGGTTTCGTCGTCCATGCAGAACGACGTCACGTCATAATCGCCCGCGGGAATGCCGTTCGAACCATCCACCGCTGTGATTCCCTGCTCGCTGACACAAGCCTCGAGCGCGCCCATGATGTCGCCTTCGATGGAAAGAGACGACAAGTCAATCGTAATCGTCCCCGGCTCCTCCTCGGGCGCTTCCACAGGCGCTTCCGGCTCGACCGCTTCGGGCATCGGCCTCTCCAGGAAGTCCACAAACTTCTGCGCCGCGTCGTGCGTATCGATGCCCTGCAGCAGCGAGACCAAGCCGTCGATGCCCTCGCGCAGCGTGCGCTCCACGTAGGCCACCGGATCCACGGCGAAGTCCTTGTGGCCCGCAGTCGTGCCGGCCATATGCAGCACGTACAGATTATCCACCTTGGTCACGCCGATTTCCGCCGCGCTGTCTCCATTTTCATCTATGTGCAGCAAACCGCCATCCTCGGAGACATCCATCTCCAGGGCGACGTTCGACAGATCGAAGACCTGATCCATATAAGTTACGACCATGTCCGACAGCGTGTAGCTGTGGGCCGCAGCGGCCTCCTCCGCGAAGGCACATGTGCCGAGCAGCATGACCAAGCTCAGCAACAAAGCAAAGATTCTTTTCATTCGGTATACTCCCCTTTCATTTTTACTGTTCACATCGGCGGACGACATCCCCACTCCGCCATGCGATCAATTCTATTTTAACAAAGTTGTACCGTTTGTCAATGGGTAGGCCGTGAAAAGTCAATTTACGTCGTGAATGGCGCTTCCAGTGGTCTTCCCGCCATCCATCACTATCCGGTATCTCTCCGATTAACCCGCGCGCAGGCAGAGATCGCTCTTGACCGAGAATTCTCCCGCCGCGCGCTCGATCACCAGCGTGCTGTTGTACTTCTCCGCAATTCCGCGCATCGCCGCCAGCCCGTATCCGTGGCCCGGTCGATTCTCACTTTCCACGGGTTCATCCGGCGCGCTGTTGACACAGTGAATGAACAGAAACTTTCCGCGCAAGCGCATCTCCACGAATATGCGGCGCTCCGCGCCATCGCCCATGCGCTCGCAGGCCTCCAGCGCGTTTTGCAGCATATTGCTCAGGAATACGCTCAAATCCTCATCCGCGATGTTCATCTCCGGTGGCACGTTCAAGCGATGCTCCACCTGAATATGCTGCGCCCAGGCCCGATCCAGAAAGCTCCCGGCGATCACGTCCACCAGCATGTTCTGGCTGTAGCGTCCGGCGGGGAGCTGGTCGAGATCGCCTGCCACGGCATCCGCGTAGCGAGCGGCTCGCTCGATGTCGCCGCTCTTCAATATGCCGGAGAGCGCGATCATGTGGTGGCGCATCTCGTGGTGCAGAGCGTTTGTGGCGCTCTCCTTCACCAGCATGCGCTTGTAGCCCTCCATGGTCTGCCGGGCGCGTTCCTGCAGAACGCTCATCTCCTGCCGGGTGCGCAGCGTGCGGCGCACGAACTCCATCACCACCGCGATCAATACCACCGTGGTGACGATGCTGGTAACGAGGCTCACGATGGGCTCAAAGTTCCACATGCGCAGCGCCTCCCAGATTCCATACAACAGATAATCGCGCGCACCGCCCCATACGTGGATCTTGTTGACGATATGCGCGCACACGGCCACGGCGACGATGATCCCATACGCTCTCAGGCGCTTTTTACCTCTCCAGGAATGCGCAACCCGTTTCACGCTGTCGAGGCAGAACGCGACGGCCACCACCAGAAGCACCGCCAGCGACTCCGGTCCGACGCTTTCCGCAATTCCGATAAGGCCGTGCCGGATGTTCAGAAAAGCCCGAACTCCTTCATACAACACCCATAGCACTACCATGCCGCAGAGCGGATACCGCCACCGCTTTTTCAGCCGCAGCGCCAGATAGAGGTACAGCGGCGCCACGTACAATTCTTGCGCAACGCCCAGATATGTATGCGCGCTCAGTTTGCTGTAATAACCTGTAAAGGAAAAATATGCCGCGTCTAAAAACAGCAGCAGAAAATACAAACTCAGCAGCAGCGATTTCGCGTCCGCGTCATCGTTGGAAATGTCCAGCAGATACATGCTCGCGATCAGAAGCGCCAGAAGCGCGTAGATAATCATGAAGACATTGGAATTCAGGGAAAGAACAACATTCGGCGCTATGAATGAATCCTCGTTGCCGATGTACGGATATACCGGCGACAGATTTTCCCCTTCCTCCGGGAAATAGGTAGTTACACACAGTTCCCCGCCCAAATAATTCGCGGGTAGAGTCATGCGCACCCACCGCGCGCCGTCGCCCTGCTCCTGATCGACCCAATTCCATTCCTCCCGACCCAGGCGCAAAAAACCGTCCGCTTCCCGTTGGACCTGTGGAAAGCTGGTATAGAGGAGCTCCCGTTCAAAGACACCTCTATGCCGTTAAAAGAGGAAACCCACTCCAACTCGGCGTTGGCAATATCTTCCGTCATCGTGCGCCGAATGCGCACGGCCTGGACGTTCTCGGGCAGCACCGGCTTATATCTGCCGTCTTCAAAGGTAGGTTCATATGTCTGAACGCGGCCATCCGCAAGCAGTTCGTAGCTCCAGCCATGGCGCTCATTCAGAGAATCGGTCAGCGAGATATCTTCTTCACTTGCGCGGCCCAGCAGGGAGAACACACCCAATATGACTGCGGCCAATGCCACCAGCAGCGCCGTGCCTGCGACATATCGCCAATCGAATCCTCGCTTCACCGCGTTGTCCCCCTTCATCTTCCAGCGGCAGTCCGTTGCGCGGCCTCACCCACGGCGGGAGCAGCGCGCCTCGATGGCCTTGCCCATGCTGAAATTCTCCAGAAGTTCATTATACACCTTCAAACACATCTCATTTTTACGATAGATTTCTTTAAACGGACAATCGGAGCACTGATTCGCCCACGCAAAATCTTCTATGATCTGCGGGAAATCGGACATGGTCATACTGATGTCCTCGCTCGCGGATTCCTCCGCTCCCAAGTTCTGTTCATCCATTCCGTTTGGCCCCTTCCTACAATTCTTCCCATCTTCTCTGCGCAGCGCCGGAACCATCCACACGCGATCCGCTTTCGGCGTCCTCAACGTCATGAGAGCATGCTTGCTCGTGAGGTGGGTCTGATAAATCCTTCTTCTCTTGCACGGTTCCTCTGTTACTGTTCGCTTTCCTTTCATTTTCCACAATGTCGCGTGTTTTGTCAATGTGCAAGGCGTGAATGGTCAATATTTGGCGTAAAAGGAAGTGCCGGGACCCCTTTGCATCTTTCGCATTTAATTTTTCCTCTGTTTCTCAAGAAAAGAACCGCCGCGCTCATTTGCGCAAGCGATTTCATTTTTCCTATAGAGGCATAGAGAAGAGCGATCCAACCGTTGGGTTGAATCGCTCATGGGATCCGGCGACGACCTACTCTTCCAGGCGGTTGCCCGCCAAGTACCATCAGCGTGCTGAGGCTTAACTTCTGTGTTCGGTATGGGAACAGGTGGATCCCTCA